>JBEKWY010000140.1:0-12928 GCA_049512575.1 Candidatus Acidiferrum sp.
GTTGCTGGGCTTCTTTCTCGATCACTGGCTGCACACGAAAGTAATTTTCACGCTGCTTCTCGGCGGCGTTGGATTCGCGGCTGGATTGAAAGAAGTGCTGCGGCGTCTGGATTGAAACGCGCGGTGTGTTCCACGGCTTATTTGTGAACAATGACCTCCAGTCTGAGTCCCATCCGCAGAACGCGCCGGTCGGCAGCGCTCCCGGCGCGGCGACCGAGCGGCGTATTGCTTGGGTGACTTTGGTGATCGGAGCCGTGGCGGCCGGCGTCACCGGCATTTCGTATCGGTGGATCTGGGCCGCGGGCTTGCTGATTGGGTCCGTACTGGCATGGTTCAATTTCCGCTGGCTGAGGCGCGGAATGGATGCCCTGGTGGCCGCCTCGACGGCTCAGGCCGATGCTGTCCAGCCGCGTGTACCGGTTGGCACCTACTTCCGCGCGCTGTTCCGCTACGGGTTGATAGCCATCAGCGTGTATGTTATTTTTAAACTTCTTGGTATTCCCCTCGTGAGCATGGTGCTTGGGTTGTTGGCTTTAGGAGCCGCGGCAATTGCGGCGAGTGTGTATGAAGTGTGGCATCCGGTGGAAATGAAGGGCGAAACTCAGCCCATTCGAGGCTTAAAATAGCGAAATGGAACAGCACGTAAGCTGGATCACGCAAGTCATCAATCATTACCTCGGGGGCGTTGCCCTGGCGTTGCTCTCCGCGCTGCACATCCAGCCGGATCACCCGAATATGCCCATCCCCGAGCATGTCGCGATGGGGTTTTTCGTGCTGGTGGTTGGCGCGTTGCTGGCTTTGTTGATCAGGTCGCGATTGTCGGTGGAGCGTCCCGGCACCGCCCAGCAAATTGCGGAACTCCTGCTGACGAACAAAGAAGGATTCGGAATCAACGACATTTTGTCGGAGAATGCCGGGCATCACTGGCGTGAGTACGTCCCGCTGGTGGGAACCATTTCGCTTTTCATCTTGTTGGCCAACTTATTTGGTGTTTTCCCCGGATTCAGCTCGCCCACCGCGACCGTCAGCGTTCCGCTAGCCTGCGCCATCATCACCTTCGTGTATTTCAACTGGCAGGGAATTCGGCATCACGGGGTCCTTGGTTACATCAAGACTTTTACGGGCGGCCTGAGCGCGCCGCTGATTCCACTGATTTTTCCCGTCGAAATCATCAGCACCTGCGCCCGCTTGCTTTCCCTGACGGTGCGTCTCTGGGCCAATATTTTCGCCAGCGATCTGATCTACGGCCTGTTCCTGGGCTTGTTCGCGGCACCCGCGTTGTGGGGCTGGACAAAGCACCCGGCGATCGGGCTGGCGCTGGGCATCCTTCCCGCGTTGATCCCGATCGCGTTTATCGCGCTGCACATTTTCGTTTCGGTGGTGCAGGCCTACGTCTTCACGATTTTGCCGGCAGTCTATATCGGTCTAGCAACAGCCGAGGATCACTAGAGCCGGTGGGAGGGCACGGCTTCAGCCGTTGAGGTTCGGTTTCGGATGAGCCCGCGCCTGAATCATCGCTGTTCAGGCCTTTCACGAGTTTTGTAGCCGTTCCAGTGTGAGCCCGGCTGCACGGTGTCCGGGAACCACCTCCTGGCGGCATTTCAAGAGGAGGCAGTACATGAAAAAAGCAGCGGTAGTATGCATGGTGCTGCTGGCGGTGATGTTGATCGCGCCAGCGGCGTTTGCGCAGGACAATAATGCTCCGGCAAAGTCACCGATCAATACGACGACGCTGGTGATCGCAATAGGCTTCGGTGTAGCGGTCGCGGCGTTTGGCGGCGGGCTGGGCCAGGGCCGAATCGCGGCCGCGGCGTGCGAAGGCATCGCGCGCAACCCGGGAGCGGCAGGCGGCGTCCGGGCGGCGATGATTTTGGGCCTGGTATTCGTGGAAACGCTCACGCTGTTCACCTTCGCGCTGGGGTTCCTCCTCTACCTCAAGCTGTAAGCCTTTCTTTCTCAGAGACATTCCGATGTTCCGACAAGCCCGGGAGCATAAATCTCCTGGGCTTTCTCTTTTTGGAGCTTCCCAAGCGCTCCGGATTTCGATACGACCTTGTCGTCTCTAGGATTTCTACGCCGCAGCTCAAATCCCGCACAGCGCCGTTCGCCCCTCATTTTCGACTGTTCGATGAATATTACTTAACCTATTGATACTCATCGTGGTAAGCTTGGTGATGTATGCTGAAGTTGATCCGCGGCTTCCTCGGCCGTTCCGCCATTCTCGCGGAATGCGCCCCACTTTTTCGCTATTTTCGACGCCTCTGTAAGCCATTTAGAATCAACACTTGCAAAAGTGTGTCAAAACAAAGCACTTTAACCATATTTAGAATGAACACTTACGAAAAAACCTAGGGGGGTGGGTGTTATGGTTAACTAGAAATTTTCCGTCTCCTCGCCATCCAGGAAGGCCGTCCGGTGAGGTCGAGGAGAATAACCCCGGCTGCCCCAGACCTGCGTGAGCACCGCCGCCCTACCCGTTGTCTACCTGTTGGCCTGAGCATGCAGCAGGGCTACGGTGCGCTTCTCGTCGATCAGGTGGCGGCGCCCGTCGTCGCTGGGGGTGGCGCCTTGCTTGATCAGCGCGATCGCTTGCTGCGGGCTGAGCGACGGGTCTAGTGCGAAGAGTTTGGCGGCGAGGTTCACGACGTTGGGCGAAGCCATCGACGTACCCGAAAGCTGCAGTCTGGCGCCACCGGGGACGTAGCTTTCGACATTGTAGCCGTCGGCATCGACAACCACCGTGTCGCCGTAGCTGGTAAAAGAGGTTTCGTCTCCGGCCTGGTTGACGGCGCCGACCGCGATGAGGTTCGGCAGGTGCAGCGAGGCGGGAACGTCTTCAGTGAAGCCGGCGTTGGAGTCGCTGTTTCCCGCGGCGGTGATGAAGAGAGTGTTAGGTGCACCTTTGATGGCGTTTTCGACGTTTGCTTTCCAGATGGCATAGAGTTCGGCGGCCCGCTTTTTGCGCTCCGCGGGGTCGGCGCCGCCGCCGGTCTTGGATAGCCATTGCTCAAATTCGGCGGGTTCGTCGCCCCAACTCATGTTGACGACGCGAACGTTGCGGGTGCGGAAATAGTCGGACATCTGCTGGAAGGCGGCTCCCAGGTGACGCGCCCATTCCACGGTCGGGGGAAAAGGCAGCTCGGGCAACTCATCGTTGAAGCGGGCGACGACCAGCCGTGCGGCGGGGTTGCCCCGCACGGCGATGCCCGCGCAATGCGTGCCATGGATATAGAAGCCGAGGACATTGTCCAGTTCAAACATCTGGTGCAACTGGTCCGGCGATAGGCTGCTGAACTTTTTTTGCACGGTTTCGGCGTCGGGTGAGTCGATGCCGTTCTGGAGGTCGAGAAAGCCTTTGATTTGGCCGCGAAACTCGGGGTAGGCGTTCCGCTGCTCGGCGGTCAGGGGATACAGCCATGACGGCGAGGGGCCGCCCTGGTCATCGAAGGCCAGCCCGTGCGTGCCGCTGGCGGTGGGATTCGGGTCGGTGAAGAGCTGGTCGGGGAAGAGGGTGACATCGATGCCGGAATCCCAAATCGCGACCAGGACGGGCGCCAGCTTTTGATCGGTCGAGAGCGTGACTTCGCGAGCGGCCCAGATGTCGGGTTTGACGACATTGTGGAGCGCGAGGTACTGCTTCAGGACTTCGGCGCGGACAGCACCCAGGGGAATGGCAAATTGGATGAGATTGCGTGCGGAGATCAGATCCCAGGCTTCGGAATTGTCGAGCGAGCCGGATTTCTGGACAGCGGGATCAAGGTCGGTCTTGATCTGGCCGATGGCGACGGCCTTCGTGAACACGCGAGAGCCGGCGTAGGAAGCCTTGATATTGTCCTGCACCACGTCCCAAGGCAACGGGTCGACGGCTTGCTTGTAGTGCCTGGCGAAAGCCTGCTCGTAGTCAGGGCCACTCGTGGAGTTGGTGTCGATGGCGGCGTGGAGGCGCGCGCGGGCAAATAGGCCGGTGGTGAGCTTGGCGGCCGGCTTTTCTTCGAGGGCGCGGAGCGCTTCCACCGTTTGCAGCGCGGATGCGTACTCGCCCGAGAGCTCCTGGAGGTCGAGCTTGGCGCTAAGTAGGGTGCGCAGCGTGGCCTTGTCGTCGATGTCGTAATCGCGAAAGACGGATTCGAGATCGCCGCGCACTTTGGAGGCGAAAGCGTTGAAGGTGGCGTCGTCGCCCTGCACGAGATCAGAGGCGGAGCCTTGGACAGGGTAGCTGAAGCGCGGCAGATCGGCCTGACTGCTGACTTTTTTCTTCCCGGTGGATTGCGCGTAGGAAATTGGCGCGAAGAGCAGAACCACCACGATCAGGATTTCGGAGCCGACCTTGTAGCGCACGCGCATGGCGGGGGACCTCGCGTCAGAGAATTTGTTGATATTGAGAATAGGCAAAGTCTACCACCTTAAAGAACATAATTTAACTTTGCATAGACTCACGTGAAACCAACGTTCTGAGCCACCGAGGGAACTGCTCGGGCTCTGCGCAGGCGGCGGATCCATAGGAGGAGCAGGATGGCGGCGAGAAGTGGTGGGACGACGAAAAGGATGGCCACGAAGATGTCGAACCAGGTGAAGCGATAGTGGGAATAGACGGCTTGGATGGGCTCTAGTTTTGGTTGAATTCCTAAGGGTTGCGCGGTGGTGACCAGGGAATCGTAGGTGGGGAAACTGGAATATTTTCCGGCTTGCGTGTCGAGTAAGAAGTAAAAATCGGCGCGCGGGGCTGCTTCGGTGGGGACGTGGAAGGCTTTGCCTTCGGAGCGGCCCAGGATGTAGCGGCCTGCCACTTGAACGACGGCTACGCCGCCGACGGCGTCTTCTTGCTCGCCGACACCGAAGGGTACTTGTGTGGCGGGGTTGTAGACCCAGCCGTTGTCGGTGTCGTCGATCATCAGCAGGGAGTAGCCATTGGGTAGCGGGCACCTCCAAGTGTCTCCGAGTCCGGGATCGCGATGGAGGATCGTTTCGTTGACGGTGGCCTGGAAAATAAAGAGGGTGGCTGCCCAGCCGAGACCCAAGAACGGAAAAACACTTGCGGCAAATATGGCGGCCATGCGGCGTCCTCGGTGGACGCGACGTGTCGCGAGAAAGGTGGTTGTGCCAAGCACTACGGCGGTGGCGGCGGCGAGGAGGGCGCCGACGATGGCCCAGATGAGGAGGACGAAGCCGATTCCCACATTTGTTAGGAGAGCATGAGTTGGGGAGAATTGCGCCGCTGAAGAAGATGCCGTGTGGCTTGTTGCTTACTTGCGAGTCGCGGAGTTGGGTCGCCGGGCTGAAGCCCGGCGGCTACATTGAACGTCGCGTTTCGTGGTGCTACGCGAAATGGCACTGGACCAAATCCTGCCGGGATTGGGAAGGTTCGCCGCGCGTTTGCGCGGCGAACCGGGAGCATGTGATGCGGACGGAACGACCGCTACTTGGATGGGAGGTAGCTTAGGTCGGCGCGGAACTTGTCGATTTCCGAGGTTACGCTCTCGATCGAGGAGTCGAAGCGCTTGGTGATGGAATCGGCTTCTTCCTGTCCGAACGCATCCAGCAGCATTTGGCGGAAGGGTTTCATGTCGGGCTTGCTTTCGAAATCGGCCCAACTGTTGTGCGGTATGATGAGCACATAAGTGCCGCCGGCGCCGCCGTTGGCCAGAGCGAGCCAGAGGTAGCTGGTGGGCCATTTTGTTTTCTGGATGGCTTCGTTGGCGCGGCTCAGGGCGCTGTTGAACTCCGTATCTTTGCCGGCGCGTACGTGATAGGTGAAGATTTCGGAGTATTTGTCGCCGGGTTTGGTGTTGCCCGGGCTGCTGACCTTGGGCAGGAACTCGTAATATTGGATGATCAGGGATTGCACCGATGCGGCGATGACCTTGTTGTATTGGTCAAAGTCGGCCTGCTCGGGAACCGAGGGTTTGTCGAAATCGGCCCAGTGCTGACCCAGCCGGCCGACGATGTAGGTGCCGGTGTGTTCCCCGCTGACGACTTCCCAAACGTACAGGGGCTGCGTGTCCTTCTGCTGCTTGTGCCACTCCGCTTTTTGTTTGCGGCCTTCTTCGTACTGCTTGACCATGCCGTTTTTGGGAGTCTGGAATTCCAGCGCGCTGATGGTGCCGGGTTTCTCCTGCGCCAGGCCGGAGACGGCGGTTAGCAGGGTAATTCCGAGGATCGACGCGAGTTTGTTCACATTCATCGAGATTCTCTCCTGTTGAGATTCGTGGAGCTTGGATTTAGGGCAATTGACTTGGCCGACCAGAGGTCGCGGAGTAGCACGAACGTGGACGATTGATCGTTGGGCTACGGCGACGCGTGGTGTTGGTGCGACTATATGCTTTTTGGGGGATGAAGCAAGCGATTCGTGAAGTAAACGTGGGCGCGGTAGATTTCGTATCGAATCGGCAAAGCGTCCTCGCTCGCGCGGAGAGTACAACGAGTCCGCACGATGGTTCACGTATTGCCGATGTCGAAGCCTGCACGCGCAGGAGTGCCTGTGCTACTTAGTGGCCGAGGAGGTTGGATTGGAGGACGAAGGAGAGGACTTGGTTGGGGAAGAGGCCGAAATAGACGGTGCCAGCAGCGGTCACGGCTAGGACGACATTTACCGGGAGCGGGAAGCCGATCACTGCGGGAGCGGGGCCTGCTTCCAGGTTCGGTTCGCGCATATACATCACGACGATCAGGCGGAAATAGTAGTAGGCGCCAATGATACTGTTCACGGCCATTAAGACTGCCAGCCAGATCAGGTGGGAATTTACGGCCGCTTTGAATATGTAGAATTTGCCGAAGAAGCCCGCGGTTACCGGTAGGCCCAGGAGTGAGAGCAGGAAGAGGCTCAAAGCCGCGGCC
This sequence comes from Candidatus Acidiferrum sp., assembly GCA_049512575.1. GTDB lineage: Bacteria > Acidobacteriota > Terriglobia > Acidiferrales > UBA7541 > Acidiferrum. The sequence goes on from JBEKWY010000140.1 coordinate 6,835, forward strand.
ACGACCGGCTGGCGGCGGCCGAGGCCTGCGTAGTCGTCGAGCGAGAGGTGCTTTTCACCGGCGCCACCGAGCTGGGAGACGATGGTGAAGGCGCCCAGTTTTACCAGCGCGTAGCTCAACAGGTAAAAGAGGACTGCGGCGTAGGCCGCGGCTCCGCCCGTGTCGGAGTTGCCTTCGAGGTACGTTACGGCGGCGAAGGCTACCAGGATGTAGCCTGCGTGGGCGATCGAGCTGTAAGCGAGCATGCGCTTTACGTTGGTCTGGACCAGGGCGCCGAGATTGCCGACGAACATGGTGAGCACCGCGAGAATCCAGAAGGCCCAGAACCAGAAATGGGTGGCGGCGGGAACGTCGGCGAAAATGCGCAGGAGTAGCGCGAAGGTTGCGGCTTTGGGTCCGGCCGAGAAGAGCGCAGTGACGGGCGTCGGAGCACCTTCGTAAACGTCAGGGGTCCAGAGTTGGAACGGAGCCGCGGCTACTTTGAAGCCCAGTCCGATCAGAATCAGGGCCAAGCCCAGCTTCAGGAGATTGCTGGTGTTGTCGGCGGAGCCCATCAGAGCGAGATTCGTAGTGCCGGTGACTCCGTAAACCAACGCGATTCCGTAGAGGAAGAAAGCCGTGGCGAACGAGCCCAGGAGGAAATACTTCATGGCCGATTCGCTGGACTTGATGGTGTCGCGGCGATAGCCGGCCAGGACGTAGCTGGAGATCGAGCTCATTTCCAGGCCGATGAAGGCGGTGAGGAGTTCCTGGGCCGAGGAGAGGACGCCCATGCCTGCGGTGGCGAAGAGCACGAGGGCGAAGAATTCGGCGGATTCCAGATTTTCACGTTCGAGATAGGGGCCGGAGATCAGCACGACCAGGATTGAGACGGCGCCGACCAAGAGGTGGAAGAAGATGCTGAAGGCGTCCAGTTGGATCAGGCCATGGAAAGCTGACCCCGCGCCTACCGTGGTGTAGGCGTAGATCGTGGCGCTGGTGCCGAGGATCGCGCCCAGGATTGCAAAAAAACTTAGGACGTGGCGATTGCGGGTGAAAGGTTGGAGCAGCATCAGCAGGACGCCGAAGATGCACCAGAGGGTTTCTGGGAGGACGCGGATCAGGTCTTCGGGGCGGGGAATCATTTAGCGGGCTCCGGGCCTTTCGGGAGAAGTGGGGGCAGCGGACTTGGCTTCAGCCATCGAAAGACAAGAGAGATTTCTCTCTGCGCAAGCCGGCCCGTTCGCAGGAAGCGAACGGGGAGGAGAAATCCGGCCTGCTTCGTTCGAAATGACGGTGGATTGATTGAGCTCGGTTAAATGTGCGACGGTCAGGATCGATCGGTGAACCGTTGGCGCCGAAGCGGGACTTGAGGCTTCCTGGGGACTGGAGCGCTGCATTTCGTCGAGGACGTTTTGGCTGGAGGCGGCGAAGCGGTGGGTGAAGAAGGTGGAACCCAGGCCCATCCAGAGGATGAGTACGGATATGGTGGCTAGGATGCCGATTTCGCGGCTGGAGGCGTCGGGCAAGGTGCGATTTTTTTCGACGGTGATGTCGCCGAAGAAGACGCGTTGGTAGGCCCAGAGCAGGTAGCAGGCGGAAAGGATGACGCCGAGGGCGGCCCAGCTTGCCCAGTCGGCGTGCACCTGGAATGTGCCCAGCAGAATCAGGAATTCGCCGACGAAGCCGTTGAGCATAGGCAGGCCCATCGAAGAGAGAGCCACGAACAGGAAGAAGGCGGCCAAGTGGGGCATCGGAGTGGCGAGGCCGCCGTACTCTTTGATTTCAAAGGTGTGGCGGCGGTCGTAGAGCATTCCGACGAGCAAGAAGAGCGCGCCGGTAGAGATACCGTGGGCCAGCATCTGGTAGACAGCACCCTGCATGGAAATATTATGGAACGCGAAGATGCCGAGAACTACGAAGCCCAGGTGGCTGACACTCGAATAGGCGACGAGCTTTTTCAGGTTCGGCTGGATGAGTGAAACCAGCGCGCCGTAAATGATTCCGATGATCGCTAATGCTGCTACCCACGGTGCGGCGCGGTGCGCGGCGTTGGGGAAGAGCGGAAGACAGAAGCGGATCATGCCGTAAGTGCCCATTTTCAGGAGCACGCCGGCGAGCATGATCGAGCCCGCGGTGGGGGCTTCGACGTGGGCGTCGGGCAGCCAAGTGTGCAGCGGGAAGAGCGGGACTTTGATGGCGAAGGCGACGAAGAAAGCCAGGAACAAGAGCATTTCCTGCTGCGAGGTCAGCGCGGCGAAGCGGCCGTCTTGCAGGAGTTGCTGAATCTTGGGGAGGTCGAAGGTGCCGGTCAGGTTGTAGAGCCACACGATGCCGACGAGCATGAGAATCGAGCCGGCCATGGTGTAGAGGATAAATTTGATGGCGGCGTAGATGCGGCGCTCGTGGCCCCAGATGCCGATCAGGAAGGCCATGGGGATCAGCATGACTTCCCAGAACAAGAAGAAGAGGAAGAGGTCGAGGGAAAGGAAAACGCCGACAACGCCAACCTCGAGCATCAGGATCATGACGAAGAATTCTTTTACGCGGTGATTGATGCTCTGCCAGGAGGCGAGGATGGAGACGGGCGTAAGGAAGGTCGTCAGGATGACGAGAAATAGGCTGATGCCATCCACGCCGAGGTGATAGTGGATCGGCGGGTTGGCAATCCAATTGTAATATTCGGCCAGGCTGTAGCCAGCCACTCCCATGGGGACGCGGGGAATCAGCAAGAGTGAAAAAACAAACTCGACGAGAGAAATCGTGAGCGCGAGGCGGCGAATCCAGACGTGATCCTCGCCGCGCAGTAGGAGCAGGGCGAGAGCGCCCAGCGCGGGGAAGAAGATCAGAACGGAGAGCAAGCCGGGGAGCATCAGCGCACCATCCCGATCGCGGCGGGCTTCGAGGGCCAAAAGAAGATGATGGCGATCACTACGATGGCGCCAATGATGACCCAGACGGCGTAGCTACGGGTATTGCCGGATTGGGCTTGGCGCACGTTGTCGCCGACATCGAGCGCGCCGTGGGCTACACCGTTGACGGCGCCGTCGATCATTTGCACGTCGACGGTTTGCCAGAGGACTTTTGTTGATAGCCAGAGCAGCGGCTTGACGACCACGGCGGCGTAAAGTTCATCGACGTAATATTTGTTGAGCAGCGTGGCGTAGACGCCCTTCATGGACTTAGCGAGCTCGCCGGGCTTTTGCGGCTTGCTGATATAGAGCCAGAAGGCGATTCCGAAGCCGATCAGCGCGGTGACGACCGCGACGATGGCGAGCGGTGTCTCCAGCGCGTGCGCTGCAGCCTCGGCGGCGCCGGATTCCGCGGGCGTGCCTTGGGCGAAGACGGGTTCGAGGAACTTGGCGAAATAATCAGGTCCGCCCCAGAAAGCGGGGGCTGCCAGCCAGCCGCCGACGATCGCGAGGACAGCGAGAATCATCAACGGAACGAGCATGCTTTTGGGCGATTCGTGCACGTGGACGTGATGCTCGTCGTAGCGTTCTTTGCCGAAAAAGGTGAGGAAGATGAGGCGGAACATGTAGAACGACGTGAGCAACGCCGTGAACAAGCCGATACCGTAGAGGATGTAGCCGCCATTTTCGCTGCGGTAGGCGTTCAGCAAAATGGAGTCTTTGCTGAAGAAGCCCGCGAGCGGAGGGAAACCGGCGATTGCCAGCGTGGCCGTCAACATGGTGGCGTAGGTCCACTTTATTTTTTTGCTGAGGCCGCCCATTTTGAGCATGTCTTGCTCGCCGCCCATGGCGTGGATGACGCTACCGGCCGCGAGGAAGAGCAAGGCTTTGAAGAAGGCGTGAGTCATCAGGTGGAAGATGCCCGCGGAAAAGGCGCCCACGCCGCAGGCAAGGAACATGTAGCCGAGCTGGCTGACGGTGGAGTACGCGAGAACTTTTTTGATGTCGGTTTGCACCAGGCCGATGGTGGCGGCGAACAGAGCCGTGGCGCAGCCGACGATCGCGACTACGAGCATGGCGCTGGGAGCGCGCATGAAGAGCACGTGAGAGCGGGCAACCACGTAGACGCCCGCGGTGACCATAGTGGCGGCGTGGATGAGGGCGCTGACCGGCGTGGGACCTTCCATGGCGTCCGGGAGCCAGACGTATAACGGGAGCTGCGCAGATTTTCCCGTGGCACCCACGAAGAGCAGGAGGCAGGCAACCGTGAGCGTGCCGTATTGTCCCATGGCGTCGGCGGGCATCGGGACGGCCTTGGCGAATAGCGAAACGAAGTCGAGCGTGCCGAACGTTTTGAAGAGCAGGAACATTCCCAGCATGAAGCCGAAGTCGCCGATGCGATTGACGATGAACGCTTTTTTCCCTGCGTCGGCAGCGGATTTTCTGAGGAAGTAAAAACCGATCAGCAGGTAGCTGCACAGGCCCACGCCTTCCCAGCCGACGAAGAGGAGAGAGTAATTGGCGGCGAGGACCAGGATGAGCATGAAGAACATGAACAGATTGAGATACGAGAAGAAGCGATAATAACCACCCTCGTGAGCCATGTAACCGACGGAATAGATGTGGATGAGCCAGCCTACTCCGGTGACGACGAGCAGCATCACTACGGTGAGCTGATCGACTTGCAGGTCGAAGCCGGCGCGAAAAGTCCCTGCGGCGATCCAGGTGAAATATTGCCTTACCCAGGGAATTTGCTCGGGCGAGAGCTGCGAGAATTCGCGGACGGCTTCGAGGGCGCATGCGAAGGAGAGGCCGGTCGAGCCGATGGCGACGTAGTTGACGATCTTGTTCGGCCATTTGGCGCCGAACAGGCCGTTGATGGCCGAGCCGAGCAAGGGCAAGAGCGGAATGATCCAGAGATTGTCGAGTATCGGCATTAGAGTTTGAGCAAGTCCACGCGCTCGACGTTGAGGGATTGCCGGTTGCGCTGAATGAGAATGATGATACCGAGGCCTACGGCTGCTTCCGCTGCCGCTACTACGATTACGAAAAGAACGAATACCTGACCGTCGAGGCGGTTCCACGCCTGGCTGAAGGCTACGAAGGCGAGATTGACGGCGTTGAGCATCAGTTCGATGGACATGAAGATGGTGATGATGTTGCGGCGGAAGATGAAGGCTACGACGCCGAGGCCGAATAGAATGGAGCTGAGGATCAGGTAATAGTGCGTGGGGATCATAGGTGGCTTTCCTTCTGGTCGCGTTGGGCCAGGACGATGGCGCCGAGAATGGCGACGAGGATGAGGAACGAGGTCAGCTCAAACGGGTAGACGAAATCTTGAAAGAGCAGGGTGGCGAGGGCCTTTGTGGGTGCGGGGGCGCCGCTTTGAGCCGCGGCTTGCACGCGGTCGGTCGAGCGAGCGACAGCGGCGGCGAGGAATCCCATCAGGGCGATAGCCAGCGGAAGGCCGGCCCAGCCCGCCATCTTAGAAATGTTGGTGCGTTCCTCGACACCGGCATTGAGCAGCATGATGACGAAGACGAAGAGCACCATGATGGCGCCGCCGTAGACGATGATCTGCACTGCGGCGACGAACTCAGCGCCCATCAGTAGATAGAGGCCTGCAAGGGCGACCATGACCACGATCAAAGAGAGGGCGCTGTGGATGGGATGACGCTGAAGGATGAGGCTGACTGCGCCGAGGATCGCAATCACCGCCAGGAAGAAGAAAACGATGAGAGGAGCGTTCATCAGTGGCTCCTCAGGAGAATTACGGAGGCGGTGATCACGACGTTTGCGAGGGAAAGAGGTAGAAGCAATTTCCAGCCGAAGGACATCAGCTGGTCATAGCGGAAGCGGGGCAGCGTGCCGCGCATCCAGACGTAGACGAAGAGGAAAAAGAAAATCTTGCCCAGCAGCCAGAACGGGCCCTGGATGAATTCATTGATGAATGGGAAAGCGATCAAGATCGCGCCGATTACGGTGATGACCGTGCCTACGCCGGGCAGAATGATGCGCCCGAAAATCGTTTCGTAGCGGATGCCGTCCCAGACGACCCAGAGCCCGAATGGAATCAGGATCGCGGACGGCAAATAGTGCGTGAAGGTCCACGACGCGGGAAACGGGGACAGCCAGCCGCCGAAGAACATGATCGCGCAGAGGCAGGATACCGTGATCATGCTGGTGTATTCGGCGATGAAAAA
>JBEKWY010000141.1:0-12846 GCA_049512575.1 Candidatus Acidiferrum sp.
TGTGCAATTATTGCCCACGACTCCGTTGCCGTTTGCCGTGCAAGCAGCGGTCACCACGGCGCTAGCCGGTGGATTGAAGCTGGCATTGTAGGTCACGTTCCCGAAGTTGCGTTCGTAGCTGATACCGAAGCCGCCGCGCAAGGCAGTTTTGCCGTCGCCAAACACGTCGTAGGCAAAGCCAACGCGGGGCGCCGGAGTACCCCACCTGGGCGCCCACATCTGGCCGATGGGGCTATTCGGAGAGATCTCCACGTTACCGGTCTCGATGCTGCACGGAAACGGGCAGTTTCCATTAACAAAGTCGGAATCCAGTTGTTGATTGTTGTTGTGCTGGACGCCGTAGTGTTCGTAGCGCAGACCGTAATTGATGGTCAGCCGGCGAGTGGCCTTAAAGCTGTCCTGCGCATACAGGGCCCAGTCTTTGTAGCGGTAGCTGCGGGCTGGCGAGGCCTGTGACAATGGCGGAGTCACGGTGCAAGCTGGAGTCTGGATGGCATTGCCGTAGGTATCCAGGACGCAGGGCAACACGCCACCATTCACTCTGGCGTCGAATTCGACCATGGGGCTGGCAAATGCCCCGGTGCTGGGGTCGATGACGCCACCGGCGTTCACCAAGCTGTTGAGGGACTCGGCCAAGTCGCCGCCCAGCGCCTCCACGGCCTGTTGATAAGCGCCGTAGGCATAATTCAGCTGAATGTAGGTAAACTCGCCGCCGAACCGTGCGGTGTGGCGGCCCTTGGTCCATGCAAGGTCCTCTTCGACCTGCACAGTATTCTGCGGTCCGCCAAAGGGCAAGCCGCCGTTGCCGTCCGTGCTGTTCTGCAATCCGGGCAACTGGATCAGGTTGTTGGTGGCCGGGTTCATGGATTGTGGTTGTTCACCGTTTTGCAGGAACAAATTGGGAGTGTTGGTCAGCGAGGTGTCGTAGGCACTCGCGACGTTGAAGCGAGTGAAACTCAACTTGAGGTTATTGAGCAAATTGTTTCGGATGGCGTAATTGACCGAAAGCAGTGCGCTGTTGTCAAAGTTGGTGTCGCCGACGTCGTACTGAGGGTAAGGGCTGTAGCCGGATGATCCCGCAAAGTCGTTTTCACTGAAGCGCGCGAAGCGGAAAAACACTTGCGTCTTGGCGTTGAGGTTGTAGTCCAAGCGGCCCACAAGGTCATACGTATTCTGGGGCAGACCACCGCCAGAGTTAAACGGAGCACTATAGTTGACGGTATCGAACATGGGCGTTGAGGCCGGTATGGGAGTGATGCCGTTCAACAGTGGAATGGGGTTATTCGTCGTCACTCCGCCAGTGGTGGTGGTTCCAAAGCCGCCCGCCGCTTGCACCTGCCCGACCGTGGTCGAGCTCGTGGTGGGCAGAACACCCGTCCCATACTTCGCAAAATAGGCCTGCGTGTTGGATGGCAGGAGCGCTAGAAAGGCAGGATCGAAGACGTCATCCACCACCGAGGCGGTGCTACGAACACGAACAAATTCTTCGGAGAAGAACACGAAGAGCTTGTTCTTGATGATCGGCCCGCCGCCAGTGAAGCCAAACTGGTTGCGGACGTACGTGCCTTTAGGAGCGACGATGGAACCCGCGAGGGCGTTTTCCGAGTCATTCCCGTAGGTGTTGGCCGTCAATGCGGAAACGCGATTGTATTCATAGGCCGAACCGTGAATCTGGTTGCTGCCGGACTTGGTGTCCACGTTCACGACACCGCCGGACGCGCGCCCGTATTCCGGACCGAAATTGTTGGTGATGATGCTGAACTCCTGAATCGAATCGGCGGGAATGGTTTGGCCCGCGACAACCGTGAACACGCCGATGTTTTCGACGCCGTCCAGGAGGATTTCCGTGCCAGCTTCGCGCTGCCCGTTAATTGCGTAGCCAACTCCGCGCGCCGACAAGTTTTGCGAGCTATCCATACTCGCATTCGTATTGTCGCCATTGCTCACGTTACCCGAGAGAACGACGAAGTCGTAAGGGTTGCGGTTCAAACTGGGGAGTGAGGCCAATTGGGCCGAATCGACCAACTGAGAAAGCTCCTGGGTCTGCGTGTTTACCTCGGTACCGGCGCCCGCGGTGACTTCAATCACCGTGGAGCTTGTCCCTACTTGCAATTCGGCGTTGATCGTCAGCGCTCCGCCAACCGTAACTTCAATGGTGGTCTCGAAAGTCGTGAAGTTGGGGCTCGAGACGCGGACCTTATAGTTTCCAGGCACCAGACCTTGCACAGTGTATTGCCCGCCGCTTCCGGTCTTGGTGGATCGTTCCGCAGCCGTCGCCACATTCGTAGCGGTTACTGTCGCGCCCGGAACCATGCCACCGGAGGTGTCGTGGACGTTGCCGGAGATCGACCCGGTGTCCACCTGGGCCTGAACGGTATCCGAAAGTCCGCCTACAAAAGCAAGCAACAGCAACGCTGAGAATAAGGTGATCAATCTGAGTGTTACTCGATTCATTGTGCTCTCCACTTCGGTGATTTCAGGAAATTCGATACAACTTCCATACAACAACGATCAGGTGGCTTGGGGCCGTGCCTGACATATTTGTGACAACTGTCCGTCCGCGAGAACCTGGGTATGGGAAATTGCTCATAAATCAATGGGCTGATGACACGGGTGCAATCCTCGTTCCAAAAATGTCACGAATCAGGTACTCCCACGGAAACCGTAAAAATCGAGTAAATTACTTGTAACCTCCTGATAACCATAAATTTAGACCGAATAGACATCAACTTCATTTAACTCTATGCCCCGGTACTAAGGTCCTAGCCATATAGACCTACATATAAAATATGGAAATTGGGAGAGAACTCGCTTTAGTCCAGGTATGTGGACGCACTGCAATCATCACTTTAGTTGGTGCCGCCGGCCCGGACAGCATTTCATCGGGGGTTTCCTAGTACTCGCTTGACAGCCCCTGGTTTGGCCAGATAAAGCTTCTTCCCCATGCGCATACATCCTGCGTCCGCCCAACCCAAATCGCCGCGTCGCCAATTCCTGGCAAGCACCGCCGCTGCCTCCTCCAGCGCCCTCGTACTCGGCCTGCCAACCCGCGCCCAGACACCGTCGTCCTCTCTGCCGCCTCCTTTTTCGACTCTGAAGCCTCTGGGCTCCCGGGTCCGACCGATCACCCCAGCCGAGTTCGGCGACCGTCTCCAACACGCCCGGCAGCTAATGTCCGGGTCGCCATCAGGCACGAGTCAAGCCTCCCAACCGGCTCGTTACGACGCGCTGTTCCTAGCCCCTGGCAACCGCCGGCTACGGCCCGGACTACAAATTCTTCACCCACCGCCTGGGCCACGGACTCGGCCTCGACGGCCACGAGCATCCTTATCTGGTCCGCGGCAGCAAGACCACCCTTGAACCGGGCATGACGTTTTCCAATGAGCCGGGCATTTACATTCCGGGCGAGTTTGGGCTGCGCTGCGAGGACGAAATGGTCATTACCAGCGACGGCCCGGCACAGCTTCTCACTCAGAACTTCGCAGTCTCACTGGAGAAACCGTTCGGCTGATCGCCTTTTGAGTGATTGCCCTTCGGCTAATCGCTTGGCTTGGAGCGCCAGATCCCTTCGCAAAACTCCACAATTCTCTGTTCGGCCCAGAAGCGCTCAACACCGCTCTTATTGGAGATGAAGGCGCAATGCCCGCCGTGTTCCGGCGCAACAAATTGAATGCAGGGATTCTTCGCGACACCGGCGGCTAGAAAGGAGACGTACGGCACGAAGGGATCATCCTCGGCCGTGATCATCAGCATCGGCATCCGGACTCGCGCTATCACTTTCTTCGCTCCCGCCGATTCGTAGTATTCCTCGGCATCGCGAAAACCAAAGCACGGAGCGGTGATGGCATCATCAAACTCTCGCACCGTTCGAATCGGCCCGAAGCCGTTCTGCGAATACCGGCCCGGAAACATCTTCGCCTTGCGCGTATACCTCGCCATCAACCCCTTCACGAAATGCCGCTGATACAGATAATTTTCGTGGCGCTCCAGGGCATCGGCGCACGCCGACAAATCCATCGACGCACACACGGAGCAGACACCCCGTAGCGCCGCGGGAACGTCGTCGCCAAACTCTCCCGCCATTTTGGTGACCAAATTCCCGCCCATCGAATACCCAGCGAAAAAAATCCGCTCGAAGCCGTCGGCGGTCGCAAGCTCCTCGAGAACGGCACGATAGTCGCCGCTCATCCCCGAGTTATATAAGGTAGGAGTGAGCTTCTCGGTCCCGCCGCAATTCCGCTGGTTCAGCCGCACCACGTGAAACCCGCGGTGGAACGCCTTCTCCGCAATGCCCATCGCGTAGTACGAGTCCGCTGAGCCCTCCAGCCCATGCACGATCGCGATGACCGGTGTATCCCGCGGCTTCCCCGCCTGCCAATGACATAGCCCCAGCAGCCGCGAAAACGGATCCACCTGAAACAAACGCGGCTCGGCCTCAGGCAGCGAAAATCGCCTGGGCACATACGCGGCAACGATGGTCATCGCATGGCCGCTCCTCAGCAGCGCATGCGGCACAAAATCTGCAGTTGGCATGGCAGACTCCCACTGTAGAGCACGCATGAGGTCCCGGCAAGCGAACCCGTTGCGACAGCCGTGTTAACACTTGGCGGCGAGGCCGCGTCTATAATGCAGGGGATTGCTCCAGAAAATGGTGTCGCGGTGACATGACATCAACATGGTCAGCGGACTCGACTTCGGCAACGCGATTCTGGACTCCGGCACGGTGACCGAGAGGCCCGCGGTTCCGGACGATCCCGACATCGCTCTGGTGAAAGCCTCGCAGGCGGGCTACCGCGACGCCTTCGGGCAGTTGTACCAGCGCTACGCTCGCATGGTTCACGGCATTTTGCTGGCGAAGGTTCCGGTGGCCGAGGTAGAAGATCTCGTTCACGAAGTGTTTTTGCGCGCCCTGCCTCGCCTGCACGATTTGCGCGACGCCTCTCGGTTCGGTGCCTGGCTCGCGGCGATCACTAGAAATATGGCGAAGGACTACTATCGCCAGCCCCGCGTGCAGATTGAGTGCAACGACGATTCCGCGGCCGCGGACGGAAGCGCCGCTCCCGACGGGCAGGCGAACACGCGAGAGGCGCGGGAAATACTCGAGATCGTTCGCAGCTTGCCCGAGGCCTACCGCGAAACATTGATTCTGCGCCTGGTGGAAGGCATGACCGGCCCGGAGATCGCCGCCAAGACAGGCCTTTCGCACGGTTCAGTCCGCGTGAATTTGAATCGCGGAATGCAGCAGCTGCGAGAAAAACTCGGCCAGAGTTGTGTAGCGGCAAGCGGTGGCAGAAAACAGGAACCGAGGAAAATAGGCTGAAGATGGCACCGGATCACCAAGATCGCGCGACGCGCGACAGCTACCTCTGGGATGGCTCCGGCCAGCCGAACCCAGAGCTTCAGCACCTGGAGCTTGCCCTCGGGCGGTTTCGGCACAACCGACCCGCTCCCCCGTTCCCGGCGATCCAGGTTGCTACCCAACCGCTACGATGGTGGTCGGAAATTGCGCTGAACCCGTGGACTCCGCGGTTTGCCGCGGCGCTGCTCGTACTTTGCGCCATCGGATGCAGCTTGTGGTTGGCGCAATCGCCCAGGCGGCCAGATGTCGCGCGCAATGGCTGGGACGTCGAGGTGACCAGCGCGTCGCAACCATCTGAAAACGGCGGCGCAGGCGGCGCAAAAAAATCCGAACGCCTGGAACTTGGTGAAACCTTGGAGACGAACGCCTCCACTAAAGCGAGTGTCGCCGTCGCGGAAATCGGGCGCATCGAAGTCGAGCCCATGACGCGCCTGCGCCTGCTGCAGTCCGGCGCAGGCCGCAAGCGTATCGCGCTCGATCACGGCACCATCCATGCGACGATCTGGGCCCCTCCGGGTCAATTCGTCGTGGACACCCCTTCCGCCGTGGCCATCGATCTTGGCTGCATGTACACGCTGCACGTCGACGATTCGGGCAGCGGCATTCTGCGCACCACGCTCGGCTGGGTGGGCTTCCATCGCGACGGCCACGAATCCTTCATTCCCGCCGGCGCGGCCTGTCCCACGCACGTGAGGTCCGGCCCTGGGACGCCTTATTTCGAGGACGCTTCGGATGTCTTCCGCTCAGCGCTGGCCCAGCTCGACCTTCCCGAGCTGAATCCCGCGAGCCGCAAGTCCGCGCTGAATGTTGCACTCCGCGAAGCGCGGGAGCGTGACGCTTTTACGCTCTGGCATCTTCTTCCTCGCGTCAGTACCGGTGAACGCCCTTCCGTCTACGACCGCCTCGCCGCGCTTGTTCCCCCTCCGCCAGATGTGACCCGTGAAGGCATACTTCGTCTCGATGGCTCCATGCTCGATTCCTGGTGGAACGCCTTCGATCTCGGCGATATCTCCCTCTGGCGTCATTGGGAGCAATCGTGGACCGGACGCGAAGGCCAGCTCAAGTCGCCCTTAACAAAGTAGATCCCTAACAAAATAGCTCGTTAACACTTCCTGCTTCCCTTTCGTCTTCCTTGCATAGAACGCAATTTTCCTGCAAGGAGCAGCAACCCATGAAAAGTCATTCGTTACACAATTTGCGTTTCGTCGCCGTCCTCTTGGCCCTCTTGCTCGCGATGGCCAGAGTCGCGCTCGCCGGACCACCGCTCATCTGCCACACCTTCGACATCGGCTCGGCCAAGTCATTGCCGTGGATTAGCCACGATTGGAATCTCAATGGCGGTGAAACTTACGATACTTCGAAGCTGGCCTCAGATACGCTCGCCATCCTTTCCGGCAATTCCTCCGTCCTCGTGCATATGGAAACGCTTCGCCGCGCGACCCTGTATGCGCGTAAGGATCCAGTTGCGGCAAAGGAACTCCTGACGAGACTCACAGCCGGCACGAAGTCTGTGGTCTCCGATGGGCCGCCCGCTCTCTATTATTTTGATGTGGGTTATCTCGCCGAGACCTACAAGCAATGGCTTGGGAACTCACACAATCCCGCGCAGGGGATCGACGGCTATGCCCTCGTCAAGCAAGCCATTCAGCTTCGTGGCAATGATCCTCAGATGGAATTTGCCGCCGCTCTCCTCACCCTCTCCGGCCCCGAAGCTGAACATCGTGACCGCGCTCAAAAAGCCATGGCCGGCGCGAAAACCGATCCGCTACTTGCGCAAAATCTCTCCAGCCACTTCATCGGCGAGCGCGGCCAAACCATCGCCGAACTGCTGACCAAGCCGGCCACTGTTGGAGAAACAAAACCATGAAACTCCTCGGAGCGAACAAATCGTTCGAGCGAATTGTTTCGCTGGCTCGGCCCGTTCGGCTGCTAGCGTTGGCGCTCTCCGCAGTCGTGTTGGTCGCACTCGCAATCGCTGTTCCTCTGCGCGGCCGGCAAACAGTCGCCGGCGCGGGTCTCACCGCTCACGAATGGGGCACGTTCACCGCCATCGCCGGCGCTAACGGTCAGCCCGTCGAGTGGCTGCCCGTTGACCTCGTCAGCAAGCCTGAGCTACCCACTTTTGTCGAGCACTTTCGCGGAGTCCCAAAAAACATACTTCGCGGCACGGTTCGCATGGAGACCCCGGTGATTTATTTCTACTCCGGCCATGAAACGAACCTCTCTGTGCATGTTTCGTTCTCTAAGGGCTTTATCACCGAGTGGTATCCCCACGCGACCCGCCTTGAGCCCTCCTCTCCGATTGCCGATGATGCTCTCTACCAACCGCATGAAGACGGAAGCATCGCGTGGGACTCGATTACCGTAGCGCCCGATTCCTCTGCCAGCTTTCCGCGCAAGACTGCTGCTAGCCGTTACTACGCCGCCCGCGCAACTTCCGCGACTCCGATTTCTGTACCGGCCCCGAAGGGCGACCAGCACGAAAAATTCCTGTTCTACCGCGGCGTCTCCACCGTCGCGCTTCCGCTCTCCGCGAAGGTCCTGCCCTCCGGCTCGATCCTTTTCGAGAATCTCGCCGGTCAGCCCATTCCATCCCTCATCGTCTTCGAGCGGCGCGGCGACAAACTGGGCTACCACATCGTCACCGCAGTGCAAGATCACGCCATTCTCGAAACTCCAGCGGTCAGCGGCACCGTCGACACTCTGCGCGGAGATCTTGAGGATATCCTCGTCGGGCAAGGCCTGTTTCCCGATGAAGCCCGCGCCATGCTCGAAACCTGGGGCGATTCCTGGTTTGAAGAAGGCAGCCGCCTCATCTACATCGTCCCGCGCGCGTACGTGGACTCGATCCTTCCGCTGTCCATCAGGCCGGCCCCGGCTAAACTCGCGAGAGTATTCGTCGGCCGCATGGAACTCGTCACTCCAGCCACCGAAAAATCCATCGAAGCCGCCACCGCCTCGCACGACGGCACAACGCTAAGAAAATACGGCCGCTTCCTCTACCCCATTTTCGATGTCATGCTTGCAAAGCAGCACGACCCCGCGTCGGAGGACCACCTCTGGCAGGAGCTTGGCGTTTCCCTCGCCACGGATTCTTCGACCACTCCGTAACTACCTATTCGTTTTCTTTGCCGATCTTTCGGGTAGTGGTCAGTTCCCGATTAGCGCGTCGATCAAGCATGCTGCGAAAGGCTGAAAAAATAGCGAAGACGCGTTGTCCATCGGTGCTGTGGGTGTTGGTCCCGATTCCAGTTCTAAATGTTTGGTTCGATTTTTATCATCCCGTTGGAATTGTGTTCGATGGCGTCGTCGCGATAGTTCTGCTCGTTGGCTATCTGAGATACCGGAGCGGCTCTGATAAGAGTGAGTCGCATTATCATGTGCGGGGAGAAATCATGTTTCCACCCGAACTTGAGCGCGACGCCTTCCGGGCCGACAACGGTGAATTTGGCTGGACTCGGGAGCAGATGCCACAAGTCGTCAATATCCTGCGTTCTTACGAAATGGCGATTCTGGGAGGGGAGCTATGGTGGGTTAAGGATGGGTCGACAGGTTGGGACCTAATTCCTCAGCGGGACGGGCGACGGGCAGTGTATACATGGGCGTGTGATCGTCTCCCTGCGGAATCGGCCAGACTTTATCGAGAGGGGAGCAACAGACGCGCTTGCTCGTGTGGAGCAGTGGCCAACGGATCTCGATCTGCCGCGCAAATTGGAAGGGCGAATTCTCTGTAATCTTACTTGGGTTTCCCATCTCGAATACGACCAGCTCACGCCCAAAAAACCTTTAGCACTCGCGCCCGCATGCCGTAATCGAAAAACTAACCCGATGCCAAATTTCCCCGGCTTGACCCTGGGCGTCCCGGGCCGTTACAATTAAAATTCACAGTGACGCAATTTTTCGATTTGATGAATTTCTTCTCCAGCCCGGCGGGCACCCGCTGGGCTGCGCTGTTTTATGTGCGCTCCTGCGGCGCGAAACTTGCCGGCGCCCAATCTCCGAATGCGAGGATGGAATGATCGACGGTCCAATTCCCGAAGGCCTTACCTTTGACGACGTGCTGCTGCTTCCTGGCAAGTCGTCCATTTTGCCCACCGAGGTGGACACGCGCACCTGCTTTACGCGCAAAGTCTCGCTCAATATCCCGCTGGCCGCTGCCGCCATGGATACCGTCACCGAATCCAACCTGGCCATGGCCATCGCGCGCCAGGGCGGCATCGGCATCGTGCACCGCAACATGCCCATCGACCGCCAAGCCGAAGAAGTCGATCGCGTCAAGCGCTCGGAAAGCGGCATGATCGTCGATCCGGTCACCATCTCTCCCGACATCACCCTTCGCCAAGCTCTCGAAATCATGGAGAAGTACCGCATCTCCGGCCTTCCCGTTACTCGCGGCTCCCGCCTCACCGGCATCCTCACCAATCGCGACCTGCGCTTCGAGAAAAATCACAACCAGCTGGTCAGCTCGGTGATGACCAAAGACAATCTCGTCACCGTTCCGGTCGGCACTACCCTCGACGAAGCCGAGCGCATCCTTCAGAAACACCGCATTGAGAAGCTGCTGGTCGTCGATCAGGATTTCAACCTCAAAGGCCTGATCACCGTAAAAGACATCCAGAAGAAACTGGAATACCCGTACGCCGCGAAGGATGATCACGGCCGGCTCCGCGTCGGCGCTGCCGTTGGCGCTACCGGCGACTTCCTGGAGCGCGCCGTCGAAATGTCCAAGACCAAAGCCGACGTGCTGGCCATCGACACGGCGCATGGGCATTCGCAGCGCGTCATGGAAGCGATCAAGGCCATCAAGCACCGCCTGCCCGAAATCCAGGTCATCGCCGGCAACGTCGCCACCTACGAAGGCGCAAGAGATTTGATCGCGCTCGGCATCGACGGCCTCAAGGTTGGCATCGGCCCCGGATCGATCTGCACCACCCGCGTCGTCACCGGCGCGGGCGTGCCGCAACTCACGGCCATCATCGAAGCCTCGCGCGCCGCGCAAGGCACCGGCGTGCCCATCATCGCCGACGGCGGCATCAAGTTTTCCGGCGACATCACCAAGGCCATCGCCGCAGGCGCGTCCTGCGTGATGATCGGCAGCCTTTTTGCCGGGACCGAGGAGTCCCCAGGGGAAACGATTCTGTACCAGGGCCGCACCTTCAAGTCCTACCGCGGCATGGGCTCGACCGCAGCAATGGACGCCGGGTCTGACCGCTACGCCACCGTGCAAGACGATTCCGATCGAGAGCGCGGCAAATCCGTCCCCGAAGGCGTCGAGGGCCGCGTCCCTTACAAAGGTCCGCTCGGCGCGCTTACCGAGCAACTGGTCGGCGGCCTGAAAAGCGGCATGGGCTACGTAGGCGCGCCCACGCTCGCCGACCTCAAATCCAACGGCCGCTTCGTGCGCATCACCTCCGCGGGCTTGCGCGAAAGCCACGTCCACGACGTCATCATCACCCGCGAAGCTCCGAATTATCGGATGGAGTAGGTAGCACGTAGACTCGTATTTGCCTGTGCTACTCGCGATAGCAACAATCGCTTTTCCGCATGAACTTTCTGCGAGCACTCACGCTAAAATAGTGAGTGCAGTCGAACTGTAGCGCAGGGCGGAGCGTTCGCAGCCCTGCGGCTTGTCGCTAAAATCGAACCGGAGAGCACGATTCGTGTCCGAACAACCCTGGCGCAACCCGCGTCCGGCACCACAGCTACCGGAGGTGCAACCTCGGCTGGGCCGCTTGCTGATTCCGGCGTGGCTGCGCGCCTGGTGGCCCGCCGTGCTGTGGGCGGGTTTTATTTTCGTTATGTCCACGGATTCGTTTTCCGCCGAGCATACCGGCTCGATCATTGAGCCGATCCTGCGCTGGCTCTTCCCGTCGATCACCGCGGACCAGTTCGATTTCATCCATCACATCATTCGCAAGAGCGCGCACTTCACCGAATACTTCGTGTTCTGCTTACTGCTGTTTCGGGCCGTGCGTGGCGCGCGGCGCGGCTTTCATTGGTCCTGGGGAGTCACCGCGCTGGTGATTGCCGCAGGCTACGGCTGCCTCGACGAGATCCATCAAGCCTTCGTCGCCAGCCGCACCGCGTCGCCGTACGATTCCCTGCTCGACTCCATCGGCGCCTTCTTTGCGGTCCTGGCCCTCTTTGCGTGGTTCCGGTTCCGTAAGCCCGCGCCCCCGCTGCCCACGCCGGAACTATCCTAGTTGTAGGAAGTTAGGCTCACAGTTGAGGCTGGCGGCCACAGCCAGGGATGGCTGCCCCAAGGGTGGACTCGATTCCATGGGGTAAAAATTACCCTTGACATCTATGTAGAATATGTTATTATTCTGGCATAGAAAACTGCGCCGGCGAGCTCTGACCTCGTCGGCGTTTTTTTGTCACTGCGGGTAATAGCACCCCAAACTAAGTCCTTTGAATTCAACGCCGACCCAGAGCAGCCTGTGAATGGAAACGTCCGTAAGTCACCGCAGCGCCTGCGCTTAGCCATTGACGAGGTCCGCAAGCATGGACGGACGCGTCCATCCATCCTTCGTGATTTTCAAGGGCCGCAAGGATTTCCAAGGGCCCAGGGATTTCCAGGGGCCCCAGAGATCTCCAGGGCTTAGTTCGGTTCGGGAACTGGCTCGTCGGCGGGTTCCAATGGTTCGCCGCAAGGACCGGTGGTGCGGGCGGGATGCTCGCCTTTGCTGCCGTTGGCTGCCTGGCACTTTTTGAGGGCTTCCATTTGCGCGGCCGGGATCAAGGCCTCTGCCTGCTGCATGGCTTCCTGGTGAATCTGATGGATTTGTTCCTTCTTTTGCTGCGGTGTGAGCGAGTCGTCTTTGCAGACGTCCTGAAGCTTGGATTTTGCAGCTTCCATGATCGCTTTGCGCTGCTGCATGACCGCCGGCGAGATGCCCGCCTGCTTCCAGCAGGCAATGTGGTTGGGCTCACGTGTGCCCGTGCCTGAGGGGGTAGTCGGCTTGGACTGCTGGCCCACCACGGAGGCGGCGGCCAAAGCTGCGCCGAAAAGCACCAAAGAAAAACGCGTCCTGGAGGATTTCACGATGGGATCGTTCATGACAGACTCCCTGCGGCAACCGCCGCGATCGCGGTGCTGAATT
This sequence comes from Candidatus Acidiferrum sp., assembly GCA_049512575.1. Taxonomy (GTDB): domain Bacteria; phylum Acidobacteriota; class Terriglobia; order Acidiferrales; family UBA7541; genus Acidiferrum. The sequence goes on from JBEKWY010000141.1 coordinate 12,463, forward strand.
CACCGCGAAATTTGAACGTACGCTCCGTGTATTCCTGTGGCAATAGAACTCCGGGACAGTTGAGCCCAGGGAGTAAAGGCAGGTGGCATAAGGATTGGAAGCGCGAAGGCGTTACCGAAATTGAGCGAGGAGGTCGGTTCTGTACTGGAACTTCCGCATCCGATTTGGAGGTAATTTCGTACTCGAATAGAGATAATTGAGAAACCCGACGGAAGAAACCATGACGAAAACGCTGATCCATACACTGGCACTGCTGGCTCTTGTTTTCCTGACGGCGCGAACCTTCCAGGCGGCGCCGCCCGCCGACAAGCGCCCTTACGTCCTGGTCGTCTATGCGGATTGGTGCCCGTCGTGCCAGAACCTGAAACCCACCCTGGCGCTGAT
>JBEKWY010000142.1:0-12790 GCA_049512575.1 Candidatus Acidiferrum sp.
TGCGATCGTAGAGCGGAAAAAGTGTGGACTGCACCTGCACCATGATCCTGTGACCCGGCTGGAATGTATGGTTGACCATTGGTAGTGCGAAGACGTACGTCAGCGGTTCGTTCGGCTTGATTGGCTCCGGGTGTTCGAAGCTAGTGCGGTAGCGCCCGCGAAAAATGTCCAGGGATAAAGGCAGTTCGTAACCACTCAACTCGGTTGGCGGCGCGATGCGGTCCGGCTCTACATCAATCAGCTTAACCACCCAGTCTGAATCGGTTCCCGTGGTTGAAGCAACGAGATGCACAACTGGCTCTCCAGATAGCTTCATCGGCTCGCTGAGCGGTTCGCTTTCGTAGGTAAGGACGTCGGGGCGTCCATCCACGAAACGCTGATCGGTCACAAGCCACGTGCGCCAGCCCTTTTCATCGTCATCGTTAACGGGTCGAGGCCGATAAGGAACAGGCTTCATAGGGTCGGACACATATTCGTCGAACTTCGCCGCATTCCCAGCTGCGGGCGGCACAAACGATAGCCGACCCGCTGCATTCAAATAGAGCGCCTTCGACGGCACGGGGCAGCCCTGCTCACAACTCACGGGGTAAATACTCGGTTTGTCCCAATGATCCGCGCCGGTATCGTAGATCAAGATTGGCGGCATCGCCGGATCTGGTGCGCCGGTCTTGAGATAGTGGTTGAAGAATGGCAACAGCACGTCGCGTCGCCACTGCGCCGTAGTGTCCGTGGCCCAAGTGAGCGGTCCCAGCGACCGTCCTTCCCGGTTGATCTGACTATGGAACCATGGCCCCATTACCAAGTGATTTATCGCGTCCGAAGCACCTTTGGCTTTGAGGGCACGATAACTGTGGATGGCTCCCCACATATCTTCCTGGTCCCACAGCCCTTGCTCCCACATGGTGGGCACGGTCACAGGTTTTACCGCGATCAGCTTATCGAGCGCCTGGCTTTGCCAGAAGCCATCATAGCTGGGATGCTCCATCATCACGCGCCAGAAGGGCAGTTGGTCTACACCTTCGGTCCTCGCAAATGCCGCCGCCGAGCCCGCACGCAGATAGTTGGTGTAGTCGTCCTTCCCTTCGTGCGGTATCTGGACGCCCTCGCCTCGTTTCGTTGTCTGTTCCAGGATGTAGTCGATATTGTTCTGTCGAAACGCGCCGTAGTGGAACCAGTCGTCGCCCATCCAGCCGTCTATCATCGGGCTCTCCGGTGCGGCAACCTTCAGCGCAGGGTGCGGGTTCAAGAGCGCCATCACCACCGTGAAGCCCTCGTAGCTTGACCCGATCATTCCCACGCGGCCGTTCGACTCCGGCACGTTCTTCACCAGCCAGTCGATCGTGTCGTATGCATCCGTGGTGTCGTCCGCGCCAGACGGGTTGTAGCCCGAGGCCACCGGTGGTGGCGTCATCAGGTACACGCCCTCGGAGCCGTACTTGCCGCGGACATCCTGATACACGCGAATGTAACCCGATTCCACGAAGACTTCATCGCTGAGCGGCAAGGCTTCGATCATGCGCTCGCTCTTGCTGCGTTCCGCGCGACCCGCCGCGTTGTAACACGTGCGCGTCAGCAGAATCGGTGCCTGCTTCGCTCCTTTGGGCACGACAATGACGGTGTACAGCTTCGTACCGTCGCGCATCGTCACCATGACCACGCGCTTGTCAAAATCGGTCGGTCGCTCAGGCGCTTTAAAGTTGGGCGCCAGATCGTCCGCAGGCAGTTTCGATTCCTGTGCCAAACCATTCGCAGCGGAAACAAAGATCAAAGCGACAAACACAAAGAAACCAGTGAGCTTGTTCATGCTTCCTTTTTGCCATTTGTGACGAAAGCTAGCAACTGCAAAGAGCGAACGCTTCCTTGGCTAGTTTTACCTGGATGGCCAAGATTTTCATCCACCGCAATCCTTGAATCTAACAAGCAAAAGCTGTCGGGCGTAGCGGCCGGCGGCCCCCTCGTGCCCGGTCTCGGCCGTTTCCTCTCGAATCTCCTTTTTCGCCCCAGTTGAGGTCGGGGCTCATGCGGGCGACAACGCGCATTCCGCGCTTTTTGGCGGCCGCCACACACTCACCGAAAAAGTCTCGACCATTCAAGAACTTCCCGTGGCGGTGGAACCTCACTTTCGAGGGATAAAACGCGAGGATGCCAGTCACGCTGACGAAGACGATGTCCGCGCGGGCCGAGTGCCAGTAGCTGGCCCACTCCTCGACGTTCATGACGGCGGGGTCGTGTTCAGTCATGTTGCTCTGGCCGACGCGGCGAATCCTCTGCTGCCAGGGCTCGCTGGCTAAGTCAACCGGCGTCAAGCGCTGTGGAAGCGGGATGAGATTCGGCGTGTGCCCGCTCACGGCTGCGGTGGCAACTGTTTCAGCGGATAGCGCGAAACCAGGCTCGAGGATGTCGAGGGCGCTTGCCATTGGAAGTGCTGCTGCGATGGTCATGAGGAAAGTGCGACGATTGAACATCCGGATCCCCTTCGTTGTGGCGGCAGAGGAAGTGTAGTTGCCTGCGGCGACAATGCGCTAGCAAGAAAGCCCCGGGACGGATGTGCCAACGCAGAAGCAGCCGTTTCGGTCGGTCACTACACGGATAGTCGGATAACGAGCTCAGGCAGTCATGCGAACGTTCCGATCCACATCGGGAACCCTTCATTTCAACTTGGAACTTGCGACGGCTGGAGAAGGTCCACCGGGTTGGCCCGAAACAGGGCTTGGTGAGGGAAACTTCGTTGCGGGCGGGGTTATTGGAACACAAGTAAAAGTTCCCAGAAGTGGAATCGGTTGCAAATTTGGCCCAATACTACTGCAAGAGCTGTTGATAGAACGGAGCAATCTTTTCCCTTCAAACACGTGTATCGCCGCTAGCGTTATCGGCGCGGCGGGGGAGAGCCATCGCAGCGCCCTGTGCGATGACCTTCGCATGTATTGATGCAGATAAGCTGCGGCCACGTCTTCCGCAGTACCATACGTAAGCATGAGCGGCCACTTGGGCTGAGGACCGAGAAAAAATCTCGACACTGGGTCACCTTCGTTACAGCCCCTGCACAGTGGGTTTGTGACATATCTTCTAGTGTTTATACCGTCGAACATCTCAGCCCCAGCCTGGACTAATCCCAACGCAATGACAGGAGGATCCAAAGCAAAACGGGAGCGGTGCGACTTTTCCAACGTTTCTGATTTCGGTGCGGGCGACTCGACAAGCCCTGATTTCTGGGCGTACGCTGCGTGGCCGGCCAGAAGTGCAGCAAAGAAGACGATCGCGTAACCAGAAACATGCTGTCGTGGTTTGGAGCCTGCGAAAAACATGATGAGTCACATGCAAGCCTGGGTCCATCCCACAAATCGGAGAGCGTTAGAGATCTCTAACGTCGTGTTGAGTCGGGCAGCATAGAGATCTTCGGCGAAGTCAGTGGGTCTGTGTTCGCCTTAAGGTCGTTGTGCTTTGGCGCGGAGGCAATGACGAGCTGGCCGAGGAAGAAACAAAGACGCTCATTGTGAATAATCTGTAGTTTAGGCCCCGGCAGCCAAGGCGGGCAATTTAGCGTCTGCTATTATCAGTTCGGGACGAGACAAAAGATGCCGGATTGTGGAGTTGAACGCACATTCATCAAAGGGTTTGCGGAGAAGCTCGGCATCTTGGCCAAGCGCTTCCGGCAGCAAGAGGTCTGCTGGCGCCCAGCCAGTCATGTACAGAACCCTTAGATTCGGCTGTCTCTCCTTCAATATCCTGGCGAGGTCAGGACCGTTTAATCCCGGCATCACAACATCCGTAACAAGCAACGCGATACCTTCGTTCAGCTGTTGATAATCTCGAACTGCTGCGACGCCACTGGCTTCGCATAGCACTTTAAACCCTAGACCTTCAAGCTGAATCGCCACTATTTCCCGGACACGATTATCGTCTTCGACCACCATAACCGTGCCTCTGCCGAGGTCCTCAATACGGCCATCGAGTGCAACCTGACATTGTGTCGGTAGCGCATCTACAACGGGAAGGTAAAGCCAGAACGTTGATCCGCGGCCGGGTTCGCTTACCATACGTATGTGTCCACCGCATCGATGCACAATTGCATAGACGGTGTAAAGCCCCAAGCCGGTACCTCGGCCGGTTGGCTTGGTCGTGAAGAACGGCTCGAAGATGCGTTCCTGGACAGTCTTAGACATTCCGCAACCGGTATCAGCAACCTCCAAAACGACGTAGCGGCCGCAGGGTACGCCCACGTGCTCGGTACAGGCAAGATTTACGTCAACGGACAAAGTCCGAACTGTCAGCCGACCCCCTTTCGGCATTGCATCTCTGGCGTTAACACAGAGGTTTACGATAACTTGGCCAAAAGCTCCCCTTTCACCTAGGACTTTGTGAGACTCACACCCAAGGTGTATCTGAACTTTAATGTGCTCACCGATTAGTCTTCTAACCATTTCACTCATGTTCTTGATTTCTGCATCGAGGTTGAGTGGGTAAGCCGGAAGAGATTCGTCACGACTAAACGCAAGAAGTTGGCTAGTTAATGACTGTCCGTGAAATGCTGCTTCGACGATGTGCTGCAGTTGGCCTCTCGTCTTATCCAGAATCTTCAGGTCAGGCCCGCGATGTGCATTAAAAATGCCGACCTGGGCTTCAGTTCTGGTCCGATTCAAGGTCTTTAGAGCTAATTGGCTATAACCAAGTACTGCAGTTAAAATGTTGTTGAAATCGTGCGCTATTCCCCCCGCCAGTAGCGCGAGAGATTCCATTTTCCGCATCTGCTGCAGTTGCTCCTCCAGAATCCGCTGTTTAGTAATATCTTCGACCATCGTCTCAAGCCCAACAACTTGCCCGAACTTATTGTTGACCCAGCCCCTAGCGTGAGCACGAACGAGGACTAGAGTGCCGTTCTTACGTCGCCAACGGACCTCAACGCTCTTCAATGGATTCAGTTGCTGCGCGTTGTTGAGGATGCGGTATCTCTCGTCCGGATTGGCGTATATGTCTTCCTCAAGGTTCTTGGACAGCAATTCCTCGGCCGAGTCGTAGCCTAACAGCTCGACGAGCGCGTCGTTCACGAACATGAAAGCGCCGTCGAGTGCAACGCGATACATTCCACACGGGCTGCTCAGAAAGAGAGACCGATAGTTCGCTTCCGATTGCCTCAGTGTCTCTTCAACAATCTTACGTTGCGTGATGTCCTCGCACACGGCGAGGAGACATTGCTTACTGCCAACCTCGATTGGCTCTGCAGAGTACAACTTGGTTTGAACTGTGCCTTTTTTATTGCGAAAGTGAACCTCCTGGCTTCGTATCCGGCCACCAGCTTTAATTTCCGCAAGAACGCATGATCGCTGACTGGAGTCGATCCACACCTCGACTTCTGAACCGCTCTTGCCTATGACTTCGTTCCGACGGCAGCCAGTTTCCCTTTCAAATGCCTCGTTAACGTCAACAAATTCGTCATTGTCTAGCGTGGTGATCGCACTGGCCAGTGGGCTGCTCATGAATAGCTTCGAAAACTTCTCCTCCGAGGTGCGGAGCGCCTCCTCTGTATGTTGTTTGTCCGTAACGTCATGAGCCATGGTTCGAACTATAGGTTCAGTGACGCCCTGTGTCTGAAGCGTGCTGTAGTATTCCCAAACCCTGCACTGGCCCGTTTTGGTTACAACGCGCATCAGTCCAGAGGCGACACCGTCCGTGCGGATTCGGGAAAGATATTTGTCGAACTCTCCATGCGCTTCCGTTGGAAGGAACAATTTCATCGTACTATTTGGAATGTCATCGCGCGTGTATCCAAGCATACTTGACGCGCGGTCGTTGAATGACACCAGTGTTCCGTCTAGATTGTGACCGTAGATCAGGTCACGGCTATATTCGGCTAGGTCGCGATAGTGATCGTCACTTTCCCGAAGCACTTCGTCCGTCTTTTTCCGGAGGCTAGTATCTACAGTCAGATTCACAAGCACGGCGACCTGGCCCTCTACATTTCGCACCATGGATGAAGTAGCAAGCACCCATTTCACAGCACCACCGGGAACTGCCAAGCGGAATTCCTGCTCCGTGTGAGTTGTCAGTTTCAATTCACTTAGTGATCGTAAAACTCTTTCTGCATCGTCCGGGTGAATAAGGGTCCGATATGACTGAGGATCGACACGGTCAGGCCCACATCCACATACGTTCTCAAAGGCCGGGCTCAAATAGATCGTCTCGAATGTCTTGGGTTCTAGGAGCCAGTATAACTCCACTAGGTGCTCAGTCATGCGACGAACTCTCCGCGACGCAGCCGTCTTTTCAAGAATTCAAGGACACTATGGTTTGGATTGATGCGATTCGTATTGCTTTAACCTTCGGTATAACGTTGTCTTACCGATGCCAAGTAATCGTGCGGCCGTCAGTTTATCTCCATTTGTTTGGCGGAGTGCACGCAAGATCGTCCGCTTTTCGACTGCGTCCAAACAAAACAAGCCGTCGGTCTGATTCGGGAGTACAGCGCTCTTCGTTTCGCGGCCGACAAGGACGTCATCCTCGTGGAGTACAGAGCCCGAACCGAGCGCCAGCCCTCGTTCGATGACGTTTTCTAACTCCCGAACATTTCCCGGCCAATGGTGGCTCGATAGTTTCGGCCAGACATTAGGCGATATGCTGGAACCGTCGGACAACTCGCTTCCAAATTTGTCGAGAAACGCACTGATTAGAAGCGGGAGATCAGCCATTCGTTCACGCAGTGGAGGTAGGCTGAGGTTCACAACGTTAAGTCTGTAGAACAGGTCTGCTCTGAAGTTGCCCGCGGTCACTTCAGCTGCTAGGTCCCGGTTGGTAGCCGCAATGATCCTGATGTTGATATGTCTTGTTGTATTGGATCCTACACGCCGAACCTCTCGCTCCTGTAGTACACGTAAAAGCTTAGCCTGATGTTCTTTTGGAAGTTCACCGATCTCGTCCAAGAACAACGTGCCCATGTGCGCGGCTTCAAAAAGGCCCATTTTCGCCTCGTACGCGCCGGTAAATGCCCCCTTTTCATGACCGAATAGTTCGGACTCAATGAGTGTCGGTGTGAGCGCTGCGCAGTCTACTGGTACAAATGGGTGGCTGGCACGCGGACCCGAACAATGAATCGCCCTCGCAACCACTTCCTTGCCCGTGCCGGTCTCTCCGAGGATCAACACCGGGAAATCGTGACTGCTCGTCTTCAATATCTGTCTTCGCAGCTGGCTGATCTCTGGCGATTCACCTATGAGCTTGCTAGCTGGAGATGAGGCTGCGTTCTGAACGGGTCGGCGACTGCGATTGCATTGCGCAACGGAAGCCACCTTCCTTAGTTTCTGCTCGAAGACTTCAACAGTGAATGGTTTGGTTATATAGTCGAGAACTCCTGAATAGATCGCTTCAACGGCCATATCGATAGTCCCGTGTCCCGTGAGAACGACGATACCAACTTCATGCTGAGAGGAACGTATTCGCTTTATGAGCTCCATCCCGCCAATCTCCGGGATTCGAATGTCCGTAACTACCAGATCGAAGTCTCCTTGAGAAAGAACGTCAATGGCCGCCTCAGTCGTCGCGGCTGTCTCTGCAGACATTCCGCAGGATTGGGCGATTTCACTGCAGAGTTGCCGCGTGAGCTCATCGTCATCGGCGATCAGTACGCGGAGTCGAGACTTCTCGACTTGCAAATCGCGAGGGCGCGAGCTAATGCCCATTGGCGGCTCTCCTGGGCTTGCTATTTTCTTCGGAGCTAATTCCGGTTTCATTTCTGATCGTCTCCTCCACGATCGATTGACCTGTGATATTGCGCGACTGACTTCTTTGCCTCTTCATCCAGTAGACCGCCGAATCCGCAGCGCACAAGAGGCTCTCAATCGTATGACCGTCCTTAGGGTAAATTGCAACCCCGACGCTCACGGAGAGCTTTGGCCCGTTGCCATCACTCGCAACGCTTTCACAAATCCGTTGTGCCACCAGATTGGCCGTTTTCGCATTGGTCTCCGGCAAAATGAGGGCAAACTCGTCTCCGCCGAAGCGCGCGGGAGTATCGATGTCCCTGCAGCAGGAGCATAAAACATCCGCCAACCGGCAAAGCGCTTGGCTGCCTATCGTATGTCCGTGGCGGTCGTTGATTAACTTCAATCCGTCCAGGTCAAAAAACAACAAGGCAAACTCTCGGTTCGACCGCACACTGCGCTTAATTTCCGAATCGAGCACATCTACGAAGTGACGATAGTTCGCCAGACTAGTCAGCGGATCGCTGGCCGCTTGTCGACGGAGATGATCCTCCAGCTCTCGCTGTCTAGTAATGTCTTCGGCGATGACTTCATATGCTTCCAACTCGCCCTGTTCACTAAGGACTTCTCGCCCGCTTATTCGGACCTTTAATTTCGCGTGGTCCTTCCGTTTCCATTCTATTTCGATAGGATCGACGACAGTATCGTAGCTCGATTCACCTAACAACTGTGCTCGTCGGGCAGGGTCTCGAATAATGTCGCGCACAAGCCCTATGGGTAAGAGTTCCTCTTTTGACCCATAACCGAGCATCTTTATCATTGCCTCGTTCACTTCCAGAAAGCCACCGTCGAGACTGCAACGGCAAATTCCGTAGTTTAGGTTTCCCACCAATGCCCGGTAACGTGCTTCCGACCGTCGGAGGTCTTTTTCGGCGCTATCGCGTTGATCGCGCAACACTTTCTCGTCGAGAGCTCGATGAATAGCCACGGGTAGATGACCGAGGTTATCCACTTCAACGCAGTCGGCGGCGCCTTTCAGGATGAGGTCCGCGGCGACCTCGCGTTTCAAGTCATAACCCAGGAAAATCAAAGGGACATCCTTCTTCGCCTGGCGTAAGAGCTCGAGAGGCTGCGTTTCCTGCCAGTTTGAGCCGGGGTACTCGGCTACCACAACGTCATAGACTCTCGAACGGAGTTTTTCAGCACACTCGTGGGAGGTTACAACAATCTCTGAAGTGACCGTGAAATGCATCCTCTTGAGTTCATGCAAGCAGCGCTCAACGTCGGCCAGGGAACGATGGACAAAAAGAATTCGCACGAGATTTAGCCTCAGCTCAGGTATGTCAAGAGCAGAAGCTACACCCTGATCCGAGTTCTGTTCGGATCCTGAAAACATGGTCACCGCCTTGACTAAATTCCGGCGTGGCAGTTCCTTTCCGCGCAACCGCCACACCGGGCTTAATCTGAGTTAACTCCAAGAGAGAGTATTCAATGATGGTAATAATGTCTGTTCCGTTTTAGACATAATCTAGTACTAGTTCGTTAATCGTTGAAGCACAAGACCACTATGAATCGGATGGAGTCCGTAATCCAGGCGCCAAACCCTCGCCGTTCCAAATTGGAACGGAAGATTGCTCATTATTTTTGGGTACTGTTTTAGTACTCGGTGTGCATTAGTGAACAGTAAAAGCATAACTCCTCAGGTCATTCTTTGTAGAAATCCTGGTCGACGGTTGGCGGGCCGTATTAGGCGTGGACCGAAGCGGGACACGTTTTCGATGCCCCCGAATCCGAGAACGCGGTTCTCAACTGGTCATAAGCGAAGGAAAGACGTGCGGAGTCGAAGTCCGGGAAGTGGCCCCCGACTCGGCTCTAGTGCCGAGCGCCACGACAAGCGGTCAATCAGGTAAGAAGCTTTTCAACTGGGCTCGCCGGGCGGCCGTCGCGCCGAACGACCGGCCATTGTCTGACGTCTCATGGGAACAAAATTCGCAGACGTTCGTGGCGGCTCTGCACTGCAGGAGTCGGTCGACTAGGAACGGAGCTAGTGATGCGGAGATGAAGATATATGCTGTCTGATATTCAAAATCTGCCGGCCAAGTCAAGGTTGGAAATACCCAAGAGTTATGCTTTTCTCCTAGGCACTTCTGATTGAAAAGTGATCCGGCCACGGCCCATTCTATTCGTACGGCACTCGCCACCGCAAACGGCGATTTGTTTGACGTGGAAGGGGTTCGCCAACTTTCCGAGGGTCTTGAACGCCTCAGCCAGAAAGGAATCGCCGCCGTCCTGCTCAATTTGGCGAGACCATGACCGGCTGGTCCCGCCCGGATGCGGTCGGTAACCTCCTCGCGAAAGTCTTCCGAATCAATGACGGCATCACGCGCAAGGCCTGGCGACTCTTCGGAGAGGGCCGTTGAGAGCATGCGTTCATCGCGGCATCGAGATGGAGGCTGTACTGCCTCGTTTCGCACAGCCAGTCTATGCCTATTCGTGCAGGACAAACGTCAGAAGAGATTTGTTGACCTTGATTTCACCGTCGTACTCGATAAAACCTAGCTTCCTGAATTTATTCATGAACAAATTCACCCTAGAGCGCGTAGCGCCGATCATTTCCGCCAACGTCGCCTGAGAAATTCCCTGAATTACTGGCTCGGTCTGCTCTTCTCCTCCGTAGCGAGCGAGCAGGAGAAGAGTGCGCGCCAATCTCTTCTCAGTTGAGTTGAAGAGTTGATCGATCAGATCCGCCTCAACTCGGTTGTTTCTTGCCAGCAGGCACATTATGAAACGGTCGGACAATTCGTGTTCCGCGTGAAGGACGCGCATCATCTCGTCCTTTCCTATCATCAGTACGGTTGTCGGTGAAATTGCAGTAGCCGTTCCCATGCGCACCGTCTGCCCTGCCATGCCGCCTTCTCCAAAAAAGTCTCCGGTGCCAAAAATCGCCAAGACCGCTTCCTTGCCACTCTCATTCACCACCGTGAGTTTCACGCTGCCTTCTCTAATGTATATAACGCTATCCGCCGCGTCGCCCTGAGAAAAGATGGCTTGCTTTTCTCGGAATCCAGCAACCCTTCTCGATGCTCCGGCTGATTCGAAATAGACCTGCGGATTGAACGTGATCTCTCGCTTAGATTTCATGACGCGGGAACCCCTCTGGCCCGTCAGTAGCTTCGCCATGGAGTTCGAAGTCGGCCTGCTCTCGAAAAAATGGCAGGTCACCTCGCGGCTCGAATAACGGACAACTTGCCATGAACATGATTTTGGTATTGTCATTTTGAAATTTAAAGACGCCTAAAGTGCTGGACAATACCACCGTGTACGTTACCGTACCAATATTAAATCCCAAAAGCAATCAATATTTTATTAAGAAATGGTAATATTTAAATCCTTCCGCGTTTCGACTGCCGAGGTAACAATGGTCAAAAGTCGGCCACGATAAGAGCGGGCGGATAAAGCCAAGAATCGCTATCGCGGCGGTTCACGTTTGCCCTCCTTAGAGGGTGGGCACCGTCTTAAGAGCCTTCCGTTGATTCAGCTCGAGCGCGCCAGCCTCATATCCCTTCGGCATGCGGCAGGCCTACGTGATTTTGCCTGCCAAAAGAATCCCTCAGGCCTCGCCCTGGTGAGCTTTTTCCTTTTCACGGATGTAATGACTTCGCGTCGGTCCCGAGTTGACGTCATGGTCATCGCGCTCGCGAAGTCGTAGCTGCAAACGTGGTTCGGCCTGCCGCCTGCGCCGAAAGCACCGCTGTATGCCGGGCCACCGATTCAGCCCGCACACCAATCTACCGCAGCGACATTTCGATCTGCTCTGCTTTGTATCTCTTCACTTGGCATACCCTCCGCGGCTCTGTGCGAGTTGCGCATTTTCGTCTGCAGTTACGGCTTCCATAAAGCTACTGGCCAATGGTATCGGTGGCAGTGGGCGGTGCACACCCGCTCTTAATCTGAACCACCCGCCAGTTATTACCGTTGTTCCGTTTAATTAGCATATCTCTGCCTGCACCCCTCTCCTACCAAGTGGTCGGGAATGGATGTACCGCCTGAAACAAATTGAACTTGGGAAAAAGGGAGAATCGACAAAATGAATTCGCTGCGCCAGAAAAAAGTTCGAGTACTCGTGTCGCTCTGTATCGCTTCAACCATATTATGGGCCTCTGGATGTATCGGTGTTGCCAAACCATCGGACCTTGTAGTGAGGTCGATTACTGTCTCACCAGCGATAGCCTCATCGTCAACGGGTGCGAAGATTCAGTTCGCGGCAGCGATTCAAGGGACAACTACAAACAATTCAGTAACATGGTCGGCTTCGATCGGAGCAATCACCAGCGCTGGTGTATTTACTGCGCCTGCTACGCGGGGAACCGGCACGATCACGGCCACGAGCGTTGCGGACCCGACGAAGTCGGCCACGGCGACGGTTACGGTATCAACTGGATCTGGCCAGCCGTCGAGTACTGGCGTTACTTCAGTCACCTTGTGGCCGACTACGGCTTCGTCGGTTACCAGCGGCACGCTCCAATTTAGCGCCGCGGTTCAAGGCACGGCGCCCAACACGTCCGTCACATGGAAAGCGCTGCAAGGCACGATCACTACGGGCGGCGTCTACACGGCTCCGGTGAAGACAGGGACCGATACCGTGACCGCAACCAGCGTCGCTGATCCTACCCGGTCTGCCTCGGCCCGCATCACGATCACAGCGGCACCTGTAAACCAGGTCGTGACTTCGATCGTAATCTCGCCGACGACGGCACAGGTCGCGACCAGCGGAACATTGCAGTTTGCGTCGACCGTTCAGGGCGCCGTCACGGACAAGAGCGTTCGGTGGACCGCTGTGTTGGGCGCGGTCAATTCGTCGGGACTTTACACTGCGTCTGCGCAGGCTGGCAGCGATACAGTGACCGCAATCAGCAATGCTGATTCCACCAAGACCGCAGCCGCCAGCGTGACAGTAGCTGCGCCAGTCACGTCGCCGCCCCAATCGGCTTCCTGCAACGGCGCGCCGTGCCCGGCTTTTCCGGGGGCGGCGGGCGGCGGGGCTGCCTCTCTCGGCGGACGAGGTGGCGTGGTTATGGAAGTGACCAACACCAATGATT
>JBEKWY010000143.1:0-12579 GCA_049512575.1 Candidatus Acidiferrum sp.
TTGCTTGCTGGACGTAGGTGAACGCCGCAGAGAAACTGATCGATTTGGGTGGATGTGAAACGAGAGGGAAAGTCAACCGCAAGACCCAGGTTCAGAAACCGAACCTGGGGCACCCGCCTCAGGGGCTGAAGCCCGATTTCTTGCGGCTCTAAAATGTCGGAGCTAAAGCTCCGACCCCTGAACTCCGATCCCAGCAACTATTCCAAGCGGAAAAAGCTACCTGAATGCGCGTCTGGCAGCATCCAATGGCTCCGTAATCCGATTCGTCGCGCGGAAGGAGATCTTGGAGATGGCTAAACCCATTCTGGTGGTGACCAGCCGTTATCCGAAGGAGATTGAAGACCGTATCGACCGCGACTTCAATGCCCGGCGAAATCCGAACCAGTTTCTGTTCAGCCAGGAGCAGTTGCTGTCCGCGGCCGAAGGAGCCGACGCCCTGTTCATCACGCCGGCAGACCGGTTGGACTCCGGGTTTTTCGAGAAAGTCTCGCCAACGATAAAAATCATCGCCACGTACTCGGTGGGTTTTGAGCATATCGATCTGGAAGCCGCCGCTCGCAGGAAAATTCCGGTGGCTTACACCCCAGGAGTCAACCATGAGGCAACGGCGGACATCGCCATGCTGCTTTTACTTGGCGCTTCGCGTCGCGCCTACGAGGCGCAAGAACTCGTTCGAACAGGAGCTTGGAGGCCGTTGAGCCCTGACAAGCTCCTGGGCCGGCAAGTGGGTGGCAAGATTCTGGGCATTTTCGGAATGGGGCGCGTGGGACAAGCCCTGGCGCGGCGAGCGCGAGGATTCGGAATGAAGATTCACTATTGCAACACTTCTGAGTTGCCCGCCGAAATCGCAGGAGACGCCGTCTACCATAAGGATCCGCCGGATCTGCTTCGCGTAAGCCAGTTCTTGAGCCTGCACGCGCCGGAAACTCCTCAGACCCACCATTTCTTGAATTCCAAAGCGATAAGCCTTCTGCCCGCCGGGGCCATCGTGGTGAACACCGCTCGCGGCGGATTGGTGGTTGATGACGACCTCATCGCTGCTCTCAAGAGCGGGCGGGTGGCCGCAGCCGGACTCGACGTGTTTGAAGGCGAGCCAAAACTTAACCCGGAATATGTTCCGCTGAAGAATACATTTCTATTGCCGCATATCGGCAGCGCCACGATCGAAACCCGGACAGTAATGGGCATGCTGGCGCTGGACAATATCGATGCGGTCCTGAGCGGCAGGCCTGCGCCGACCCTGGTCCAGCCTTAGTCGCGGCTCGACATTTCATCTTTCGCGGCGAGTTACTCCTCCTCTATCGTCACGTGCACTTCTTTCATTTCCGTGATTTCGGTGATGACGATCGCGCGCGTCCCGTTGCGCTCAAATACGATCCCGCTCGCCCGCACATACTTGCCCACGAAGGGCATCAGCTTCTGGCGCTGATCGTAATCCGGCATTTTGTCGGAGATGGGCAGATACAGGTCGCCATCCTTGGTCAGAATGACGAGCGGCGAACCGGCCCGGACGCATCCCAGCACGCACTTCATGCTCAAGTGAGTTGCGTTTCCATCGAGGTTCTGGATGGGACATGCAATATCTCGAACCAAGCCCTCAATCGTGGCTTTGGACTTATTTGCCCGGGCACCTTCCATGGAGGTTTTCTGTGGAGGGAGCGCTGCCACGATCGAGGCAACACCGCAGCCGGCTAGCAGGCAAAGGCCCAGAATTCGCTTCATTCGTTCTCCTTGCCAGTCACGTCCATCGCGGAGTTCTGCGATCTTTCCAGGGTGCTCTTGCGGCGTCAAGCGACGCGACATCCCGAAGACGGATGCTATGTCGCCCGGTGACAAGGCGTCAACAGGCGTATCAATTTTCTCCGCGCTGTGAGCCTCGCTGCAGTTTTCTTGACCGTGTACGGCGCGGTCGACTACACTTACTAATTCGGAAACGGCTGCTTGGGCAGCCTGTTGGTTGGTGTGTGCTTCGGATCGGTCTAAAGACCGGCCACTACATGCGAGCGACCGAAACACGGCTTGCTTGCCGAACGTAGTTAGGAATGGGCAACTTAAGAATGGGTAACAGAGGAGAATTGCTTTGCCAAAGCGAACATATCAGCCGCGAAAACGGCGGCGCGCTAAGACGCACGGATTTCGCGTACGCATGAAGACCGTAGGAGGCCGCAAGGTTTTGGCGGCGCGCCGCAAGAAGGGACGCCATCGGCTCACGCCCGAGTAAGCCGGAGGGTCTGGAGTTTCCCCGCACGGCGCGGTTGGTGCGGCGGGGAGAATTTGATGCCGTGTATCGCACGGGCAAACGCCGCTCGAATTCCCACTTCACTGTTTTCTTTCGCGCGAACCAACTGCCGGAAAGCCGGTTTGGATTTAGCATCAAGAAGGCGCTGGGCGGCGCGGTAGTGCGCAACCGCATCCGGCGGCGTGTGCGAGAGATCGTGCGCTGTCATCGCCAGGAGATACCTGCAGGATGGGACATCGTCATTCACCCGAAGAAAGTGGTCGAGCGGGCGCCGTTTGCGGTTGTGACGGCGGAGTTGTTGCGGCTGGTGGGGAATCCGTCGTAGAGAGCTTCCCAACTGGGACGCGATGTACTGCGCCAATACAACGAACCCCGGTGCGCTTGGCTTTGTTCGCGCTTCGGTTCTACAAGGCGTACCTGTCCATGCTGTTCGCCGGGAGTTGCCGGTTCGAGCCTACCTGCTCGCGATATTCGTATGAAGCCATCGAACGATTTGGCGTCGCGCGCGGCTCCTGGCTCACTTTGAAGCGCCTGGCGCGATGCCAGCCGTTTTCGCGGAAGTTCGGATTTGACCCAGTTCCGGAGAATTGGGAAGAGTTGCCGCCGGAAGCGCCGGCGCAGGACGTTCGCCACTCTATTTGCCAGCCCATTTGCCAGCCTATTTGCAAGTCTGAGGCCGCCAGACATGAGGTCCATTCGTGAGCGACGAGAAACCCAAGTTTGGCCACGAGATGCGCTTGCTGGCGGCGTCTCTGCTCTCGATGGGCGTGATTCTGCTGTGGACGCGATTTTTCTCCCCGAAGGCTCCGATCCTTCCCCCACAAGCGAATCGTTCGGCGCAAACGGGTCCGGCAACGGCGGGCAGTCCGCCGACGGCTTCATCGTCGACGAACGCCACGGCACCTGCGTCTCCTAAGCGCACGGCCACGGGGATTTCTGCCGCTGCGCCGGTGAAGGTAGCAGCGAAGGCCGATACCGAAGAACGCAGCCTCATCGTCGAGAACGACCTCTATCGCGTGGAATTCTCAAATCGCGGCGCGGTGGTGAAGAGCTGGCAGCTCAAGAAGTATATGGATGACTCGAAGCCGCAGCGGGTGCTCGATGTTGTGCATCCCGAGGCGGCACAGCAAACCGGCGGCTGGCCGTTTGCGCTGGTGCTGGACGACGAGCAGTTGCAAGCCGCCGCCAATGGCGGCCTGTACCAGATTTCTTCGCCGGCAAGCACCCTGCAGGCTCCGGCTGACGCGGAATTTTCGTGGAGCGATGGCCACCTGGAGGTGACCAAGCACCTTCGCTTCGATCACACCTACGTGGTGCACGTCGAGACGACCGTGAAGCTGGACGGCGCTCCGGTGATCGCGGGGCTTGGGTGGCTGGGTGGATTCGGCGACTTGACGGTATCGAATCCGGCGCCGATCGACACGGTTTCAGTCTTCTACACCGAAAACGGCAAGTTAACCGACATCGCGGCAAAGAAACTCGACGGTCCAGAAAAATGGACGCCCGGCGTGTGGCAGGGCGGCAAAGACTGGGACGGAATCGAGGACCGCTATTTCACGGCGGCATTTCTGCCGCCCAACGGCGCGGCACCCGGGACGTTGGAAACGCGCTATTGGAAAGCATCTCGCACCGTTCAGGTGGACGGGAAAGATACGCAGGAGCCTGTGCCGCAAGTGGCGACGGCCGCGAAGCAGCCCCTCGCGCTGCGGGTTTACGTAGGCCCCAAGGACTACGACGATCTGAAAAAGATGAACCCCCAGCTGCACTCGCTGGTGAATTTTGGCTGGCTGGAATTCATCGCCGATCCGCTGTTCCACGGGCTGAAGTGGCTGCACAACTACATTCCCAACTGGGGCTGGGCGATCGTGGTGCTCACGCTGGTCATCAACCTCCTGCTTTTCCCGCTGCGCATTTCCAGCTACAAGTCCACGCTGAAAATGCAGCGTGTAGCACCCGAAATCAAACAAATCCAGGACAAGTACAAGAAATATTCGATGCGGGATCCGCGCAAAGCGGAAATGAACAAGGAAGTGATGGCGGTGTATAGCCGCGAGGGAATTAATCCCGTTGGCGGATGCTTCCAGATGTTTCTGCAGATGCCCATCTGGATTGGCCTGAATACCACGCTGCGCTATGCCATCGAGATGCGCCACGCGCGATGGTTCGGGTGGATCACGGATCTGTCCGCCAAGGATCCTTATTACGTTTTGCCGATCGTCATGGGGCTGTCGATGTACCTGGTGTCGAAAATGACGCCGATGACTTCGACCGATCCGCAGCAGCAGATGATGATGAAAATCATGCCGGTGACCATGGCCGGTATTTTTATGATCTCGCCGATTTCCAGCGGCTTGGCGGTGTATATTCTCACCAGCAGCCTGGTGGGAATCTTGCAGCAGTGGTGGCTGAATCGCACGCACCCGGTAACCGCTGTGCCCGTGAAAGCGGTCAAAGGCAAGAAGTCATAAGGGCCCTCGCCGTAGTCAGTTTGTAATCGCAATCGCTCGCAAGGAACGCATGCCTCAAGAACTCGTCAAGGACGGCCATCTCGATCGCGAGGCTGCGGCTGAGGCGCTGCGTACGTTCCTGGAAGCGACCGTGCGCCAGGCTGGATTTCAGCTGAAAGTGACGGTGCGCACGATCGCGCCGGCTGGCGAACCTGGAGGCGATGCGGAAGTGATCGCCGATCTCGACGGCCGGGACAAGGAACTACTCCTCGAGCGTGGAGCGGAGCTTCTGAAAGCGCTGGAGCATCTGGCGTTTCGCGCGTTGCGGCTCGAGCCGACGTTTCACGAGAAGATTCACCTCGACTGTGGCGGTTACCGCGCTTTGCGGTTTGAGGAGCTACGCATGACCGCGCGGGTTGCCGCGGAGCGCGTGCAGGCCTCGAAGCAGCCCTTTCGCTTGAATCCCATGTCCTCGCGAGAGCGTCGCATCGTGCATCTGACGCTGAAAGAAATACCCGGCATTCGCACCGAAAGTGTCGGAATAGGCGAGGAGCGCCAAGTGGTGATTCATCCCGCCGAGAGTCAGGCGCGCCGCTAGGAATCTTACCGTAGTTCATCTCATCTCGAACGAGCGCCGCTGCTATTTCTCCCAACCCTGCGACAAAACCATTCCGTCGGCGCCGAAGCGGACTTGATACGTGAATGAAGCTGGCTGATCGGGCCGCACGTGCGGAAAGCGTATGTCGGCTATTTCCACGATCGCGTCGCTACCTTCCTTGTGAAAACGGATTACCGGAAAGCGCGCAAACCACAGAACCGTTTGCACCTGAGATAGATGCTTCGCCGCCTCAATGTAGGAATTATCAGGAGCGTCCGGGTAGAAGCGATACTCGATGGGAAGAGCTTGCGCGGAAGTTCCTGGGGGCAGTCCGGCGTCGGCGGGCGCATCGCCAAAATCGATACGCATTTCGTAGACACCGTGGGGAGCGCGAACCAGCCCGTCCCAGTGCCAGATCGACGGCGGCAAGGGCAGGGTGCCGACGGCTTGCGCTTCGAGGTGTTCGAGAGCAACAAACTTTTCCACGCGCGCAAATGCGGCCTGGTGCGCATAGAAGGCGGCGGCGATGTAGCAGAGCGCGACGACGAGTCCGGCGAGGTTCCACGACGCACGTTTGATCTTCAGGCCGAAACCTCGGATTGAAGGCAGCAAAAAGAGCGCGGCGAAGATCACCACCGCGTAAAGAATGGCTTCGACCGATATCGGCGCGCCGACACGTTGCGCGATCCCGGCGACGACGAACGTCGCAAAAACAAAAATCAGCCAGGCCCACAGCGCGCGTTGCCGCAAGTTTTCAGGCTTCCCATAGATCCAGGCCAGAATCTGCGGCACCAGAAAAATCGCGCTGAGCGTGAAATCGATAATGAAAATCAGATCCCACGCCGGGCGCGACCACTTCAGCGGCGACCAGATCATCGTGCCGAAGGAAGTCACCAGGTCCAGCAGGATGTGACTCGCAATGCCCACGGCGTAAATCCCCGCGAGTGCGACGAACGACGGCGGGTCCCATTTTCGCCAGCGCGCAAACCACTGTGTCAGTGCGGCCAGGGCCAGCGCGAAAATCGGCAAGCAAATCAGAGAATGCGTGATGCTGCGATGCCACGTCAGGATCAGCATCGGATTGTGGGAAACCATCTCGCGAAACACATCGGCATCCGGGAAGATTGCCCCGAGCATCAGCGACCCGGTGATCACGCGGCCGCGATTCATGGGGCGTAGCGTGAACATTTCGTCGCCGCCGAACACCGCTTTGCCAATCAGAGCGCCGGCGATTCCGTGGGTGATGGTATCCATGCTGGGAGTGTATAAGAGCGGTCGCCGCGGCGGAAATCTCAGCGCACGAAAATCAGCGGCGAGCGTTTCGCGACTACGCGGCCCACACGATGCGCGGAAACACCGTGGCGCTGGAGGGCCGTCAGCGCAGCGTCGGCCGCGTCCGCTGCGATCGCCACGAGCAAACCGCCGGATGTTTGCGGATCGAAGAGCAGATCTTGATGCTCCGGCGAAACGCCCGCGTCGAAATTCGCGCAGTCGCCGATGAAAGCGCGGTTGTTCTTTAAGCCGCCGGAGAGATGTCCATCTCGAGCGGCTTCTATTGCGCCGGGCAAATATGCAAACGCCGCGTGATCGATTTCGAAAGAAACCGGTTCAATGCCATGCGCAGGATCGCCGAGCGACATCTCGCGCGCGTGGCCAAGCAAACTAAAACCAGTCACGTCGGTAACGGCGTGAATGGATTGCCGCGTCGTGGAGTGATCCTCAACTTCTTGCAGAGCTTCCGCCGCGGCGCGATTCAGTGTCGTCATCGCAGCTGTGGCGGCTGCAAGCGATTCAAGAGTGGCGCAATCTTTTTTCAACGCCGTCGTAATCACCCCCGTGCCCAAAGGCTTTGTGAAAATAAGCGCATCCCCTGTACGCGCGCCGACATTTCGCCAAACGCGACTCGGATTCACTACTCCGGTAACCGCGTAACCAAAAAGCATATCTTCGTTGCGAATCGAGTGACCGCCGATCACGCTGCATTTCGCTTCGTCCATTTTTGCCAGGCCGCCGCGAATGACCTGCTCCAGAATTTCCGGATCTCCTTTTTCCGGAAATCCAACAATCGATAACGACGAGATGGGACGCCCACCCATGGCGTACACGTCGCTCAGCGCATTCGCCGCCGCGATCTGACCGAACAGCTGTGGGTCATCCACGATGGGCGTGAAGAAATCGACCGTCTGCACCAGCGCCAGGTCGTCCGACAAACGGTAAATGCCCGCGTCATCGTTGGTGTCAAAACCAACCAGCACATTAGCATCGCTTTGCCGCGGCAACTTTCGCAGCACGGCGTCCAGCGTTGCCGGATTCAATTTCGCCGCGCAACCCGCAGCCTTCGCCATCGACGTCAATTTCACCCGCTCCGCCAAAGTCGTCACCTCACCTGTCGCATTATAAAGATGCTTACGTCTTCGCGCTCGTGACTTGTCAGTTTCGTCCATTGCCATCGCCTTCTCCTGAAGTTGCGCCCCATCGCGGAACGTGTTCTCATCCCCGTGATGCCTTGGGACTTCTGGCTGATTTTCCTCCTGCTCGGTGTCGTCGTTCCGTGGCGCGGCCGCCAACGTCTGCGTGAACTTCTTGCGAAACCCTCAGTTGGGCCCGCCGAACGCATTTCGCTATATGTCACAACCATCGCTTTCCAGTGGTTTGCCGCAGGTGTCGCCGCGTGGCGTGCGTGGGCGCACGGGCTGAGCTCCAATCAACTCGGCCTCGTTACGCACAGTGCCGGGTCGGTCGGTGCGGCCGCGGTACTCGGTGCCGCCATCCTCGCCGCTTTGCAGTGGATGAACCTGCGGCGTATGAGTCGAATGCCAGAGAAGATGCGGGCTCCGATGCAAGCACTTGCAGAGCGGATCCTTCCCCAGTCAACCAAGGAACGTGTTCCATTCTTTGCCTTGGCGGTAACTGCGGGCATTTGCGAGGAATTTCTCTATCGCGGCTTCGCGATGGCGGCGTTCACGCGCGCCGGGATGCCTGGGTGGAGCGTGGTCGTGTTATCGTCCATCTTGTTCGGACTCGCTCATCTTTATCAAGGCCGCGGCGGGCTTGTGGGAACGATGTTGTTGGGTCTTCTCTTTGGCACTGCTCGCATCACACTCGGAAGCCTGGTTCCGATTATGGGGTGGCACGCCGCCGTGGATGTCGTAGCCGGGGTGGCCGGTCCTCGCTATCTGATTCATAATAAGGTAGTTGTTGATAATGCAAAGAATTCTAAATTCTAGGAGAGGTGAACGTCTTCATGGCCCCCACTGGACCTGTCCCCCCATCGTCCGATACAATTCACCGCGCGCTAGCGGACTTTCGCCTCACCGCGAATGAGCAGCAAGTCCAACAGATTCAACAATATATGGCGATTCTATTGAAGTGGAACGAGGCCGTCAACCTGACCGCCATCCGTGATCCGCTAGAGGTACTCTATCGCCACTTTTGCGAGTCGATGTTTGCTGCGTCAGTTGTATCTCTCGATAAGGGTCGGCTCGCCGACGTGGGCTCTGGGGGCGGTTTTCCGGGGCTTCCTCTGAAGATTTTGAGACCCGAACTAGAGGTATTTCTCGTCGAGTCGAATGTCAAAAAGGCCACGTTCCTGGCCGAAGTGGTTCGTGATCTTGGACTTACGGGTGCGCGGGTGTTAGTCAGTCGTTACGAAGAATTGGGCGAAGAGCTGACGCCCCTCGACGTAGTTTGCTCCCGCGCCGTCGGAGAATTTGCGAGCTTTCTTGAGTGGGCGGCATCTCCGCAGATTGACGCAAAACAAGCCCTCCTGTGGATTGGAGGCCGCGATCTGGAAGAGGTCCGACAACTCCCAGTATGGAAATGGCAGGAATCGATCCAGATCCCCCAGTCTCTCAGGCGATTTCTGTTAATTGGCTCAAGAAGTGTAGAAGTGGTCGCTTAAGGTACTGTAAATCAATAATTTACAAGGACAAAAGTCATCCGCTGACAATTCGTGAGAACCTACCGATCGTTTCGCTCGGGCGGCCAGGACTCGTCGAATCCCGACCAAACGCAAATAGGCATTCCATTTCGACGAGTCGCATCGCGGCGGACGTGTGACGGAAATGCCTGCGTACCAACTCGCGCGCGAACAAACTCCCACCCGTCGTTCCACGTGGAACAGCCGCGAGAGATCCGCGTTCAACGAACAACGGTTCATTGGATTCTCTCTGTCTCTTGTGGAGGTGGGGTTTGTTCCACCCGTCGTTCGCCGCAACACTCGCCATGCACCGAAATGAACTAGAAATGTCGCTGTCGCTCTGCCGATGTTGTTCCACGTGAAACAGGTCTGCAGCCGGCTCCCAAAATCCAGCATGGTCAAATGTCTAATCGTTCCACGTGAAACACGACGGACATCGCTTTTAGGTACACTTGCCTAAACGGTTGTCCGTTCCACGTGGAACAGCGGCGACCCTGCTGCTGCCGAAAAATGCGAGTTTTGCCTCATGCCTCTCGCTCAAGAGTAAGCCATCTGCTAAAAATAGTTTCAAGTGGAACGCCCGACGAATCCTCCTGCTTAGTTTTCCTCAGTTCACAAGATAAATCCCCGTTCCACGTGAAACACCTTGCATAACGTCAAAGCCTTTGCTAAGTTTTCGCCCATCGGGGGATTCTTGGCGCGAATTATCGCGGTCGCAAACCAAAAAGGCGGAGTTGGAAAGACCACCACTGCTGTCAACCTTGCCGCATGCCTCGCAGCGGTCGAACAGCCGACACTCCTCGTCGATTGCGACTCCCAAGCCAACGCAACCGCAGCAATCGGCTTCCCCAAAGATCCCGCGCGCAGAACCCTCTATCACGCTCTGATTTTGGGCGAACCTTTTGACAAAATCGTGCAGAAGTCGCAGGTCGAAGGCCTTGATGTGTTGCCCGCCGACAAAAATCTTGCCGGAGCGGCTGTCGAGCTGGTTACCGCCGAGCATCGTGAATATAAGCTTCAAGGGATGCTCAACGGCATCCGCGATCGCTATCGCTTCATTATTCTCGATTGCCCACCGGCGCTCGACTTGCTCACACTGAACGCGCTGGTCTCGGCCAGCTCCGTTCTGGTTCCCATCCAGTGCGAATATCTCGCGCTGGAGGGAGTTTCCGAGCTTCTTGACACGCTCATGAGGATTCGACGCACGCTCAATCCCAAACTCGAGATCGAGGGCATCTTGCTGACGATGTACGATGAGCGCACAACTCTCTCGCGGCAGGTCGCAACGGACCTGCGCAGCTTTTTCGGGGCCCAGGTCTTTCAAGCATTAATTCCGCGTAATGTTAGGCTCGCCGAAGCTCCAAGTTTCGGTAAGCCTATTATTTTCTACGATATCCACAGCAAGGGCGCTGAGGGTTACACACAACTCGCCCAGGAGGTAATTATTAATGACGAGAAACGCATTGGGAAGGGGGCTCGGAGCGCTCATTCGGGAGCCTGAACCACAGGTCCCTGATGCACCCGCGCCTGCAAGTTCAACCTATCCTGTTGCACCGAGTGGTGCCGCCGCAGCTCCAGCTCGGGATCCCATTTCGACCGGTGGTCCGCTCCAGATTGACGCTGATCTCATCGATCCAAGTCCATTCCAGCCTCGCACCCGCTTCCGAGAAGAAGCACTCGACGAACTGGCTCGTTCCATCAAGGCCAGCGGCATCATTCAACCTCTGGTGGTCCGCTCGATGGGAAGCCGTTTTCAACTCATTGCCGGCGAACGCCGCTGGCGGGCTGCCCAGCGCGCCGGCTTGACCAAGATTTCGGCGATTATTCGCGATGTACCCGATGAGCTCGCCCTGGAAATGACGCTGGTTGAAAACATCCAGCGCGAAGACCTGAACGCCATCGAAGCCGCCCGGGCTTTTGAGCGCCTGATGGACGAATTTCAGCTAACGCAGGAAGCTGTCGCGGAGCGCACCGGAAAAGATCGCGCCACGGTCGCAAATTCGATTCGCCTGCTGAAGCTAGAGTCGACCATTCAGGATTGGATCGAAGAGGGAAAGCTGACGGCTGGGCATGGCCGCGGCCTTCTCGCCGTGCAAGATTCCAAGCTTCGCATGCGCTACGCCCAGCGCGCCGCTCGCGGAGGTTTGACTGTACGGCAAATCGAGCGCTTGGCGTCGCGGCGCTCGCGCGGGGTCGGCGCGCCAGCAGAAATCCATGTGGACGCAAACATCCGCG
The DNA here is from genome assembly GCA_049512575.1 of Candidatus Acidiferrum sp. Classification (GTDB taxonomy): domain Bacteria; phylum Acidobacteriota; class Terriglobia; order Acidiferrales; family UBA7541; genus Acidiferrum. Next base: position 11,439 of record JBEKWY010000143.1, read on the forward strand.
CAGCCCTCGAAGAGTTGCAGCGGCACCTCGGGACAAAGGCGCTACTTCGCCAGAAGACCAAGATGCGCCCTGGCCAGCTCATTCTGGAATATTACGATGATGCCCAGCTGATGGGCCTTTACGATCGCCTCATGAAATAACTTGGCGACGTGTGCGGCGCGGATTCTACTCGGGTGTCCGTTCGTTCAGTGACCTGATTCGACAACCGAGATTTCACCGCGCTTGGACTTGTCCCTGAACCCGGCTACAGTGGAAAGGTCGGATGGGGGTTGTCATGGCTTGGAAGTGGCCCGGAGCTTCGAAAAATGGCAGCGGCGAAGAATGGACTGGTTTTATTGACCAAGGTGTAACGCTAGAGGGCACGCTTCAACTCAAGGGCACCTTCCGCATCGATGGGAATGTCAAAGGCAACATCATCTCCGAACAAACCGTCGTTCTCGGCGAAGGCGCGAGAGTTGAAGGACAGATCGAGGGCAATCGCGTCGTAATTGCCGGCCGATTTGACGGCGTGATTTTTGCGAAGGGCCGCGTAGAGATTCAAGCCAAGGGCGTAGTCACCGGAGAAGTGCATTCGCCCTGCATGGTTGTCGATCCGGGCGGGATCTTTGATGGCCGCTGCCATATGCTCGCGTCGTCCGACGCTTCCACCGGAGTGACTATCCCGATTCGCGCCGTAGGTGCCTAGAAATCCTAGAACGAACAATTCCCCGCAATACCGACTGCAATACCGTCTCCAGCAAACACCTAAGTTGACACGTTCCGCGTACCCGACTATCGTTCCTGAAGAAGTATCGCTGAGGGCTCACGTCTCATGAAGATTCTGGTTGTCGGCAGTGGTGGCCGCGAACACGCGTTGGTGTGGAAACTCCGGCAGAGCGCACGCGTGGAAAAAATTTGGTGTGCTCCCGGCAACGGAGGTATCGCTGAGGATGCCGAATGTGTTGCCGTCGATCCGGGCGACGTTGCTAAACTCGTCGCTTTGGCGCAAGACATCAAGCCAGATCTGACTATCGTCGGCCCCGAGCTGCCTCTCGTCAACGGAATCGGCGATGCTTTCGCGCAACGACGCTGGCCGATCATTGCTCCTTCTCAGCAGGCCGCGCGGCTCGAAGGCAGCAAGATCTTCGCGAAAGAGTTCCTC
>JBEKWY010000144.1:0-12531 GCA_049512575.1 Candidatus Acidiferrum sp.
ACTGACGGATGTCGAAGCGGCACCGCTGCTGTGCGCCGGAATCACGACTTATAACGCGCTGCGACACAGCGGTGCGATGCCCGGCGACCTTGTTGCCGTGCTGGGGGTCGGCGGCCTGGGTCACCTGGGAATTCAATTCGCGAACAAGTTTGGCTATAAGGTCGTGGCCATCGGGCACGGGGCGGAAAGCGCGGCGCTCGCAAAGAAGCTTGGAGCGAGCGTGTACATCGACAATAAAACGACCAATGCGGCAGAAGCATTGCAAAAATTGGGCGGCGCACGGGTGATTCTAGCCACAGCGCCAAGCTCGAAATCAATGTCCGAGGTGATTGACGGCCTAAAGCCGAATGGCGAGCTCATGGTCGTGGGTGCGGCGACGGATCCTATCGAGGTCACGCCCGTACAGCTGATCACCGGAAGCCGAACGATTCAAGGCTGGGCCTCGGGAACACCAGCGGATGCCGAGGATACACTTAGCTTTTCCGAACTAACCGGCGTACGTCCGATGATCGAAACGTATCCGCTCGACAAAGCGGCCGAAGCTTACGACCGAATGATGAGCGGCCACGCACAGTTCCGCGTGGTTCTGACGATGTGAACTTGAGCTAACAGCGCACTCCGCTCAATGGCGTCCGGGCGCCCGGTCGCGCGCGGCTCTTGAGTGATCGAGCAACGAGCCGAGGTGGAAGTCGGCGATGCTGTTATCGCGTCCACCGCGCCGGACTGCCAAGGAGTCAAACCATGCTTCTCTTCAGCTCGCCCCGTTGGACTCGGCGCTTGCAGATCTCCCGCATGGCGTTGGCAGTCCCTCTGATGCTCGCATCATTTCAAACGCTGGCCCAAGCCCAAGGGAAGGAACGCGCCGTGGATTACCCGACTTCTTATCTCACGATACAGATCGATGGGTTCTCCATCTTTTACAGAGAGGCCGGCCCGAAAGACGCGCCCACGCTTCTCCTGCTGCACGGACTGCCCTCTTCATCGCGGATGTTCGAACCGCTTTTCGACCGGCTTTGCGATCGCTATCACTTAGTGGCGCCCGATTACCCGGGGTTCGGGCACAGTGACTGGCCGGACGCGAAGAAATTCGCGTATACGTTCGATCACATCGCCGAGGTCATGAATCACTTTACCGAAGCGCTCGGGCTCTCGCGCTACACGCTGTACATGCAGGATTACGGCGGCCCGGTTGGTTTTCGCATGGTGTTGGCGCATCCGGAGCGGGTAGAAGCTCTCATCGTCCAGGACGCTGTGGCACACAACGAAGGCTTGGGGGCGAACTGGAAGACGCGGCGGGCCTTTTGGGCCGATCGTGCTGCCAACGAAAGCGCGTTGCGCACAAACCTCTTGTCGCTCGCGGCCGCCCGCGCGCGCCATGTCGGGGATGATCCAAACATCGAACGCCACGACCCGGATCTATGGACCGATGAATATTATTTTCTCAACCAGCCGGGCCAGGCCGAGATTCAGAGCGACCTCTTCTACGACTACCGCACCAACGTCGAGGACTACCCCAAATGGCAGGCCTGGATGCGCGAGAAGCAGCCGCGCCTTTTAGTGATCTGGGGCAAGTATGAGGCCTCGTTCGATCCCTCGGAGCCGGAATCGTATCGTCGCGACGTGCCGAAGGCCGAAGTACACATCGTCGATGGCGGGCATTTCGCGCTCGATACCGCATCGGATCCGATTGCGCAGATCGTCCGAGGCTTTCTCGGTTCCTCACGTTGAGGTTCCTGGCGCCGGCACGTGGCTGACGCCACCGCGGGAACGCGGGACACTCACCAGATGGGGTAAACTGCCGGCGCACATCCAACTGTTGAGGAGTCCACATGCGATCTGACGTCGTTCCAGGGGCTATCTTTCCCGACTACGAGCTTTCCGACCACACCGCGAAACGCCGGAAGCTCTCCGAGCTACAGGGACCACACCCCATGGTTCTCGTCCTCAGCCGTGGAGGTTTCTGCCCCAAGGACCGCCGGCAAGCGGAACTCCTTGTTCAATTCCATCGCGAGCTCGAGGTTGCTTATTGCCGGCTCGTCACCATTAGCACCGACAACATCAGCGAGACCAGCGAATATCGCACCGGTGTCGGCGCCCACTGGCCTTTCCTTTCCGACCCCAGTCGCATGGTCCAAAAAGATCTCGACATCGCCGAATACACCGACCCCGTCCACAATCCCATGATCCCCCACGTGATTGTTCTCGAGCCTGGCCTCGTCATTTATAAGGTCTACAACGGCTACTGGTTCTTCGGCCGGCCCACCATGGAAGATCTTCGCCAGGACCTGCGTGCCGTCACCAAGAAATGCCGGCCAGACTGGGATATCACGACGCCCGAACTCAAAGCGGCCTGGCAGCAAGGCCGAAAGGAACTCTTCTATCCATACGGCAAAACATACGTTCAAACTCTCGGTAAACAGGATTAGGGGCGGTATCGCCATCTCCACGGTTCTGGTGTGATGGCCTCGTCGCAACGACCCGGAGCCTCGCAAATCGAGTGTGCAAAGGAAGCCATGCGCCCCAACGCCGGAGCACCACGGCCGTTGGTCGTTCTTAGGCATATTTTCCCTTTTTCTGGTGACAGTGTGATGCCCATCACAGCCAAGACCCTTCAATTCCAGTAAAAAAATCAAATTGCAACTCATCTACCGGGCGGCGCCTATGCCCAGCGGATTTCGCTTTGTGTCGCACAGAAAAGGACAAATGCCCACGCGCAATGAGCGCCCACGCGCCCCGTACGGCCTGGAGATCATCGAGAGTTGTCTATCCTGCCCTTGCCGTGAGGACCGGCTGTTCTGCAATCTCCCTCCAGCCGCGGTGCAAACACTGGCAACCATCACTTCGCCGGCGGCTTATCCGAAAGGGGCGACACTTTTTGTAGAGGGGCAGTCACCACGCGGCGTCTTCATTCTGTGCAATGGAAAGGCTAAGCTCTCAACCTCATCGGCCGATGGAAGAACTCTCATCCTTAGGATCTCGGGGCCAGGAGAGGTGCTGGGATTGCCCGCTACTGTGACCGGGAAACCGTATGAGCTGACGGCAGAAATCATCGAAAGCGCCCAGGCCAATTTCATCTCCAAAGAGCACTTCCTCCCTTTCTTGCGCGAACACGGCGAAGCCGCCCTGCATGTCGCGCAGCAGCTCGGTGAAATCTATCATTCGGCCATCGCCGAAATGCGAACCATCGGGCTCTCTCATTCCGCTACCGAAAAACTGGCTCGCTTCCTGCTCGAGCTTGTCGCGGATCATGACGAAGGAAACGGTGAGATCAAGCTCACACTGACCCTCACGCACGAGGAAATCGCCCAGATAATCGGGGCCTCGCGAGAAACCGTGACGCGTTTGTTTGCCCATTTCAAGAGAAAGCAGTTCTTGCAGGTAAGGGGTTCCACGCTTGTAATAACCAACAAAGCTGGGCTCGAAAGCATTGTGAACTCCTAGCGCCATCCACCATTATTAGTGTGAGTTGGTCTCCGGTCTCGGCCTGATCGTGCACGACGAGAGTGGTCATACAGAAATTGCCTCAAGTGGTCATACTCCCCAGCGGACTCTTGCGCGAAAATAACAAATGCTCGGAACGCAAAGGCGAAGAAATTGCTTACGGCAATTGCCAGCGAAGGAATTCGTCTTGAAAACTGACCGCTACGTTTCGCCGCCTCTCCGCGACCAGCGTCTCCTCCGTGCCGATTTCGCGGCAGGCATCGCGATCCCCAAGCTTCGAAGGCATTTACTAAGCTTCTGTTTGACCGGCGCGATTGCCCTTGCATCCGGCGCGCCCTTGGCAGCAGGGCGCTTGGGCACCGCCGACGCCACAACAACTTCCTCTGTATTGGTCGAGCTATTCACCTCGGAGGGGTGTTCGAGTTGTCCTCCCGCCGACGCGCTGGTGGAACGAATGGACGCTCTGCAGCCCGTGCCCGGAGTGCAACTCATCGTCCTCAGCGAGCACGTGGACTATTGGAACCATGACGGCTGGAAAGATCCCTACTCCTCTTCTTCCATCACCGACCGCCAAAGCTCCTACGTCCATGCTCTCGGCCTGAAGACTGCGTACACTCCCCAAATTCTCGTCGACGGAGACGTGGAACTGCGCGCCAACGACGCGCAACAAGTCTCCGAAGCGCTTCAGAAAGCGGCGACCAGCCCGAAAGTTCCGATACGCATTACTTCGGCTACCGTCGACGCCAACCCTACGGCGGTTCGCGGGCATATCGAAGCCGATGGCGGCTCCATGAAACGCAACGCCGATATTTACGCCGTGATTGCTCTCGACCACGCTGAGTCTCAAGTTTCAAGTGGAGAAAATAAGGGCCGCCACCTCACCCACGTCGCGGTCGTCTTGGAAATCACAAAAGTCGGCAAGCTCGAGAAAGGCAAAACTCTCAGCCGTGATTTTCAAGTGAAATACAAACCCCCGCAAACAAATTCGACGCCGATTCGCATCGTAGCCCTCATTCAAGAGCCCGGCTCCGGCAAAGTCCTCGGTTCCGCCCTGCAAAAACTTCCCAATTGACGCGAACGATCTCAAGCAGGCTGTAGTGGCCGATCTTTAGATCGGCCCAGCGATTTCCTGCTGGAGCGAAATAGTCCCGAAAAAAAAGGCGGGGTGTGAGAGTAGATTGTGCCAGTCCGCATCCCCTTCGGTTTTTGAACGGGGTAAGGAATCTGCTTTTTTCTCGGCTTTCTCGCGCGCAGCAAATCCCTCACCCGCAAACGAGTGTGTTTTGGAATGACAAATGCGAATTTTCCCGCAGCTTTCTTTGCCGCTAAGAATGCATATCGCTTCCCATTCCTCAGCAGCACACTAAGGATCAATCCTTCGCTCACCAGTCCGACCCTGTAGTGGCAGGTATTTAGACCGCTGCATCTGCTATCCGTCCGGATCCCGCAGCCGCTCTCGGAAGAGAGCGGCTAAGTCCCAATCGCTTCGATTACTTCTCTCCGCTCGCAACCACACAAACAAAAACCCCGCTCGCGCTGTACGCAGCGCGCGAGCGGAGCCGTTTGCCTACTCTAGGGTGTAGGAGGTCTAGAAGTAGATCTTTCCCCCCAGCTGAAACACTCTAGGGTCGAAGGCGGAAGTGATCTGGCCGAAATTGCTCGAGCCGAGGCTGGTGCTGACTTGATTGAACTCCGTGTGATTCCACGTGTTGAAGCTTTCCACGCGGAGCTCCAGCCGGCTTCCTCGCGCTTCGCTGAGCACGAAGCTCTTGAACAGCGAGAGGTTCCAGTTGTCGCGACCCGGTCCACGAAGCGAGTTGTGTCCCGCGTCACCCCAAGCACCCACAGTCGGGTCGGTGAAGGCTGACGTGCTGAACCATTGGGCGACCGTGTGTGGATAGGTGACCGGACCGATCAGATCGGGGCGGTTGGTGGCATTGGGCAGACCGTTGGTGCTCTGTCCGCCGGTTAGCTGCGGGTTAATCGCAAGCCCGGACTCTACCGTTACGATCCCCGAAACTTCCCAGCCGCCCAGCGTAGATTTCAGAAAGCGGTTCTGACTGCTCCGGAGAATCGGCAGATCGTAGATGAAATTGACTGCTGCATTGTGGGTACGATCGTATCCACCGGGTCCGTTGTCGTACGCCCAGCCCGCGTAGGGATTCGACACGTTTTGCAGGTCCTGGCCGCCGTTCCCGTTGACCGCATCAATCGTCCGCGAAAGGGTGTAGTAGGCCCGAAGCGTAAGGTCGTGGCCAACTTGAGAGGTCAGATCAACCTGCAGCGCGTTGTAGTGCGAGTTCGCTTCGTTTTCGCTGAGATCGATGGAGTGAAAGCCCGGATAGGGCAGGCCAGGGGCCTGGGTGTAGGAAGCACCGCCGATCAACGCGCCAAGATAGCTCTCGTCGGGCAGGTTAGTTTCCCGGTAATCGTTCTGGTGCCGGTTCTGGTTTCCAACGTAGGAAATGCCCAGCACCGATCGCGCGCCTAATTGGCGCTGTACGCCGACGCTCCACTGGTAGCTGGCCGGCAACTTGTAGTCGTCGATGGCCAAACCAGTGATGCTGGCAGCGTTGATAGGCAAAGAAGCAGCAGTGCCACTCGTGAGAGCGAGGGCCGGATTGGTGAACTCGACAGGCACCGGACTGGAGACCTGCAAACTGAACGGGATGTTGGGTCCGGCGTTGTACATGTCGTTGCCCTGAATGCGCTCGTACATGATGCCAAAGCCGCCACGGATGACCGTCTTGCTGGCACCCGTGAGGTCATACGCAAAACCCAAGCGCGGACCGAATGCCGCCCAGTGATTGTTTACTAAGCCCTTGGGAACTCCGTCTTGGCCAGGGGTGCCGATGCCATTCAGATAGAGCGGAGTGCCCGCCAGAATAGCATTGGGGCTGGTTCCCAGACCGGGACTGGCAGCGCTGCAGCCAGACACTGCTGGATTGAGGGCGTCAGTCGCGCTGCAGATCGTGCCGCTGTTATTGAAGGTAGCGGCATTCGCCGGGTTGTATAACGACGGATAGAAATTCCCCATGCGGTCGTTCGCTTCATACGTGTGCGGTACGCCGTCCCACCGCAAGCCGAGGTTGAGCGTCAGCTTGCGATTCACACGCCAGTTGTCCTGAACGTAGGCGGCCCACGAAACGTTGTTCCATTGACCGGCGTCCTGAACGGCCAGTTCCTGGTAACTCTTGGCATCGCCGAGCAAGAAGTCGGCGAAGTCGTTTCCGGTGAAGGTGCCATCGAAGGTGAACCCACCCTGCGTCTGGCCGAAAAGATCCTGCGTCTTCTTGTAGAGAGCCCAACTCCCGCCGAACTTGATCTGGTGCGCACCCTTGGTCAGCGAGATGTCGTCACGGATCTGGTAGTCATTGGCTACGTTGTGCCATGGCCAGCTGGAGATTTCGACTTTTGTCCCCGTCGAGCCAGTCAAATCGATGTTCGGGAAGCGGTCATCATTGTTCGGGCCTGTGAACAGCCGGTTGCTTTCAAAGCCAGCCGGAATCGACAAACTGCTCAAGCCGGCACCAGCGAACGGAACGATGTTGATGCGGTTGCCGTTGTAGTTGAACGCCGTCTCATTCAGGAAGGTGGGGCTGATCGCGTAGGTTGCGTGCACTACTGCGCTGTACGAGGGATTGCCGAAGGTATCGCCGACGGTCGGAACGTTGGCGCCGCTCCACTGGCTAGTCGAGTAGCCCTGCGACACCTGCTCAGCAATAAAATGTCCGAACACCGAGAACTTGCTGCTGAAGTTGTGATCGATGCGCACGATCTCTTCCTTCACGTTGGTTGGTGAGGTAGCGGCACCGGTGTACTCGTCGCCTGATGTGGGCGCCGGGAATATCCCAGCACCCAGCAAAGCCGTTGCGTTCGGGCTGATCATGCAAGTCGGGATCGTGTTGTTCGGAAAGGGCGAGCCCTGGACGATGCCGGCGGGAAGCACACCACCGGGGCAGCTCTGTGCCAGAACCGAAGGCGCAACCTGCGCCGCCGTCGGGACGTTGATGACCGTGCTGCCAAAGTTGCCGCCGTAGGTGGAGGGGACAGGCACCGGCTGACCGTTGTTGACGACACCCTGAATCAGCCTCCGCCACTCCATGTTATAGAAGAAGAAGGTCTTCTTGCGCTCCCGGTTATACAGCCTTCCGAAAGTCACCGGCCCGCCGACGTTGAAGCCAAACGTGTTCAACCGCAGCTCCGCAACCGGCTGAGGGGCAGGGTTGAAGAAGTTGCGGGCGTCTAAAGCATCGTTGCGGTTGAATTCCCAAGCGGACGCATGCAGTGTGCTCGATCCCGACTTCAGAACCATTGACATGGTTCCCGCCGAAGAGAGGCCATAGTCCGCGCTGTAGTTCGAGGTGAGCGCACGGAACTCGGCGATCGCGTCCGAGGAGGGTGCGATGCTCATGCCACCCGCGCCACCACGGTCGTCATCTTCGCCACCATCAAGGAGGTAGATGTTATGGTTTTGCCGCATGCCGTTGAATTCCACGTTCGAGTCGCCACCCGCAGACGTGTTGACTTCACCGGCGCTCATACCACCGGCGCCGATCTGGCTCGAAGCCCCCGGGGTCAAGGCTGCCAGCTGGTACATGCTACGGCCGCTTACCGCGATCTGCGAAATCTGCTGCCCGGTAATCACGTTGCTCTGTTCGCCGGAATCGGTCTGCACCCGCACCGGATCGGCTTCGACGGTGATGGTTTCCTGGGCACCGCCGAGTTGCAGGGCAAAATCCAGACGTGTGCGGTCGCCGACATTCAAGATCACATTCTTTTGCTCCGCGGCCTTGAATCCAGAACCCTCGGCTTTAACGGTGTAGTGTCCAATGGGAAGCTCGGGCACCACATATTGGCCCGTATCGTTGGTCTTGATCACGTGCGTCAGGCCGGTCTCGATATTGGTAACCGTGATTTGCACGTTGGGGACCACCGATCCTGTTGGATCAGTCACCGTGCCGACGATGCTGGCGTCCTGGGCCAGCGCAAGAAAAGGCAAACACCACAGCAAAGCGCCAAGAACCAGAACATGCCGCAATCCGAGCGTCGCGGATTGACGTAAAGCGCTGCGAACAAGGAAACGCGTAAATGAAACCATGATATTGCCTCCACACCCCGACCAACGTTCGTGTCACCGTTAATTCGCGTCACCGCGACCCGTTAACGTACACGCTGAGGCCAGACGTGGTCGGTGGCAATATCCACTTGAGCCAACTTCGATATGACCACTATGATAGGGGCATGAAAAAAGTCTCCAGTGGCGTCACCCCGGTGATCGCTGTCGATCGCAAAGCCGCGAAGCCTTTGCACCGGCAAATCTATGACGCCTATCGCGGCATGATCATGGGAGGCAATTTGCGCGCCGGACAACAAATTCCCGCCACTCGCGCTCTCGCTTCCGAGTTGGGAATCTCCCGCATCCCTGTTTTGAGTGCCTACGGGCAGCTTCTGGCCGAGGGCTATTTCGAGTCGCGAACCGGCGCGGGAACTTTTGTGTGCGCCTCCCTACCCGACCAGCAGGCTCCCAGCGAGCGTCGCGCTACGCGATCGGTTCCGGTTCGTTCCGTCTCGCGGCCGGTCGCCAAACGCGTTTCGCTTCTTCCCCACTACGAGAGCCTGCCGTGGTTGCGCGGATTGGGTGCGTTCAGCGTGAGCCAGCCGGCGTACGACCAATTTCCGTTTCAGATCTGGTCCAGCCTGGTCATGCGCCACGTCCGAAACCCGCACGCCAGCGCGCTGCGCTACGGCGCCGCTCTCGGTCTTGAGTCGTTGCGCGAAGCCATTTGTACCTATCTGCGTACCGCGCGCGCGGTACGCTGCGACCCGCAGCAGATCATGATCGTGTCCGGTTCTCAGCAAGCATTGGAAATTTCCGCCCGCGTTTTACTCGACCCGCAAAGTCCGGTGTGGATCGAGGAGCCTGGGTACTGGTTGACGAGGCACGTTCTGCTGGCGGCGGGCTGCCGCCTCGTCCCGGTTCCCGTCGATAGCGAAGGCATCGACGTTGCCGCGGGCATCAAGGCGTCACACAAGGCCCGAGCCGTATTCGTCGCGCCCTCGCATCAATATCCGCTCGGAGCCACCATGAGCGCTTCTCGCCGCCTCCAGCTTTTGGACTGGGCACGCAGCGCCGGCTCCTGGATCATCGAAGACGATTACGACAGCGAGTACCGCTACGCCAGCATGCCCATCGCTTCGTTGCAGGGCCTCGATCATGATTCCCGCGTCATTTATATCGGGACGTTCAGCAAGACCGTGTTTCCATCGCTGCGAATGGGTTATATTGTCGTTCCCTCGGATCTCGTCGATCGATTTGCAGCGGTTCGTTACGCGATGGATATAGGTCCGGCTTATCTTTACCAAGCGGTGCTGACCGACTTCATGAGCGAAGGCCATTTCGCTCGCCACATTCGCCGGATGCGGCTGTTGTACGCCGAACGGCGCGCGGCGCTAGTCGAATGCCTGGAGAAAGAGTTTGGTTCCAAATTGGGAATTCACGGGTCGGAGGCAGGCATGCACCTGGCGGTGACCTTGCCGAAGGGACTTCGTGACGTAGACATCGCGATGCGCGCCGCCAGCGAAAATCTTTGGCTCGTGCCGCTTTCTCCCGCCTATCTCGGGAAGGCGGCGGCGCGCCAGGGATTCATCCTGGGCTTCGGGAGCACGCGACCTGCGGAAATGCCGCGAGCCGTCAGCCGCCTGCGGAAGGTCCTCGAACCTAAATAACCACCAACGGTGAACTGCGAAAGCAACTCTTGCCGACCGGTTTAGTTAACAATAAGACCCCCTCCCCCCGCCATTTTTTGTAAGTGCGGATTCTAAAGGACTTTAAGTCTAATGTTTTTGGAAGTGCGGATTCTAAAGGAGTTACGAGCGTATTTCTCGGAAGTGCGGATTCCAAAGGGTTTACGACAGAAAAAGGCTTGGGCGAGCGGGATTGCGAGGGGCAGAAATGCGGACGATGCGTTCGAATTACCGTTTGTGATAACACAAAGAATGGTAACATATTGGTAACAACGTGTCAAGGACAAATTGCGCAGGTTCCGGGCAGGGGACCTGCCGCCCCTCGCACCGTGTGGTTATAGGGAAAATCGGCTAAGTGGCTATTGCAGCTGGGTCATCGCCAGTCACAATCCTTCCAGTTACCTCAAGATACGGTGCACCGTATTCTACTGCCGCATCTGGCTCAACGGTCCGAGGCGAGCGGCGTAAGTGCTGCGCGGTGAGCGTCGGGCAGGGAGGGAGAAATGACAGGCTCTTTGGATACGATTGTCAAACAAGGCCGGCTTCTATTCGCGATCGCCATCCTGGCTCTGGGCGTTGAGCATCTCGTCTGCGCTCACTTTGGGCAGGCGGTGGTCCCGGTCATCCCCTGGGTCCCGGGTCACCCGTGGCTGGCCTACCTGACCGGCACAGCTCTCATCGCTGCTGCTCTGAGTATCGCGGCGAACAAAAAGGCGCGGTTGGCGGCAATTCTACTGGCGGTTTTTTTCCTCGTATGCGACTTCGTTCTCCAGGTGCCAAAAGTAGTTGCCCACCCACTCGATATCAGCATTCGTACCGGAGCGTTCGAAATCCTGGCCATAAGTGCCTCGGCTTTGGCCTTGGCGGGAACTTTGCCGGTCGAGAGACGTTACCCTCCGCCATGGGAGACGGTTATCGATGCGCTGATCAAATCCAGTCTTTTCCTCTTCGCGGTTTGCTCGGTAATCTTCGGCATCGACCACTTCCTCGTTCTTGGCTTTATCGCCAGCCTTGTGCCGGCCTGGATTCCGGGATCGGGCATGTTCTGGGCGTACTTGACGGCCGCGGCGTTTGTCGCAGCCGGCGTCAGCATGGCAACGAAGTGGATGGGCCGTTTGGCGGGAATGCTGCTAGGCACGATGTTCCTCCTGTGGTTCCTGTTTTTGCATTCACCGAGAATCATGAGTTACCCGCGCTCGCACAATCCCAACGAGTGGTCCAGCGCGTTCATCGCGCTGGGGATGTGCGGCGGCTCCTGGATTTGTGCGCGAGCGGCGTCGCAGGCCGGAGTTAGGTCGTCGTGACGCTGGGGAAAAGAAGGAATTTAACGCAGAGGGCGCAGAGGCCACAGAGAAGAGCGGGATACGAGGCACTGCCCCGGACTTATTCCCAACGTCCTCAGGAACGGACGGGGCGCGGAACTATTGGGGATTTTGCGGTGATTGCGGTGGCGGTGATTGCGGAGCCTCGATCTCGGACTTGGTGACCCTGCCGGAGACCTGCGCGGGAGTCGGGAGGTCGGAGCGATCCCAACCGCCGCCCAGCGCTTCAATCAATTGCACCGAGGCAGTCATCACCTGGGTGCGAAGTGAAGCGAGTGTCTGCTGGTCGGATAGAAGCGTGGTTTGCGCCACGAGGACGTTGAGATAGGTGTCGACGCCAGTGTAGTAACGCGCTTTTGCGAGCTCGAGATACTGTTCCGCCGAGTGCTCCGCATCCTCCTGCTCCTTGATTTGTTTGGACAAAATGCGCACCGCAGCCAGGTTGTCCTCTACCTGCTGAAAGGCGGACAAGACGGTCTGGCGATAGCCGGCGACATCAGCGTTGTAGGCCGCGACGAACTGCAATACCGTGGCGCGCCGAAGGCCGGCGTCAAACAGGGTTTCGGAGAGCGACGGCCCGACGGACCAGAAACGGCTCGCCAGGTTAAAAAGCTTGGTAAAGGCCGAACTCTCGAAACCTCCACCAGCGCTCAGGGTCAAGGTCGGATAGTACGCGGCCGTAGCGATTCCGATCTGGGCATTGGCGGACGCCATGGTGCGCTCGGAAGCGGCGACGTCCGGCCTGCGCTCGAGAAGCTGCGAAGGCAGGCCGATAGGTATCGCAGGCGGCACCGCATCCAGGGGCTTATAGGCAAGAGAAAAACTGGAAGGCATGGTGCCGATTAGCACCGCGATGGCGTGTTCGTACTGGGCGCGCAAGACACCCAGGTTGGTCCCGGCGGCAACCGCACTCTGGAGGGCATTTTCCGCCTGAACCAGCGAGATTTGGTCGTCCACCCCGGTTTCATAGCGGGCGCGAGTGAGGTCCACGGATTTCTGATCCGCATCGATGGTTTCGTTA
>JBEKWY010000145.1:0-12280 GCA_049512575.1 Candidatus Acidiferrum sp.
CCGGCACCGCCTACACGTTCTCGGTGGGTACGGTCGATTCCCCTCCTGCTCGCCCGCCCGACTTCTGGTTCGATCATTCCTTCAACAACACCGGCATCATCTCGCGAGAGATTTTCGAGCTGGACCTGCCCGCGTCTCGCCTGGAGCCCGCAAAATCTCCCCCAACGCCTGAGGATCCGGCCGCGATTCTTCCGCCCGAGGGCGGCTCTGTCGCGAAGCAGCTTCCGCAGGCCAACGCATCGCCTCGCGTCTGGTCCCGAATACCGGAAACTTCCAAGACCAGAACCGAAGAGAAAGACTCCGCCCGCGTTATCTATAAGTGGGACGTAACTCCCGCAAGCCTTCCAAAGCGCGCCGCATCGTCCGGCGACAAGGACTCCGACGTCGCCCTCACCACTTTCTCCTCGTGGTCGGACCTCTCCTCCCGTCTTGCCCAAACCGCTACGCCTTCGCCCTCCGCCGCAGAGTGGACGAAATTCAGTTCCCTCTACGAGCAAGCCTCCAAAGATCCCTTGCCTGCGCGGGTCTTATACCAATTTGCATCGAAGAAAATTGCCATTCTCGACCTCCCCTTCGATGCTGTCCGGTTCGTTCGCGATCCGTATCAGGGGCGAAGTCGCGACGATGTACTCGTGGATGGTTACGGCACTGTCGCGCAGAAATCGCAGTTCTACCGCTTTCTGATGACTCACCTGGACGTCGCCGTAAGGTCCGTGTTTTGCACGGCATCGGAGACATCGGAAAAGCAGCTCCCACGTCCTTCGCTGTTGACTCACGCGCTGCTGGTCGTCGAACAGCAAGGCCGGGCGTATTATCTGGACCCCAGTATCGATGTCGCGCCATTCGGCGTGATACGGGCCGACTTGCGCGGCAAGAAGGTATTGGATCTGGCCGGTTGTTCCGAAAGCGAAGCGCGCTGCTGGAAGACGGTTCCACCCGATTTGCCGTTTGCGTCGTTTCAACGAGTCAGAGTCGATGCAGCGCTCGCCGGCGACGGCACGCTCAACGCCAAAGTGAAATATTCCATGCGCGGCGACAACGAACTACTGCTGCGCGTCGCCTTCCATCAAAATCCGCGCGACAAGTGGAAAGAAGTCGCCCAGCTTCTCGCCCTGTCCGACGGATTCCGTGGCAACATCACATCGGTCAGTGCCTCCGACCCCACCGCCACCAAACTCCCGTTCACTCTCGAATACGAGATCTCCGAGCCCAAATTTGTCGACTGGTCGAAAAAACCCGTCCGCGTTCCAGCCCTGCTCCCCCAGCTCGGCGTTCCGGAACTGCCCGCGAAACCCGAATCCGGCGGCGCGGCTCCCCCCATCGACCTCGGTACCCCTCTCGACGTCGATACCCGCGTCACCCTCCGCCTTCCACCAGGCACCAGCGTCGAAGTCCCTACCGGCACGGTCGTCGATCGCGACTACGCCACCTTCGCCTCCCGGTACAACGTCCAGACCGGCGTGATCACCGCTTCCCGGCACATCAACTTCCTCCACCGCCAAGTCCCCGCCGACCGCACCGCCGACTACGCCGCCTTCCTCCACGCCGTGCAGACCGACCAATCCCAGCACTTCACCCTAACCCGCTCCGACGCCGCTGCTCCGCCCGCCACCAAGAAGCCAACCTCGCACCCGTAAATCCCGCCGCCAGCCCGTGCACTCCCTGCCCTCCGTGCCAGATTCTTAGCCTTTTCAACAAGATCCGAATCAAATCTCAGGATCTTGCCGATGTAACCTTTTGACCCTTGACAAATAGTAATTCACAGGTATAATAGCTCTTAGGTACAACTGCGACGGCCGCAGCCCCCAACAAGCAACTCGCCGCGACGATCTCAAACCCGAAAGATCCAGGTCGCCACCCGGACAAGAAAAATTTGAAGCAAGGACGGACGCGTCCGTCCTTGCTTCCCAAGCCAAATCCCGAATAACCAACGTGAAATGAACGAGTTAGAGGCAAAACAGGCGGGTACTATTACGCAGCTAAGTCACTGATTCCAAAGGGCGGATGAGTAAGTTATAGAAAGGTCGCAGTCGCAAAAGCAATGTCGCAAAAAGTCCTAGTTTCAAAACATCGAGCGCCCCGGTCGCGCCCAAATTCTACAACCCCATAATCTCCTTTTCTTTCACCGCGCTCAGGTCCTCGATCTTCTTGGTCTCCGAGTGCGATACCTTTTCCAATTCATCCAGCGACCGCTTCTGCTCGTCCTGGCTGATCTTCTTGTCTTTCTCCAGCTTGTCGATGCCTTCCTTGATGTCGCGCCGCACGTTGCGCACCGCGGTCCGGTGATTTTCCAGAACCTTATGCAGGTGCTTCACCATGTCTTTGCGGCGCTCTTCGGTCAGCGCCGGAATCGGTACCCGCACCACTTTGCCATCGTTGGTCGGATTCAATCCCAGATCCGAGGTACGGATGGCTTTGTCGATCAGCGCCACCGCGCTGGGATCCCACGGCGCGATTACGATCATCGTCGGGTCTGGAGTGGTCATCGTGCCCAGCTGGTTCACGGGCATCGGCGTGCCGTGATAGTCCACGCGGACGGCGTCCAGCAAGGTCGCGTTCGCGCGCCCGGTGCGCAACGTCGCGATCTCTTTGCGAAAATCATCCACCGCCTTTTCCATGCGCGTCCGGCCGGCCGCGATAGCTTCTTTCGTCGTCGCAAAATTCATGCTTTCGCCTCGAGTTCAAATTCTAGAAATCAAAAACTAGACCCCAAGAATTGGAAATTAGAAACAAATAAACCACATGAGTCGTTCGCAATGAAGCATCGGATCCCAGCTCGAATTTCGAGTTTCGCTTTTCGAGTTTCGACTTTCGTCTTTCAAGCTCCCCTTGCAGCTCTAAGCCGGGCTCACGGTCGAACCCACGCGCTCTCCGAGCACAACCCGCTTGATGTTGCCGTGCTGGTTCATATTGAACACCACGATCGGCATGCCATTGTCCATGCACAGCGAAATCGCCGTGGCGTCCATGACCTTCAGGTTCTGATGCAGCACGTCGCGATAGGTGATCTGCGCGAAAAATTTCGCGTCGGTGACACGTTCCGGGTCGGCGTCGTAAATTCCATCGACACGCGTCGCTTTCAGAATCACGTCAGCCTTGATTTCCATGGCCCGCAGGGCCGCCGCGGTGTCCGTAGAAAAGTACGGATTGCCGGTGCCCGCTCCGAAGATCACCACGCGGCCCTTTTCCAGGTGCCGGTAAGCGCGCCGCCGGATGAACGGCTCGGCAACCTGGTGCATCTCGATGGCGCTCTGCACCCGCGTGTGCACGCCTTCTTTTTCCAGCGCATCCTGAAGCGCCAAAGCGTTAATCATCGTCGCGAGCATGCCCATGTAATCGCCGGTGGCGCGCTCGATCTCGAAACCCTTCTGCCGGCCGCCGCGAAAAATATTGCCGCCGCCAACCATCACGGCGATCTGTACTCCAAGCTCGTGTACTTCTTTCAGTTCCCGGGCGATGGCCTGAACCGTCTCGCCATGAATTCCGAATCCCTGCGGCCCCTGCAGTGATTCGCCGGACAGCTTCAGCACGATGCGTCTGTATTTCGGCAGGATGTGTTTTACCGTGCCGTTCGCCGCACGTTTGTTTGCGCTTTTTTTCGCAGCCATGAGTCTCCGGAATCAGGGTTCTAAAATCCACGGGAACGCCAATCTCCCGATGGGCGTCGCGAAATTGTAACAAACAATCGCGACCCCCGCGCACGATTCCGAGAACGATTAGACCGGTCTAAAGACCGGCCACGACACGACGGGACGCACATAAAAAAGGCGTCCCGTGTTACCGGGACGCCCTGATGAATTCAAAGAAAGCTATGGTTAGACGGCGACGGGCACGCCCGCTTCTTCGGGACCGGCGGTAGAAACTTCACCGACCTTGAAGCGCACGAAACGCCGCACCGCAACGTTCTCGCCGAGCTTGGCGACGGCTTGCGTGATCATCTCGCCGATGGTCACCGACTCATCCTTGATGTAGTGCTGTTCGTAGAGGCAATTCTCCTCGTAGAACTTTTCCATCTTTCCGTTGACGATCCGGTCGATCACATTTTCCGGTTTTCCGGTGGCCTTGGCCTGCTCGCGGTAAATGTCGCGCTCTTTCGCGAGCATTTCCGGGGTGACTTCCTCGCGCCGCATGTACCGCGGATCGACCGCCGCGATGTGCATGGCGATGTCGTGGCACAGTTGCTGGAATGCTTCGGTGCGCGCGACGAAGTCGGACTCGCAGTTGACTTCCACGATCACGCCGATTTTTCCGCCGGCATGAATGTAGTGGCCGACGAGCCCCTCCGAAGCCTGGCGCTGCGCCTTTTTCGCGGCGGCTGCCTGGCCCTTTTTGCGCAGGATGTCGATGGCCTTCTCAACGTCTCCCGCCGATTCCACCAGGGCCGCGCGGCAATCGCTGAAGCCCGCGCCGGTGCGTTCGCGAAGTTCTTTCACGAGGTGTGCTGGGATTTGCATGGCTTGCGGTTGTGTACTCATCCTTTTAGCTTTCCACGAAGTTCAAATTTTTTGCTTGGCGCGGCCGCTTACAAAACGACCCGGCGCATTTTCAGTGATGCAAGCGCCGGGCCTTTCGAAACTTCCAGCGCTATCTGGTTTAGTGTGATCCCGCTTCCGGCGGAACGGTGGCGTGTTCCGGGGTTTCCGCGGGTTCTACGACTTCCGGCGTTTCCACCGCAACTTCGCCTTCTACGAAGTCGCCTTCCTGCTTTTCGTATTGCTCGTACTTGCTGGTGTCGACGTACTCCACGCCGTCCACCAAAGCCTGATCTTGCGCCGACTTCTGCTCCGCAACCTGCGATTGCTGGTACAGATTGTGGCCTTCCAGCACCGATTCCGAAATCTTCGAGGTGAACAAGCGAATCGCGCGTAACGCGTCGTCGTTTCCGGGAATGATCCAGTCCACCACGTCGGGATCGCAATTGGTGTCCACCACGGAAACCACCGGCACGCCCATGCGCCGCGCTTCCTTCACCGCGATTTCTTCGGCGTTGGAATCGATCACGAACATCGCGTCGGGAAGCTGCGCCATGTTCTCGATGCCCTGGAGATTCTGGTTCAGGTGCTTCATCTCGCGCTCGAGGCGCGCCTTTTCTTTCTTGGAAAGCTCGTCCATGCGGCCGTCTTCACCCATGGCCTTCAGCAGCTTGAGCCGCTTGATGGATTTCTGCAGCGTCGCCCAATTGGTCAGGGTGCCGCCCAGCCAGCGGTGATTGACGAAAAACGCGCCGCAGCGCTTCGCCTCTTCGGCGACCGCTTCCTGGGCCTGGCGCTTGGTGCCCACGAACAACACCGTGCGGCCTTGTGCGGAAATTTCGCTCACGAAGCGGCTCGCTTCGCGGAACATTTTCAGCGTTTTCTGAAGATCGATAATGTGAATGCCATTGCGTTCGCCGAAGATATATTCCTTCATCTTCGGATTCCATCGCCGTGTCTGGTGGCCGAAGTGAACGCCGGCCTCCAGCAGTTCTTTCATTGTAATTTCTACTGCCAAGTTTCCTCCTCTTAGGATTGCTGCTTGCAGCCGCGGTCGTGATCAAGCTAACGACTCGTTGAAGAGCAGCCTTCTCGCCGGCGGCTTGCCGGCCATGATCTCGTCCCGGCCGAAACCGGGACGGAGCTCGTGGTAGCCCCACGGCTCGTGGGGCCACCGAAAATTAACGCTTCGTGAACTGGAAGCGCTTGCGCGCGCCCTTTTGCCCGTACTTCTTGCGTTCCTTCATGCGGGAATCGCGCGTCAGAAAACCGTTGGTGCGCAACGCCGGTCGCAACTCCGGATTGAAGCGCGAAATCGCGCGAGACAATCCCATGCGAACCGCGCCGGCTTGTCCGCCGACGCCACCACCATTCGCGGTAATCACCACGTCCACTTGATCCGCCAAGTTGGTGAACTTCAGCGGCTCCAGTGCGTCATGCTTCCACGCATGATTGGGAAAATAGTTCTCCGCCGTCCGGCCGTTCACCGTGAACTTGCCGGAGCCTGCGCGCAGGAAAACACGCGCGACGGATTCTTTGCGGCGGCCCGTGCCGAGAAACCAAGACTTCGTGCCCGCTATGGGCGTACCCGTAGAACTCAACGTTCCTCCTAGACTTGACACCGCTCGGCTGGCCCGCTTCAGGCGGACTGGCCCACTCCGGCTGGCTTACCCAACCGAAACGGGCGTGCTCCCTACTCGACGAAGGAAGGCACCGCAACGCGCGGAAAAACCCATCGCACCAACTGACCGTGGAGACTGGAATACTGCAGGCTGTTACACCCACCAGAACAACAATCCCCGAAACTTACCGCGCCGCTTATTCCGACGCTTGTTACAGCGCTACTGCTTGCGGCTTCTGCCCGGCGTGCCGCGCTAACCCAGCAGCATCCCGGTAAATGCGCAACTTTTTCGCTCGACGCGCGCGCAGCTTGTTCTTCGGCAGCATCCCGAGAACCGCCTCGCGAATCATCCAGTCGGCCTTGTTCACCCGCAATCGCTTGGCCGGCACTTCCTTCAAACCGCCCGGGTACCCGCTATGCGAGTAATACACCTTCTGCTCGACCTTGTTGCCGGTCAAACGGACCTTGTCCGCGTTGATGACCACAACGTGATCGCCCGAATCCAGGTACGGCGTGAAGCTGGCCTTATCCTTGCCCATCAACATCCGTGCGATTTTGGTCGCGAGCCGGCCCAACACCTGGTTGGTGGCATCGACCACGAACCAATCCGCGCCCACCTTTAGCGCTTCCGCTTCTTCTCCCTTGGCTACATACGTCCGCATTGCCCTTAGTCACACCTTTCCCTGTAGAGACAAACGACAATGTTAGAGGATGACCCGCGTTCTGTCAACGAGTTCCGACAGCGTTGGAGTGACACGGCGCGTGGCTGTTTTCTACTTGCCTAGCTTGAGCAACTGACCAGGCAAGACGGACGAGAGCGCGACAGTGAACGCGGGAACGAGGGTTAACAGGTCTGCGAGTCGACTGGATTTGCTAAGAAAAACTACAATCGCGATCTTGCGTTGGCCAAGATTCTGCTCGTATTCGATACCTTTATCCAGGGTCAAAAACACATCGAATCCGGCCTGTTCCGCCAAAGCTAAGAATTCGCCGTTGCGCCTGCCGGCAAAACCAGCTTCGGGAACTGTCTGGCATGTATGTTGTGCGAGGGCTCGCTTAAGTTTTCTCGGGACGCATTCATCGAGGAGAATTTTCATTCAAGGCTATTATTCAAGGCTATTAACGACGAGCGCTTTCGCGTGCTCAAGAGCGGCGACGGCATTGGTCCGTGTGACGGTAGGAAAATCGTCCAGGAATTCATCGAGGGTTTGCCCGCCTTCCAGGTAATCGAGCAGCGCCTGGAATGGAACGCGAGTTCCGCGGAACACTGGAGTTCCCCCCAAGATTTGTGGGTCCTTGATAATGACCTCCTGGATCATAGCGGGCCGCCTCGCGAGAACGACACCTTAAGAGTTTACCGCATCGGGGATGATTGGGCGCTCGTTTTTCGTCAACGAGCGGCACGTCGGAACCTTCAAAAATGTGAACTCTCGCAGCTTCTTCGGATCTCAGGGTAAACGGAAATGGCTTATACGACTGAGATTTTACAACGAGCCGTGGCCGCGCTTCAGGTTCCAGATGGCGGCGACCAGGGCGTCGATTTCTTCGCAGGTATTGTAGAGGGCCAGCGAGGGGCGGACGGTGGATTCGACGCCGAAGCGGCGGAGGATCGGTTGGGCGCAGTGATGGCCGGCGCGGACGGCGATGCCCTGGCGATTGAGGGCGGCGCCGACGTCTTCGGTACGGAAGCCGTCGAGGACGAAAGACAGGACGCCGGCTTTTTCGCGGGCGGTGCCGATGAGGCGGAGGCCGGGAATGCGCTGGAGCGCGTCGGTGGCGTACAGGAGCAGATCGTGCTCGTAACGAGAGATGTTGGCCATGCCAACGCGGTCGAGATAATCGACGGCGGCACCGAGGCCAACGGCGTCGGCGATGTTTCCAGTACCGGCTTCGAAGCGGCCGGGCGGCGGCTGGTAGGTGGTCTTCTCGAAGGTGACGTCCTGGATCATGTTGCCGCCGCCGTGCCACGGCTGCGTTTGTTCGAGGACGTCGTACTTGCCGAAGACGACACCTATGCCGGTGGGACCAAACATCTTGTGGCCCGAGAATACGAAGAAGTCGCAGTCGAAGAGTTGCACGTCAGTCTGCATGTGCGAGACCGACTGCGCGCCGTCGAGCAGGACCTTCGCGCCGTAGCGGTGCGCCATCTCGATCATTTCCTGGGCGGGAGTGACCGTGCCGAGCGCGTTGGAAACTTGCGCGAACGCAACCAGGCGCGTGCGCGGACCTAGAAGCTTTTGATATTCGTCGAGGATCACCTGGCCGGTGTTATCGACTGGAACAACGCGCAGGCGCGCGCCGGTTTCGGCGCAGAGCATCTGCCAGGGAACGATGTTGGCGTGATGCTCGAGCCAGGTGATCACGATCTCGTCGTCTTTGTGGATGTTCTGGCGGCCCCAACTTTGCGAGACGAGGTTGATGGCTTCGGTGGTGCCGCGCACAAAGATGATTTCCTTCACGCTGCCGGCGTTGATGAAGCGGCGCACTTTGTCGCGGGCGGCTTCGTAAGCGTCGGTGGCGCGGGCGGCGAGTTCGTGGGCGGCGCGATGGATATTGGAATTTTCGTGAGCGTAGAAATAGCTGAGGCGATCGATGACGCTCTGCGGTTTTTGCGTGGTGGCGGCATTGTCGAGCCAGATGATGGGCTTGCCGTGGACGCTCTCCTGCAAAATCGGGAAGTCGCGGCGGATGGCTTCGACCTGGAAGGGTTGCGAGGAGAGATTCAGGCCGGGGAGCGTTTGCGTTGGAGCGCGAAACGGATCGTCTTGCGCGGAAATTGTAGTCGCCGGACCGAGTTGGCGAATTTCACCGAGAAATGGATACGAGGACGCCGTGCCGGGCACACCTTGCTGCGGGATGCCGCCGGGAACTTGCGGCGTCGAAAGTTGCGGCTTCGATTCCAACACTTGCGGCGTGGCAGTGGAGGAGAAGCTGTTCGCCAGGGCGCGGAGTTCGGTCTCGCCGGGAATGCTGACGTTTGGAAGAGACGCGGCGACTGGCAATGGCGACCCGGCGGGATAAGAGAAGAGCGGGCGAATTTCCTCGAGGAATCCGAAGGAAGAAATACTGGAGAAGTCGGTGGCGCTAACTCCGCCGGGAATTCCGGGAAAAGAAAATTCGGGGGCCAAAGGAACTTGGGATTGCGCCGCGTCTCCCAGCAGAGTCGCGGGGAGCGCGCGCAGACCGGCTTCGGTGGGAAGCGATGCGGCCGGGAGCGACGTTGACGGAAGAGATGCGACGCCGGGGAGCGAGACGAACGCGGTGGGATTTCTGGCAGCGCCCAACACCTCGGGCCCGCCGGGAACGGCGGCGGTGCGCTGGGCGTCGGCGATTGCAGTTTCGCTCAGCGGCAACGCGGTGAAAAATTCGTTGGCCATGCGCGCTAGAACCGCAGGGTCGGGAAGTCCTGCCGGGATCTGTGTTTCGCCCGGAAGAATCGTCCGAAAATCGCTGGACGCCGGCAAATCGCCGGCGGGCGAATGCGGCGCATTTTTTCCAGACTCACTTGTAGTCATGATAGTGCCCGACTTCGACGTCTTCGAGCGCGGCGATGGCGTCGTCCACTAGCACGGCAGCCGAGCAGTACAGCGAAATCAGGTAGGAGGCTAGCGCTTTGCTGCTGATGCCCATGAAGCGGACGGAGAGACCTGGGGTCTGCTCGCCGGGAAGCCCGGGCTGGAACAGGCCGATGACGCCCTGCTTTTTCTCTCCGACGCGCAACAAGAGAATGCTGGTCTTGCCGGTGGCGGTTTTGGATTTGGCGTCGTCGACGACGAGCTTGTCGCAGGGGACCAGCGGAACGCCGCGCCAGGTGATGAACGGCGAACCGAACAGCGTGACCGTCGCGGGAGGAACGCCGCGTCGGGTGCACTCGCGGCCGAAGGCGGCGATGGCGCGCGGATGGGCGAGGAAGAAAGACGGCTCCTTCCAAACTTTGGTGAGTAGTTCGTCGAGGTCGTCGGGCGTGGGAGCGCCCTTGCGCGTCGGAACTCGCTGGCTGGCTGGAACATTCTTGAGCAGGCCGTAGTCGTTGTTGTTGACGAGCTCGCTCTCCTGGCGCTCCTTGACGTTTTCGATCATCAGGCGAAGCTGTTCGCGGACCTGATCATAGGGATTGCTGTAGAGATCAGAGACGCGCGTTTGCACGTCGAGCACGGCGGAAATGGCACTAAGGGTATATTCGCGTGGCTTTTCGTCGTACTCGACGTACGTCTCTGGCAGAGCCTTCTCGTCCTTTTGGCCGCAGACGACATCGACGGTTTTTTCATCCACGACACGATTGACGCGCAGCGTGCCCGCTTCGAGCGGCTTCCAATCGAGCAGCCGGACCAGCCAGCGCGGAGTGATGGCGCCATACTGCGGCGGAGTCTTGGTGACATTGGCGAGTTGAAATGCCGCACGATCGCCGAGCGCGTGATGCGTTGTGGTTTCGGGCACGAGAACTTCTCCTTTGCAAAACGAGAACTGACTTCAGATGCAGAACCACCGGAACGTGGCCTCAATTCCAGGCCAAGAACCTTGCGCCACTTCACGCGTTCGAGAACGCGTTTGTTGCGACCTGATTGGTTGAAGATTGTAGCGATATGGAGCAACCACGAAAAGGGAGAAATTTGATGCGCCGGAGATTTGCGTCAGGCAGATGGTTCTAGATTCTCCTCTTGCTTACCGAGGGGAATGAGCATATGCTGCGCTCGGTAACCGAGGAGAGCGGATGAGCAAGCCTTCGGATTTGGTGCAAGGCACCTTGGACCTGCTGTTGCTGAAGATTCTCGCGCTCGTGCCCATGAATGGGTTCGCGATCAGCTTGCGCTTGAAACAGATCTCGGGCGATGTGCTGCAGGTGAGCGATGGGTCGCTGTATCCGGCCCTGCACAAGCTCGAGCAAGAGTGCTGGATTACGGCGGAGTGGAAAACCACTGAAAATAATCGGCGAGCGAAATTTTATTCGCTGACCCGGCCGGGCCGGCGCCAACTCGAAAAGGAAGCCGACAACTGGAATCGCCTGGCGACAGCCATTTCGCACGTCGTGAAAATCCAGGAGGCCTAGCGGATGCCCCCGAAACATTGGTTTTACGTGGTGCCGCTGCGGTTGCGCTCCCTCCTTCGCTGGGGACAGGTGGAGGAGGAATTGGACGAGGAACTTCTCTACCACCTGGAGCAGAAGACCCAGGCCAACCTTGCCAAAGGAATGACCGCGGAAGAAGCGCGACGCTTCGCCTTGCGCGAATTCGGCGGGATAGAACAAAGCAAAGAGGCCTGCCGCGATAAACGGAAGGCGAGTTTCCTGCGGGACATCGCGCAGGACGTCCGCTACGGCTTGCGAATGCTGCGGAAGGCGCCGGGCTTTGCGAGCGTGGCGATTCTCACGCTGGGATTGGGGATCGGCGCGAACACCGCCATTTTTAGTTTCGCCGACGTGGTTATACGCAGGCCGATCTCCTCGCCACAGCTCGATCGACTGGTAGGCGTCTCGGAATACGTGCCAGCCACGGAAGATTCCGGAATTTCCGCAGGCAACTTTCAGGATATTCAGTCTGAGTGCCAGAACTTCGCGGAGCTTGCCGCTTATCAGGGGCGCAACGGCGTTCTGACTGGGCGAGCGGAACCCGAGGTTCTGGAGGGCGTGGCGACGACGGTAAATTTCTTTTCCACGATCGGAGTGGAACCGGTGCTGGGCCGGAGCTTCCTGCCGGAAGAAGGTCTGCTCGGGCGGAACCACGTCCTGGTTCTGAGCAATGCGCTATGGCGGCGGCTAGGCGCCGATGCGAGCGTGCTCGGAAGAAAGATCTCGCTCGACGGCGATGAATACGTTGTTGTTGGAGTGATGCCGCCGAAGTTCGCATTTCCTCTGGGGAAGGTTTCGTTTTGGACGCCGTTGGCAATGGGCGCCGCGGAACGAGAGTCTCGGACCGATCTCAATCTCCACACCGTAGGTTTGCTGAAGCCGTCCGCAACTTTGGAGCAAGCGCGCTCGGAAGTCGCAACGGTATGGGATGGGCTATTGAAGGAGTACCCGCAGGGAAATGCGGGACGCATTATGCAGGTAACGTCGCTGCGCGACCATGTAGTGCTCGACTACAACCGCCAATTTGCTTTGCTATTGCTGGGTGTCGCGGGTTTTGTCCTGCTAATCGCTTGCGCGAATGTGGCCAACCTGCAATTGGCACGCGCGGCAGGAAGACAGCGC
>JBEKWY010000146.1:0-12257 GCA_049512575.1 Candidatus Acidiferrum sp.
TCGCTTGAAACTGCAACGCGCAAGGCGCTCCTCCCGGCAGCACGAACGTGCCGCAGCCTCCATTCGGCAAAATATTCTGCGCTCGCGAAGCTCCCGCCGCCCCGTTGTATAGGGAGAAAATCATGTTGTAGAACGGAATGGATGCGGGGCTGACCGCTTGCAGGTTTGCCAGTGTCGCCGCCTCGAACTCCGGGCTCGGGATATTCACGGCGGATGTCGTCGGAAGGACGATTCGCAGCCCTTCGTTATTCACGAAAAAGAACGTGCGATCCTTGAAAATCGGGCCACCGGCCGATGCCGCCCACTGGTTCACGTTGTCGAACGGTCGCGCGGTATCGTGCAAATTATTAAAGTAGTCGTTGGCGTTCAGCGAAGACCCGTTCCAGTCGTAGATCGCGTTTCCATGAAATTGATTGGTTCCCGATTTGCTCACGAAGTTCACGTTCGACCCGACCAGCCGCCCGTAGTTGCCTTCGTAGCCGTTGTTCACCACCGTTACGCTCTGCATTTCGTTTGCGCCGAGGCTGTTGTTCGTTGCTCCGGACTTGTTGTTGTCCCCGTAGCTGTTGAGGTAATCCATTCCGTTGATGGTGAAGACATTCGAGTACCCCGGCAGTCCGAAAACGGAAAAATTACCTCCGCCGTTCTGCGTGTTCATCACCGCGCCCGGAGCTGTCTGCGCCACATAGGTCAGGTCTTGTCCTGGGTTGGGCACAAATTGAATCTGCCTCTCGTCGTAGTTCGTTGTGACATCGCCGTTTTCCGTCTGAATCGGCGCCGTCTCCGACGACACCGTGACCGTCGACGCCGAAGACCCCACCTTCAGCGCGGCATTTGCCGTCGTTGATTGGCCGACCGTCACCACAATTGATTCGCGCCAGGTGTTGAAGCCGTCTGCGGTGATCGTCAATGCGTAGTCGCCGGGCGGGACATACTCGAAATGGAATGTCCCATCGCTATCCGTTGTTGCACCTTGCTTAAGCGACGTCGCGGTGTTCTCAATCGTCACTTTGGCATTGGCCACGGCGCTCTTACTAGGATCCGTCACCGTTCCGGTAACGTACCCGGAAATCGTAGACTGGGCCCGCAGGCTGGAAATGGAAAGAAACAGAACCACTATCAGGACGATAACTTTATGAAACCCCATGGCGTTTACTTCTCCTTTTTGTCTGCGAACTAACGATTAATTCGTGTCGATGGACTTCCTGTTTTCCACCGCCACCGCTCCGTAGGGAGAACCGTGCACCCGGTTCTCCCGGCCAATTGCTTCCATTGAAAAAACCTATCGTCGCCAGCCCTCCACCATGGATGGTTTCCTGGCTCGGAGCCAGGTCCCGGCTTGAGTAGGGAGTTGTCCCGGACGAAGGGTCTAGCCGAGGAATCAGGCGTTCCCTCAATTCGGAACACAACCTCAGCGCCGGGCTGAGTTTTCAGAAATGCAAATGGGAGGTCAGTAGCTGAAGGTCAACAAGGACAGCGATGCAGAGAAGAAGCCTGCGCCGAAGGAAACAACAAATCGAGGCCAGCAAAGTAACCCATCGCGTAATTGAACAAGCGGCGAAACGGAAAGTCAATTTCGATATTTCGATGCTCCGCATTCGTTTTGCGAAACCAACGAGCCGGGATCCCGAACTCGGCGCGGGCGACACTCTCGTCAAAACTTAAAGGTGATTGAAAGATTTTGGCTCCCCGGGCTAGATTCGAACTAGCAACCCTTCGGTTAACAGCCGAATGCTCTACCATTGAGCTACCGGGGAACAGGCAAGTTAGATTCTCAGTTTACAACACGATGCATTAGCGTGCCACTCTCGTCTCCAGAGACGGCCGCTGCAAGGTCTTTTTTCCACGCGTCCATTGGCTGATTTGCTCTCGAAGGCGTGATGAGTCGAGGATTAAGCTTGGCAATCTGGAGCCCGCTTAGTCTGCCCGAAGAATGGCGAGCGGATCGATCTTTGTCGCGCGTCGAGCCGGCAAGTACAAAGCGGCGAGCGCTACGCACCCGAATAGCAGCGTGACGCCTTCCAACGTCACCGGGTCGGACGGACTGACGGCATACACCAAGCTCGCCAAGGCCTTGCTGAGCGCGAACACGCTGAAGATACCGAGCGCGAATCCTGCGAGGACCGGCTTGCTTCCATCCACGATCACCATCCGCAACACGTGGCCGGGCTCGGCTCCCATCGCCATGCGCACGCCGATCTCGTGCCCCCGCTGATTTACGGAAGAGGAGATGACGCCGTAAATTCCGGCGAGCGCCAGGGCGAGCGCCGCCAGCGCAAAGACCGACAGCAGCTGCAGATTGAAACGCCTAGGTGCGATCGTCAGGGAAAGATATTGATCCATCGAACGAACGTTGGAAGCAGCCACGTCGCCATCCACGGCCCGGACCTGCTCTCGAAACGCGTTCGCTAGAGCCAGCGGGTCACCGTCTGTTCGCACTATCCAGTACTCATTGTTCTGAAGCTGGTCGACCGCGTCTTCATGCGTTTGCCGGAGAGGGATGTAGATGTCGAAACTCGGCGCGGCTTCGAGCCCCCGGTCCTTGACATCGTGAATGATCCCGACGACCTCCGCCTCGCGCGGTTTGGAGTCGTTGTCATCGAGCATCACATGAGCGCCGACGGCGTCCCCGTTGGGCCAATATCGCTTCGCCAGAGTTTGGTTGACGTGGCACACCAGTCGGGTGCGATCCGTATCACTCTCGTTGAATTCTCTGCCCGCCAGAAGCGAAATTCTCATGGCCTTCAAATACATGGGATTGACGATGCGATATTGCGCTTGCGGAATCTCCGCCTTCGAAAAGGCGCGACCCGCGATGGTAAAAGGAATCGAAGCGATTCCCCCGCCCAGTGGAAGCAGCTGGACCACACCCACGGCGGACGCTCCAGGAAGCGTCTGGATACGGGGGAATAGTGCTTCGTAGAATCGAGTTGCGTCCGCCAGATGAGGATAACGAGCGCTGGGAAGCGACAGCCTGACCGCCAGAACTCCGTGCGGATCAAACCCGGTATCTACCGTCTGCATTTTGGAGAAGCTCTTCAGCAATACGCCTGCACCCGCCAAGAGAATAAGGGACAGGCTCACTTCGACGATCACCAACCCGGTGCGCAGCGCCTTTCCCCGGCTCCCTTCGGTCGAACCCCGCGATCCTTCGTTCAACTGTTGAGCCAAATCGCCATGCGAGGTCGCCAGCGCAGGTGCCAGGCCGCTGACGATAGCGGCCACAAGCGAAACGAGTACGGTAAACCCAAGAACCGAGACGTCGATTCCGATCTCTCCGGCGCGAGGGATGCTTGCAGGACTCAGTGCGACCAATCCACGCACACCAACGGGCGCCAGCAACGCACCTAGGATCCCTCCGCAGGCTGCTAACAACGCACTCTCCAACAGAAGTTGTTCGATGACCTGCCGACGCGTTGCGCCGATCGCGGAGCGAATCGACATTTCCCTTCGCCGGTCGGCGGCTCGTACCAAATTCAGATTCGCGAGATTGGCGCATGCGATCAAGAGGACAAACCCCACCGCGCCGAGGAGCACCCAGAGCGCCCGGCGATAGCCACCAGTTATTTCGTCAAGCATCGGCGTCAATTTCACGCCAATCTTGCGCGCGTTCGAGTCGGGAAATTCTTCACGGAGCCTGCTCGCCAGCGCATTCATCTCCGCTTCCGCGCGTTCGGCTGAGACGCCTAGTCGGATGCGCCCCACCAGGCTCAGAAAATTCACGGTATTGCGATTCTGGCGCGAGGGATCAGCGTCGGGCACGAGCGGCACCAAAAGTTCCGCGTCGGCGATCGGGAAGAAAAAATTCGGAGGCAGAATGCCAACCAGGGTATAACTTGCGCCGTTAAGTTCGAGCGGCTGGCCGACGAGGCTGGTATCGCTGCCGAATCGCCGCTGCCAAAGCCCGTACGTCATGACCGCGACGCGGGGAGCGCCCGGGCGGTCATCTTCCGCTTCCAGCGTGCGCCCGACGGCTGCGTTGACGCCAAGCGTCTGGAATAGGTTTGCGGAAACACGCAAGCCGTTCAGTCGTTCGGCGTCGCCCCGGCCGGTTACGTTCGCGTTCCAGCTGCCCACAGCAGAGATGGAGTCGAGGGAGTCAGTGTGGTCGCGATAATCGATAAAGTCCGGGAGCGAAAGTGGAGCATCATTTCGATCTGGCCGCACCGAGGTAATCCAGACCGTGCGGTCCGCGTGGGCGAAGGGAAGTTGCCGCAACAGGACCGCGTTGACCACGCTGAAGAGTGCCGTGTTTGCGCCGATTCCCAACGCCAGCGTGAGCACCGCCACGGCGAAAAAGGCGGGGCGTTTCACCAGTGTCCGCAAGCTGCGATGGATGTCTTTCAAAAGTGTTCCCATCTCGTCGTCCTCGGTATCTGTTTGCTCCTCGCCGCGCGCCTTCCGCGGCGTTCGTTGAGCGATCGTCGCGCCGCGCGGCTCTATTCCCTCTGCTCGGCGGCCTGAATGTAGTGAGCGATCTGATTCAGGTGCGAAAGGTCGTGACCCGCTGTCATTCGCAACATCAGCTCCAGCGACTCCGGGCCCCGCTCATTGTGCTGCCCGGTGCGCGCCCGATCTGCGGGCGATGTTCGTTTCCACAACGCCAGATTGAACTGGCGCATCGTCCGAAACATTTCCACCAGCTCCGACGGCTCACGCTCGTTGTGCCGCTGGACAGCCACCCACAAATCCTGGTTCGTGCCCACAACCGTCGGAGTGTCTTCGCAAAGAATCAGCCTGAGGCGATACCCGTACACCCACTCGCCGTCGGCGAGATGGCCGATGACCTCATTCGGTGTCCATTTCCCCTTAAACGGCCGGGTGTGCAGTACCGTCGCCGAATGCTTGCGCACAACGTCGGCCAATGTCGACGCCGTCTGCGCTAACACTTCCAGAGGATTTCGGTCTCCGAGCAGCTTGAGTAAGTTGCCGCGATAGGCCTGCGGATCGGATATCGAAACTCCCGCCTGTCGTGTGGTCATTTGCTCGCTCCCTTCTTTGTTTTGAAACGTGCTTCCCGAGTTCTTTCCATGGGTCTCGTTCGCACGATGAGGTGCTTTGCTAGTGCTTGAGCTCGATGATGTGGGCGCTGTAGTCGATGTGGACGGAGCGAAATTCACGGAGGATGTCTTCGCCGAGCAAACCGTCGAATTGCGTGTCGAGAAGCTGGTTCAGCTCGCTCAGGTTCATGATCGAAACAGGTTGTCCTACCCACATGTGGTTGGCGAGCTTGAGGTTTAGCCGCACCGACACGGATTCCCCTCTCAAGCCAGCACTCTTGCCATCGTGCTGCACTGGGTACAACGGAAAGAATGTGACGCGGTACGCTTTCGCGTCGAGGATCGTCTTGGTCGAGCCTGTGTCCATCAACAGCGTGACCCGGTCGCCGTTAACTTCGCCCTCAACCAGAATCATGGACTTTACCGTGCGGAACGGAAGCCGCAGATCCGAAGGGCGAGCGCGAAGCGTGGGAGTGAGTAGAAGCATGATGAACAGCAGCGCGTGAGCGACACGTCCAAGAACCAGGGCGACCGTTGAGCGCATCACGCCCGTGGCGCGCGCTGGAGCGGCCAAGATGCCGCGCCCTTTGGCCTCCGAACTTGTCCCGAACAGGCGATGTAGTATGAACCTCATGCTCCCCGCGCCTCTCGGCCTACGAACCCGCCGCTGCATCCTCACGATCGGAATGCCGGTCTCCAGCGCTGGATTTTAATGACAGGGAACCGCCCGCCACCGACAGAAGTCCGACACTTCCCGCCAAAATCGCGCCTCCCGCTTGCCGCGAACCGTTTCCCATTCCATATTGACCTCGCTATGTCGAAGCCCGGGTCGACCGTCAGTCCGCGTGGAAGTGCGCGCCTCAAGCGAAGGCGCATCATCGTCGTCGTCGTGCCTCCAATCGACGAACTTGATCTCGTCGGCCCAATCCAGGTTTTCAGTGCCGCGAATCGTCTCCTTGGCAAGACCGTCTATGACGTCGAGATCGTCACCAATGGAAAGGAGTTGCAAGTTCAGGGTGAGGGAGGACTCCTTTCCTTCGCTGCGCAGGGGCGCTTCCAAGATGTGACAGGAGAATTCGACTCACTCCTTCTCGTCTGCGGGCTGGCAACACGCTGGGCCCGCGATCCGGCCCTTTTCGCGTGGATGAGAAAGATCGCACCGGCGGTACGCCGGCTGGGGGCCGTTTGCGTTGGATCATTTCTATTGGCCGAGGCCGGTCTGCTGAACGGAAAGCGAGCCACCACGCACTGGAAATTCGGACGCGAATTGGCAGGTCGCTATCCTCGGCTCAAGGTGGAATTCAATCCGATCTGGGTAAAAGATGGAAACATCTACACTTCGGCCGGAATCTCAGCGGGAATCGATCTGGCGCTCGGCTGGGTCGAGGAGGATTGCGGAGGCAGGATTTCTCAAGAAATCGCGCGCGAGTTCGTTCTGTTCTTGCGCCGCCCGGGCGGACAAACTCAGCTGAGCGCTTCCTTGTCGGCGCAGGCCTCGGAAATGAAGGCCATTCAGGAGCTTCAGGTCTGGATTGCCGAAAACCTTCACAACGATCTGTCGATACAGAAGCTGGCCGATCGAGCCTCAATGAGCGTTCGGAATTTCGAGCGCGTGTTCACCCGCGAGCTGGGAAAAACGCCCTCCCACTATGTCTTGCAAATGCGAGCCGAAGCGGCGCGACGCCACCTTGAAAGAACCGACCACGGCCTCAAACAAATCGCCGCCGCTTGCGGATTCGGCAGCGCCGATTCTATGCGGCGTGCATTCCTGCGATCCGTGGGAACCACGCCCCAAAAGTATCGCCGCCAACTCCAGGGCTCCGAAAGGCGCACTTGATCGCCGTAAAAGTCGGCTCGAAACTTCACTGCGGATCGCCTGTGAGTCTACCGTGCCCCGCTGAATCTCGAAGGTTGCTCTTCCAGTCAAACATTCGTCGCTCACTTCTCGCGCAACCGATTCTTGCGTTTGACACTACCCCCCGCGCACCCTATAGTTGCCCCCATTTTCCCGGGGGAAATCCCGCTTGCTCGAGCGTCTGTTTCACTTAGACGAGAACCAGACCACCGTCCGCCGCGAACTCCTCGCCGGTCTCACAACTTTCATGACCATGGCCTACGTGGTCGTCGTAAATCCCCGCATCCTCGCCGAAGCAGGCATGCCCGTCGAAGGCGTCCTCTTCGCCACTTGCGCATCCGCCGCCATCGCCACCTTGATCATGGGCCTGTGGGCCAACTACCCCATCGCCCTTGCTCCCGGCATGTCCCTAAATGCCTACTTCACCTATTCCATCGTCATCGGTCGGGGCATCCCCTGGCAGACCGCCCTCGGCGTAGTCTTCCTTTCAGGCCTCCTGTTCCTCCTCCTCACCCTAACCAATGTCCGCGAGCAAATCGTCAACGGCATCCCCGACTGCCTCAAGCACGGCACCGCCGCGGGCATCGGTCTCTTCATCGCCTTTATCGGCCTCCGCAACGCCAAAATCATCGTCGCCAACTCCGCCACGTTCGTAGGCCTGGGGAAAGCCTCCGACCCGCAAGTTCTTCTCGCCGCTGCCGGGCTGATCCTCATCGCCATCCTGATGGCTCGACGCGTTGGGAGCGCTATCCTCATCGGTATCATCGCGATAGCTTTAGCCGGCATCCCTCTCGGCCTCGACCACTGGCCCAGCCATCTCTTCTCCCTCCCGCACCCCGGCGGCACCTTCCTAAAGCTCGACTTCCGCGCCGCAGCCAAAATCGGCCTCGGCGAGCTCATCTTCGTTTTCTTCTTCGTCGATCTCTTCGACAACGTAGGCACCCTGGTCGGTGTTTGCGAACAAGGCGGCTTCCTTCGCGACGGCAAACTTCCCCGCGCTAGCCGCGCCCTCCTCGCCGACGCCTTCGGCACGATGGTAGGCGCACTAACCGGTACTTCGACGGTTACCAGTTATATCGAAAGCGCCGCCGGTGTCGCCGCCGGGGCTCGCACCGGCTTAGGCAACGTCGTCATCGCCGGATTTTTCCTCGTAGCCATGTTCTGCGCCCCACTCGTAGCCGCCATCCCCGCCTACGCCACCGCTCCAGCCCTAATCCTCGTCGGCGCCCTCATGTGCGGCGCCGTGGCCCGCGTCCGCTGGGACGACTTCAGCGAAGCCTTCCCCGCCTTCCTAACCCTGGTCGCCACCCCTTTAACCTTCAGCATCGCCACCGGCCTGAGCCTGGGTATGCTCTCCTTTACCTTCATTAAGGTGGGCACCGGCAAATACCGCGAAATCAGCCCCCTGATCTGGATCCTTTCCGTTCTTTTCATCCTCCGCTACGCCTTCCTGGGCGCCGAGTAGCGCAGGCACTCCTGCTAACCTGAGCCAGGAAGTGCCTGTGTCCGTTGAATCGCCATCGGTAATTGATCCGCGAAAGGTCCCGTCGGCCCGGTCAAACCTCGAATACCCGAACCACCCGATTACCTATCCGCCCGGCCCACCGTAGCATCACTTGTCCCATCGCTGAAAAACCGCTATTGTGGCTTACCTTCAACACACCGTGCAGCTTATCCGTGCCGGTTTAACGCATAACGCGCGAAGCGACGCATAACCCGCGGAGAGAGAACGGAAAGCCACGATGTCGCCCGAAGGTAGCCCCAAGCCACTCCTCAAGTTTTATTCCACCGTAATCCTGCTGGCCTCCATCGCCATCACCGCGATACTCCTGATACGCGTGGCCCTCAATTTCCAAAATCAATATTTCCTCACTCACGTCGAAGGCGTCTGGCTGGCCTGCGCCTACGACTTCACCCACGGCGTCTTCTACCGCCCGTTATTCAGTTCGCTCGGCTACGGAGGCACGCGCTACTTTCCGTTGTATTTTGTCCTGACAGGTGCCCTGTCGAAGGTTCTTGGCTCTTTCGAAACCGCGGGAATCGCGCTTTCCGCAGCGGGAGTTATCGCAGCTCTCCTCGCCGTCTATGCTTTGTTGCGCCGCGCGAACGTGAGCGTCCCGCTGAGCGCCGCCGCCGTCACCTCCATCCTCGCCGTCGCCTCCACCCAGCAAGCTCTCCTGGGCGCGAAAGGCGACAGTCTCGCCGCGGCGCTAAATCTCTGGGGCGTCGTCCTCTGCCTCGGCGCTAAAACTCGCCGCGCCGCCGTGTATCTCGCCGCGCTACTCTTTACCCTCGCCTTTGCCACCAAGCTCACCACCGTCTTCGGTGTCGCCGCAGTCGTGCTGGCTTGGATCCTTGCCCGCCGCTACAAAGAAGCCCTGCAACTTGCCGCGGCCACCGCCGCCGGCTGCATTCTGGTTCTCGCATCGATGTACTTCGCTAGCAGCGGACGCGTCTTCGCCATCTTCCGCGCCTGCGCGGCCGGAGGCGGTTCGCTCTCGTACACCCTGCAAGGGCCTGTCCACTTGCTCTCGAAAGCGATGGACGTCGATCCCGCGTTCTCATTCTTCCTCCTCCCCGCCATCGTTTTCGGCTTGCATTACTTCCGCGAAAACAAGTCTGATGTCTTTCCGATTTATTTCGCGCTCGTTTTGCTGGTAACCACGGTGATCTTTGGCTCCCCGGGAATCGGCATAAATCATTTGTTCGACCTCCAGATCGCCGCTGTGATTCTTCTCGCGGTAGCCATCTCCCGTGCCCCGGCGTTAGCGGAAATCGGCACTGGCTTCCTCGCTTTCGCTCTGCTTGTCGCCCTCGTTCCCACCTCGCAAAGCCTCCACGGTGACCTGACCAGGCCCTCGTTTCGACGCGACACCGCCGAAGTCCTGCAGCGCCTCCCCGCCGACAGCCGTCCTATCCTGGCCGAAAACCCTCTAATCATAGTGAGCTCCGGCAAAGCTCCCTATCTTCTGGACCCGTTCATGTTCCGCATCCTGGCCATGAAACATCCCGAGCTTGCTGGCGATCTTTGGGAGAAAATGAAACGTCAAGGTTTCGCGGCAGTCATCCTGGAAAGAGATCCTGCGACCGCGGAAGGAAGAACCTGGTACACCGACACGCACTTCGGCGGCGAATTTCTGCGCGACCTCGATGCTCACTACGCGCTAAGCTTCTCCACCGCTAAGTCGTACGTTTACACCCCCAAGGCAGCACAGCCTTGAGCGGGAACGCAAGCGTCAGGGCACGGCTTTAGCCGTGCCGTAACGGACACGAATCAAGACGGCTTTAGCCCCTGAGGGCCCGGAGACAAAGAACTCGAATGACTCCTACGACGCAGATGGATGGTGAATCGCTAGCGATGGCCTCGCTACAAACCTGCCCCACCGGTCCGCTGGTCATCGCCCCATCCGACGGCAATTCCCGAATCGACGTGTCGCTGGTCCTCCCCACCTACAACGAAAGCAAAAACATCGCCGCCGTAATCGCTCAACTTGTCCCCGTCCTCGATTCCGTCCCCAATCTCCAGTACGAAATCATCGTGGTCGACGACGACAGCCCCGACCTCACCTGGGAAATCGCCCTGGCTCAAACCGAGAGATTTCCGCAAGTTCGCGTCGTTCGCAGGCAAGGCGAGCGCGGCCTCTCCACTGCCGTAATCCGCGGATGGCAAATCGCCCAAGGCCGCATTCTCGCCGTCATGGATGCCGACCTCCAGCATCCGCCGGAAGTCGTCGCCAATCTGTCCAAAGAAATGCAGCGCGGCGCCGATCTCGGCATCGCCAGCCGTCACGTCGAAGGCGGCGGCGTAAGCGATTGGAGCCTGGCGCGCAGGATCATTTCCCGCGGCGCGCAGATGATCGGTTTCATGCTTCTGCCCGAGGTCATCGGCCGCATCAGCGACCCCATGAGCGGCTTCTTCATGATTCGCCGCACCACCATAGAAAATCGCACGCTCAGCCCGCTGGGCTATAAAATCCTGGTCGAAGTCCTCGGCCGCGGCACGGTCGGTTGGATCAGCGAGGTCCCCTACACCTTCCGCGAACGCGCCGAGGGCTCCAGCAAACTCACCAATCGTATTTACCTCGAATATTTCCAGCACCTGTTGCGCTTGCGTCTCTACCTATTGCACGTTTCCAGCTTCTTCCGTTTCTGTGTGGTCGGCGCCAGCGGTGTCGTCATCGACATGTCCATTCTCTTCTTGCTGAGCGATCCTAGGATGCTCGGCTGGGGCCTGACCCGCAGCAAGCTCCTCGCTGCCGAAGCTGCTCTCGTAAACAATTTTATCTGGAACGACATGTGGACTTTTGGCACCATTTCGAAGAACCAAAATACGCTCGGCCAGCGCGTAAAGCGCTTCCTCAAATTCAACGCCATCTGCTCGCTCGGCATTTTCTTCAACGTAGTGATCCTCAACATCGAATTCAATTTCTTCCACATGGACCGCTACTTGGCCAATTTGATCGCCATCGGCCTGGTAACCATCTGGAATTACAAGTCCAACAAAGAATTCAGCTGGCGCGTAACCGCAAAAGCCTAACCACGCCACCCTCGACCACAACCAAACGCCGCCGTCATCGAGACGGACGTCGCTCGCCCTCGTCACCTGACTCCGACCACCACGCCCTCATCCACCCGACACTTGTAGGGGCGCAGCACGGCTGCGCCCCAGCTTGCCCAGGCGTCTCAGTGCGCAACGTAATGACAACAATCAATTTAACCGCCTGCCGAAAGTTTACCTTGACAATCTTTAACTAATCTGTTACTATCGTGACACACGGCTTGGGGAGGTTCTATTAACGCGTCTATCGAAACCCATAACCCATTTAGAATCAACACTTGCAAAAGTGTATCAAAACAAATGACTTTAACCCCCTTTAGAATGAACACTTGTGAAAAAACGGGGAGGGGGTAGGGTAACCACTTTATAAACACTGCACGAGCTTCGCTCTCTCCTTCTGCCCCGCACATTCGCCCCGGAAACGGCAACTCCCAAACCCACGGTCGCCGCCAAACATCTAAACAAATGCCTGGCCCAATAGCCAAAACCAAAGGACACGAATGCCCGTTCCTCTCCAACCTCAATCCAACTCCATCTACAAGAACCCATTGCTCTATTCCTCATTTGCCCTGGCCATCGTAGCCCTGGCCGTAGGCTGGATTCTCTTCTCGCGCTGGCAGGAAAATAAACAGATCGACAGGCAAACCATCGAAGCAAAAGCCGAGAAGCAACGCGAAAACGATCGCGCCGCCCTCGATCAATTTGGAGGCAAGGAACTCGACATCCAAAGCTTCTACGCCAGCCCAGGCGCCGTACACCGTGGCGAAACCGTCCAACTCTGCTACGGCGTAGCCAACGCCAAAACCGTAAAACTCGAACCGCAACCCAATCCCGTCTGGCCCTC
>JBEKWY010000147.1:0-12211 GCA_049512575.1 Candidatus Acidiferrum sp.
GCGACAGACTGGGTTTTACTCGGGTTTTACTTCTCGAAGGTTCAGCGCAGACTTGCAGGTTTTGGGGCAAAAATTGGTGGCGCGCCTGGAGGGACTTGAACCCCCAACCCTTTGGTTCGAAGCCAAATGCTCTATCCATTGAGCTACAGGCGCGTGAAGCTATTATAGTGGATTATAGTCTAACGCCGTTGAATGTTCACCGCCCCGACGGCGCGGTAACAGTGCGGCTGGTCTTGGTTATTTTACTCTTTGGTTCTAGGTGGCAAAACTGGCGATAGAATGGAATGGCGCGGGAGGTATACGACCCAGAGGTTACGATTGCAGTTTTTGCGGCCATCGCGTGGGGCAGGCAATCGGCTTTCAGAGCAAGGCCCACCCTGTGGCCTACATCTACATCTGCGCCTATTGCGGCGCCCCGACTTATTTCGACCCTAATGGCTTTCAGATCCCTGGACCGTCTTTCGGGGAGAACGTCGGGTCTCTGCCCCAAGACGTCGCGGCGCTGTACAACGAGGCACGCTCTTGCGTGAAGGCCAACGCGAATACTTCCGCGGTGCTAACTTGCCGAAAACTCCTGATGCACATCGCGGTCGAAAAAGGGGCGAAGCCAGGACAATCGTTCATCGAATATATCGAGTATCTTGCAGGAAAAGGTTACGTTCCGCCGGATGGGCAAGGTTGGGTAGATCACATCCGGAAAAAGGGCAACGAAGCCAACCATGAGATCAAAATAATGTCGGCTGAGGATGCCAAGGAACTCATCACATTCTCTGCGATGCTTTTGAAGTTCATCTATGAGTTTCCCGCCAGGATCAAACCGACGTCAGTTGTGACGACCTAAGGGAACAATCTCACTCACTTCGGCAGGCCCGCGGCGCGTAGTGCCTCGGCGCCCTTCCCTTTCAGGTCTTTGCGGTGGCGTTCGAAGTATTCCTGGACGACGAAGACTATGGTCGTTCCACCACGGTCATATCGGAATCGAGAGCGAAAACGAAGCTGATCCTGATAGCCCGGGCCCAGACGATATGTCCCTTTAAAGACAGACAGCGGCCGCCTCCCTGTGATATTGCTAACGCAACGATTTCGGCCCTTCTCGAGCAGGTTGCCACATCCACTCTCGGGCGCCAGATGCAACGCAAGGTAAGGGACTACATGAAGCGATTGCCGATTCTTCCTTTGTTGCTTGCCGTCACGAGTCTGGGAGCGCTATCGCCCGTGGGCAGCGCGCAATCCGCCGATGTTCCGAATCCCTCCAGCAACGCCGTCTCCCCGCCCGTCAGCGCTCCTGTCCCCACAATCGACTTCATCTACAAGCGCCCGACCGAAAAAACGAAGCTCCACCACTACTTCTACGACGCCTTCGGCCCCTATGCCATTGCCAGCGGCGCGATCCTGGGAGGCATCGATCAAGCGGACAAAGCGCCTCCCGAGTGGGGGCAAGGTGCCGCAGCCTACGGGGAGCGGGTTGGGTCCGACTTCGGCATCGCGCTGGTCACGACGACGACGCGTTACGCGCTTGCGGAAGCGCTCCAGGAAGACACCCTGTATTACCGCTGTGAATGCACCGGCGCATTCCGGCGGTTGAATCATGCCCTGATCTCGACGGTGACCGCACGGCACGGCAGCGACGGCCATCGCCGTTTGTCATTGTCCGCAATCGTCTCTCCCTATGTGGGCGCCATGACCGCGGTCTACGGATGGTACCCAAACCGTTATGGCGCCAGGGATGCGCTGCGCATGGGCAACTACACCCTGCTAGCCTTCGCGGGCATAAATATCGCCCGTGAATTCATCTATGGGGGGCCCCATACCCTTTTTGGGCACCGAAATCGCCCCACGGCGCCGTAGTCTGCCCTTCCATCCACCTCATTACCGGCTCGAATCCTCCTCAAGTGACAGCACCCTCACGGATTAGCGGCCCCGTCGATCCTCTCAACACCAAGGCCCCAAAATGGTACTATACGTGCGCGTAAGACTTCTGTCCCCACGGGGACCTCCGCGGTCGGACCTGCGGCAGGCTCCCTCGCAAGAAAATAGCCGACATTACGCGTGAGGTGTGTCCTGTCTCAGCCGAGCCTGGCAACCCAGGCTGCCTCTCTGCCGCCACGCCCGGAGGTTCCCACCCGGCGGCGGGAATTGCCCGCGCTCACCGGCGTCCGCTTTCTGGCCGCCTGGTACGTGGTCTTGTTCCACGCCTACCCGGGCCTGGCGCACCGCTATCCGGTTCCTCAACTCCTGGCAACATTCCTGAGCAACGGCTACCTCGCGGTCGGCCTGTTCTTTCTGCTTTCGGGATTCATTCTGGCCTATACCTACGAAGGCCAAATCGCAGGATCGGCAGGAAGGGTGCGTTTCTGGGAAGCGCGGTTCGCGCGGATCTATCCGGTCTATCTACTCTCGCTAGTGCTGTCCTATTCCTTTGCCACCGGTTTGCACTTTGGCACGCGCCTCGCGGTTCTCACTATGGTGCAAGCCTGGAACCCGCTGAAACCGGATATGGCCGGCGCGTGGAATTATCCCGCGTGGACGCTGTCCGCCGAGGCTTTCTTCTATCTGTGTTTTCCGTTTGTCGTTCCCTGGATCTCTCGCAGAAGCGATCGCGCCTTGTTCTGGATCTCCGCGGTGCTGCTCGCCGTCTGCGTCTTCGGACACACGCCGGTGAAAGGGCTCGGCGACTGGAAGAACCATGCCGCCTTCTTTGAAAGAGTGGTTCCCTTGCCGGTCTTGCGTATTCCGGAGTTCCTGCTCGGCGTGGTGATGGGCCTGCGATTTCTCAGGGACAAGAACGCGCACAACCAGGTCAGCCGCCCAATTCGCGTCTATCCCGCGGTGTTCGCAACGCTGGCCGCGCTAAGTCTGCCGGTGGGCGATTGGGTCTCGGTGGTCATCCTGCCCTTCTCGGTGCTCGTCTATGAATTAGCTCGAGGCGGAAGCGGGTTGGCTAAATTCCTTTCGACGCGCTTCATGGTTCTCCTCGGTGGCGCGAGTTACGCCGTATACCTGTTGCGATTGCCAGTCACCACTTGGGCGAGAATTTTCATGTCTGGCCTGCCGGGCGGGTTCGTGCGTTTCGGCGAACTGCTGGCACCCCTGATCCTGGTCTTATTCTCCATTCTGGTCTTTCGCTATTGGGAAGAACCCTCTCGCAGAGCGATCCGGCGCTGGTTTACGAAAGAGAAAGTGCGCCTCGCGCCTTTGCCGGCCTCGGCGTCGGCCAGCCCTGCAGGAAATTGATTTTCGCGCCGTCACGGCAACGACTGTCCGGGAATTCTCCGGCAATTTCGACGATTTTTGCGGGCTTCACATCCGCCAGCCGTGCTTTCGCGCGTGCTCGCCGGGCCACTGAACTCCGGCTGCTCGTCCGATCAGGTTACCAACGCCCGGTGGTAGGCGGTTAGTACCATCGCCGCGCAGGGCGCAAAAGCCAACAATGGTTCCATCCGGTAGCGCTACTGGAGAAAGCATTGTCCAGAGTTGTAGCCACGACCAACGCCGCAGCCACGATAGGGTTGCTGCTGCTGGCGTTCCACGCGAACCCCGCCTGCGCACAATCCGAGCAAGATCCCGTTCAGGACGCCAATCCCCCAACACAGGTGACTTCGGTCGTTGCGCCGCGCTCCTGTCCGGACCAAACCTCGCAACCGCCAGCAACTTCCCAACTGGTGACACCCTCGAGCGTGCTCTGCGGAGCGGCCCCGCGCGATCCGGCTACAAGCGGATTATCCGCAGTCGCAACACCCGCCAGCCCCGATCCGATCGTGAGCAACGATCCACCGAAGCGCATGTTCGGGATGATTCCCGATTTTGAGAGCGCCAACAATACCGCGGCGAGCCAACAGCCGCTGACCGTCCGGCAGAAATATATCCTGGCGGTCCATAACTCCTTCGATTTCAGCGCGTACGTCGGCGATGCCTTTCAATCGGCGATCCAGCAAGTCACCAACGGCCAGCCGCACTACGGACGTGGCTGGAGCGCCTACGGAGAGCGTCTGGCGGCGTCCGAAGCCGATCAGACCTCTAGCAGCATGTTGATCTATGGCGTCCTGCCGTCGGTGTGGCACGAAGATCCCCGTTATTTCCGGCAAGGGTCGGGCTCGGCCCTTTCGCGCATCTGGTATGCGGTGAGCCGCACGTTCATCACCCGGCGCGATGACGGCACGAATGGCTTTAACAAGTCGCAGACCGTCGGCCAACTGGTATCGTGCGGAATTTCCACCAGCTATTACCCTGCCCAGGACCGCAGCGTGGGCCGCGTATTCCTGAACTGGGGCGTCAATCTCGGGTACAACAGCGGGTATAACGTGCTGACCGAGTACTACACCGACATGCTGAACGGCATTTTCCACCGCCAGAAAGGTCCTATGGCCGCGTCCCTCGAAACGCCCTCACCCGTTTGGTAGTCCAGCTAGCTCAGACCTCGTCAAGCCGCGCTACCCGAAAATTCCCCGTGCCAATTACCAGATTTACGGTATGGAGATGGGCTCTAACACCTGCGACTATCCTCCCGCGGACATCAGTTCGCAAAGTTGGAGGAGGAGAGGCGGCGTGGTACGCTTCGAAAAACGAGGCGGTAGGGCTGGGACGCGACGCTTCTCCTTCTTCTGACGGAACTCACCTGGTTGAAACCCTGAAATTATTTTTCGTTTCATAGCCCGCAACAAAGCGAGACCGGCGCCTGGCGTATGGCCTTCACCGCCGCCACTTTCCCCTTGCCTCTTGGTCATGCTTGGCAAATTTCCCTTGAGCTTGATGTGCGCAGCACCTACCTGGACATATAATCGCCGCGTGCGAAGAAAAGAATTTTCGCGAAAGGCTGCGCATCATGCAGGCGGCCGCGACGCCAGCCGAAAAGTTGGCCTGGCCCGCGCGCTCTCCAAAATGGGACTCTGTTCACGATCCCAGGCCGCCGAAATGATCCACGCGGGACGCGTGCGGCTGAATGGTGCCGTAAAACGCGATCCGGAGACCCCGGTGCACTTCGGCTTCGACCGTATCGAAGTCGATGGACGCGCAAGCGTCGCAGCGCCCAGGGTCTACCTCATGCTCAACAAGCCGCGCGGCGCCGTGACCACCGCGTCGGACGAAAAGGGCCGCCAGACCGTCTATGATTTCCTGCCGCCGGCTTCGCTTCCAGGCAACAGCCCGGCGCAACACCCGGCAAAGAGTTTACTTGGCGAACGCGGCGCCCGATGGATCGCGCCGGTCGGACGGCTCGATAAAGCCAGCGAGGGCTTGCTGCTGCTGACGAATGATTCGGAGTGGGCAGCGCGCGTGATCGCGCCAAATACGCACCTGGACAAGACCTACCACGTGCAGATCGCGCGTGTCGCCGATGACCGGCTGGTTGCCCGCCTGCAAAACGGGGTCGTAAGCAACGGCGAAATGCTGCAGGTCAAAAGCGTGAAGCTGCTGCGTTCGGGCGAAAAAAATTCCTGGCTCGAAATCGTGCTGGACGAGGGCAAGAACCGCCACATCCGCCGGATGCTGGATGCCTTGGGGGTGGAAGTCCTGCGCCTCGTGCGTGTTGCAGTTGGCCCCCTTGCGCTCGGCGACCTCGCTAAGGGCTCCTCTCGCCCCCTCACTCCCGCCGAAAAGGCTTTGCTCGATCGGGCCATGATGGATTTCCGTTAGGGCGCGGCCAAGCCCTCCGCGTTCCTCCACGACATCGTCGAATTCCACGCATGGCCCAAGCGGCTTGCAAATAATCGCGCGAGACCCTACGCTCTTACGTCGATGCCCGATCTCACACCCCAACTGCTCGTTTACGGCTTCATTTCCTACGTCGTTTTTCTTTTTTCCACCACTTGCCACGAAGCGGCGCACGCGTTTGTCGCGAAACTCGGAGGCGACAGCACTGCGGCCCTAGCCGGACAGGTGACGCTGAATCCGGTGCCGCATATCCGGCGAGAGCCCTGGGGCATGGTGGTGATTCCGATCCTGGCTTTTCTGTTCACGCGCGGGATGATCGGATGGGCCAGCGCGCCTTTTG
The DNA here is from genome assembly GCA_049512575.1 of Candidatus Acidiferrum sp. Classification (GTDB taxonomy): domain Bacteria; phylum Acidobacteriota; class Terriglobia; order Acidiferrales; family UBA7541; genus Acidiferrum. Next base: position 5,990 of record JBEKWY010000147.1, read on the forward strand.
ATCCGCTGTGGGAGCGGCAGCACCCCAAGAGGGCGGCTTTGATGGCGCTGGCGGGTCCGGCGGCAAACTTCACGCTGATGCTCATCGCCGCGGCTGGACTGCGTCTGGGAAGCGCGATGGGTTGGTTGCACTGGAGTTCCGGAGAGCCGGACTTTGCGATCCTCACGTTATTCGTTTTGTTTTCACTGAACCTTCTGCTGGGTACATTTAACCTCTTACCGGTGCCGCCGCTGGACGGCAGCACCGCGATCATGCTGATCATGAATGAAGGCACCGCGCAGCGTTACCTTGACTGGCTTCGCGGAAGCAGCTACGCGCGACTTGGCCTCCTGCTGGGATTGCTGGCCTTCCGTTATTTTTACGGCCCGGTGGAAAGCTTCGCGACCGACCTGCTGCTCCGCGGCCATTTCTAGGCGGACCGCCACTTCTTCGGGCCCACAGCGCCTCACGACAAGCAATGCGGGACGCGCAGAAAACTGGTTCAGTTCCGCACAGCGCCTGCCCCGTTGTCTCTACCGCGCACACGCTTGCGCCGCCTCATTCAACTACGCACCCTCTTTTCAGTGGCTTAGCGGCAAAGCCGTTGGCCTTCCAACTGCAAAATACCTCCCGGAGGTCGCGTTCATGATGCTGTCTGCTCGCTTTCCGATTGCAGCTCTGTACCGCGTGGAAGTGTCCGGCTGGGATAAAAACCAGGCGTTCTTCGTGGAAAAATCCGAGCTCGAATGGAGCGAAGAATCCGGCAAGTGCGTCGCCTTGACCAGTGCGGTGCCCGACGGAGCGGTGGTCTTCCTGCGGCTGCTGCAATCGCTCAGCGCCGACCGGCCCCACCCGGTTCCCTACGAAGCCGAGCTCGTGGCCGTAACTCCGGGGGGGCAGCGTCAATTCCGCTTGCACCCGGTCAGCCCATGCACGGTGGAGCGCGGCAGCCTGATCAACTAGTCTTTGCACGATACATCGCGTTCCCTGCTAAACGAATCCGCGCGGATGGGTCAGCACCAGAGGGGGGGCCGCGTCGAAACGGAACAGTGGTTCGAAATGGCTTGGAATCGGAAACGTGAAACGGAGATTCGGCCTGCGCGCAGACTCGAGGGATAGCCCGACGGTGACCGTGGGAATCCTCGCCAGGACGCTGATGGGCAAGCGCTTAGCCGGTGGTAAGCAAGGGGAACTGGCCTTCTGCCCAGGGAGGCTGCGAGGTGGCAGCCGCGTTGCCAATAGCAGGATGTGGCACATGCGCACACCAAGACCGTCGAGATTCTCGCGCCCAAGAGCGCGCTGACTCCCTGCATTCTCGACGACGATCCTCTACAACTGGAAGCCTTGGCGGCGCTCGTGGAAGAGCTCGGCTACGAATCCATCCTGACCTCCGACCCGGAAGAAGCGCTCAAGTGTGTGCGCTACGGTCGCAGCCGCCTGCTGCTGGCCGATCCCGGAATCCATGGGTACGAATTCCTCGACAAGGCGCTGCGCACCGATCCGGGCGTGCACGTGATCGTGATGACCAGGGAATACACTCTGGATTCGGCGCTCGAAGCAATCCGCCGCGGCGCAACCGATTTTTTGCCGAAACCCATCGACCGCAGCCGGCTGAAGCGCACCCTGGACGAGGTGGCAGCGTTGTACGACCAGCGGCGGCGCGTGAAGGCGCTCGAAGAGCAGCTGCTCAAGGATCTGGAATTTCACGGCATTGTAGGCAAAAGTCCGGCGATGCTGGAAGTGTTTGACTTCGCGCGCAAGGTGGCGCGGCACTACACGAACGTCCTGGTGGTGGGTCCGACGGGTACCGGGAAAGAGCTTGTCGCACGGGCGCTGCATCAAATCAGCCCGGTAAGTTCGCAACGCCTGGCGGTATGCAACTGCTCGGCGATGGTTGACACGCTGCTGGAAAGCCAGCTCTTCGGGCACATGCGCGGGGCGTTTACGGGCGCGACGGACACCAGACCTGGACTGTTCGAGTACGCTAACGGCGGCACGGTATTCCTCGACGAGGTGGGCGAAACTTCCCTGCCGATGCAGGCCAAGCTGCTGCGCGTGATCCAAAACCGGGAAATCCAGCGCGTCGGTTCACCGGAGGTCAAACAAATCAACGTGCGCTTGATCGCGGCCACCAACCGCGATCTACGCGCCGAAGTGCTGGCCGGCCGCTTTCGCGAGGACTTGTTCTACCGGCTCAGCTCCATCCAGATCCGCATTCCCTCGCTCGCCGAGCGGCTGGAGGATATTCCTCTGCTGGTGCAGTTCTTCTTAAAGAAATACAACGAAGCCTACGGGAAGAAGATTCCCGGGCTGACGCGGCGGGCCCAGGCAGTGCTGCTCCAGCATCCCTGGCCGGGCAACGTGCGGGAATTGGAGAACGTCATCTCCAGCGCGTGCATCACCGCGACCGGAGATTTTATTGACCTCGCGGACTTGCCTGAGCACCTGCAACATCGCGGGCCGCGTACCGCGCAAGGCGACGAGTGGCGGCCGCTTTCGCTCGACGAAGTCCGCATGGTGCACATACAACGGGTGCTGGATATGTGCCAAGGCAACCGCCTGCGAGCGGCGCAGATTCTGGGCATCGGGCGCACCAGTTTGTACCGCTATTTGAAACGCGATGGGCAAGAGGGCGAGGAGGAGAAGTCCGGCGCGACGGCCTGACGTGCGCAAGGTTGGGTGCGATTTTCATCAGACCCAATCCTTCCCCCTAGCTTGTGCTCGGCCGTCAGGCTGATTTTGTGCCAAGACTCCGGTGCGAAAATGGGCCTCCGAGGGACTGTTCCGCAGAGGGACAATTTTCCCAAGTTGACGCAAAACGGTTTTGCGCGTTCCTCCCAAACGAAACAAAACGCGGACCTTGCTGCCTGCGACTTTGGCACCATCCCTGCAATCAAGAACAGCGCTCGATCACTAGGTTCTGAGTGCACGTCAACAGATGCGAATTTGTGGGCTGGAGCGCGGAGTTGAGCCCGGCGCATCGGTGGCGCGTGTTCAGCGAGCAAATCTCGAAAGGATTCCTGCGGAACGCGGCGGCGGCGCAACACATTGCGTTCCCGGAAAGCTTCCCGCCAGATGTAAACACCTCAGCGAACCTACAACCCACTCGCCTGTATCCCCGAGCGCCGTGTGACCCTGCTTGTTGGTTGTGCGGCGCTCTTTCCTCCTTAGATCCTGGCAACTGGAAAAGCAAAATCCGACCTAATGTGATCGGCCATTGATATTTTGTCGCGAGGGCAGCCGTTCGGCACGAGAAGACAGCAATCACAAAGGATAGTTGAGATCGAGGCCGCGGCAAGCGAAGCCCGGACCAATAGGCGCTCTGCCCCCAAACCTTCGTGGCTAACCTTGTGACTTCAGACGTGCGTGGACTTAAATGCGTCCAGGCACTTGCGCGCGGTCTCGAGCTCCGGGAAGCGACTGCCTTCCTGCTCGATCAGGTAGTATTCGACCCCGCCACCGTGCTCCGCGGCCTGAAGGATCGCTTTCCAGTCGGCGGCGCCTTCGCCGAACAGTACGGTGTAGCCCTTCGCAGGGTCCGGCGACCAGTCCTTTAAGTGCAGCGAGCGGATGCGGCCTGGATTGGCTTTGATCCACGCCACGGGGTCGGAGCCGCCTTCGAGACAGGTTCCCACGTCGAGCTGCAGCATGATCGTCGGCTTGGTGTTCTTGGCGAGGACATCCATCGGGCGGACGCCGTCGATGGGAATCCATTCGATCTTGTGATTGTGATAGCCAGCATTCAGCCCGGATGGCTCGAGCTGTTCGGTGGCGGAGTTGAGCGTGCCCGCGAAGGCTTTCCAGCCATCGATGCCGGGAGCGGGCTGCGAAGAGGCGATGACCACGTACTTGCAGCCCAAGATCAGGTTCTTGTCGCGGGTGCGGGAGAGGTTGTCTTTGCTCAGGTAGTCGGCGTTGTTGTGGGTCGAGTAGCAGCGCATGCCGAGATCGTCGAGGAGCTTTCGCACGTCCTTGGTTTGCGCTTCGGTCCAATCGAAATAGGGCGCGTAGAATTCGACGCATTGGTAGCCCATTTGCCCGACCGATTTGAGTGTGCCATTGAGATCCTTCTTCAGGGCCTCGCGGACGGAGTAGAGTTCGAGGCCCACGGGAATGGACGAAGCCGCGGGACTGCGGAGAGCCACCGGCAGCATGGCCGACATGACCAAAAATGAGCGACGCGAAAGACCTGAAGAACGGGAAGAAGAACGACGAAAATTTGTCATGGCGAATGCTACGACGAAACCTGCTGGAATTCATTTACATTTAGCAAAATGTGAGGGCGCCGTGAACCAAAAATGGGTCGAAGTTAGGGTAACTAGTTGTTCACCCCCCCTCCCCCCTGTTTTTCATAAGTGTTCATTCTAAAGGAAGATAAAGTCCTTTGTTTTGATACACTTTTGCAAGTGCTCATTCTAAAACAGTTAAGCTCACTGTGTGTCGGCGCTTTCGACGGAAGCTAGCTGCCACGTTTTGTGGGCCGATTGCGGGTTCGCGTTGAGGTCCTTCACCTACCCTCGTCGGGTAGGTTCAGGATGACGCCGCGCGGCGATACGCATGTGGCTAAGAGGCTTGTGGAACAGGGTCGGTTGTTCTACGGGTGGATGTCGATTTCGCGGAAGCCGAGGCCTTGGAGCATGCCCGTGATGGTGCTGCGGGCGTTGTCGGCGGCGGTCTTGAGGATGCCGTCTTGCAGGGCGGATTGCTGGAGTTGGCGCTCGGCTTCGGCGCGGACCTGGCTTTCGAGGTCAGGGTCCGGGGAGGAAAACAGGCCGGTGTCGCGGGAATAGACCTTGGTCCGGGAGTTGTCGAGGCGGGTGCTGAAGACTTCGGCGGCGGGCAGGTGAATCGAGACTTTGTTGCCCCGCAGCACAACGTCGCCGGGTTGCAAACCGGTGAGGTTGATGCCGCCGATCACTTCTCCGTGGACGACCAGCAGCAGCCGGTCACCGGCAAGAAACTTCGGCAGGTAGGCGTTGGCGTGCTCGCCGGAAATGATTTTGTCCATGGTGTAGCTGACGGTTTCGAGGCGCTGGAGTTGCCGGATTTGATGAACGACGGTGGGCTGATCGACGTTGATCTGGGTACGTCCGCTGCGCAAGCCAGAAATCAGGTGGAACAGTCCAAGACCCGTTGATAGCCAGATCAGAGCGGCAAGCAGCAACACCGTAAGGATTGCGCCGGATAGGATTCCGAGAATCCACGGGAATGGGCTCGACGACTTGCGGGGAGTTTCTCGGATTGTGGGATCGGTTGGTAAGGGTTGGTTCTGAGTCGCCATGGTTCGCTCCGCGTTTCCAGTGTAGACCATGCGGCGGGTCATTTTCTGGGTTGGTTGAGTCGGCTTTGGGCGGGAGGCCGGTTTAGGCCTGAGCGTTTGGGGCAGAGCGGTGCTGTGCCCCTACATTCATGGAGTTACTGGATTCAGGCGGCGTTCAGCGATGCGCGGACTGGCTTGCTGATCGGGCAACCGAAGCAGGCGGGGTGCCATCAAGGAGAGAGATTACAACGTATAGCGCGGAGAGCCTTGGGGGGCTCCTGGGACTGTGGGAAGGGGAGCCTTGGAGCGTTTTTCTTATCGTCTAAAGTCCGTGGTACCCACATTTCGACTCACCGACGGCTTGCGGCTGCATCTAAGGGAGTCGATGAAAAACAAAAGCCAACGCCAGATTTGTACATTTCTCTGCGTGATTCTGCTCGCCGGGGTGCAGGCAAGTCCGGCTCAGTCGCAGAACCTTACGTTTCGAATCCCACCAGTCAAGATTCCACTGACGATCAAGGATCAGGCGGTGACGATCATGGCGTCGGCGCTGATTTCCATGGTTTCGAAGGATCGCGACCTGAACGTATTTAAACTGGAGCTGAGCGCGGACCTGGCGGACCTGCAACAGAACATGACCGGACTGCTGAGCTCACAACTGGACAAGGACGATCATTGCGGGGACCGCATCGCTATCCAGAATGCCACGCTGGTGCCTGCCGAGCCTGCTAGCCTCGCGACGGTACAACTCCATTACGAACGGTGGGCGTGTATCAAGGCGTTCGGGAAGCAACAGGCCAAGAAGGTCGTCGGCGGCAATGCGGTGGTTCCCGTGACCCTGACGCCGGGCGTTGAGCAAAACAATACGGAACTGCAGCTTGTTCCCGAGGTAGGGGCCATTCAAGCGGACGGTTCGCTCGGGGAATTGCTGCGATCGGGGACGGTAGGCCCGATGATCCGCGACAAAATCCGGAACGCGATTC
>JBEKWY010000148.1:0-12142 GCA_049512575.1 Candidatus Acidiferrum sp.
CGCGCAATCAGGTGCTCGAGTCGTTTTTCGCGCTGGAAGCCCGCCGCCTGGCCGAGTCCTGCCGCGAAATGTCCGAGCGATTTCTTCGCGGTGGCCGTCTCCTGGCTTTCGGACGAGGACCTCACGCCACCGACGCGCAGCACGTCTCGGTTGAATTCGTACATCCGGTGATCGTAGGCAAGCGCGCCCTTCCCGCTCTTGATCTCTCCCTCGCCTTCGAGCCGTGGCTGAGAACGGTGGTGCAAGCCGACGACATAGTCATGGGTTTCGGTCCACCCGAGGGTGATCCCGAAATCTGGACGGCCCTCGAGTCCGCGCGCCGGCGCAAAGCGATGACCTTCGCCTTGCCTGGTATAGAGGGTTCCTACTTTTGCCAGGCGGCCACGCAAAATGCCTTCGTCCACCAGGAACTGATCGAAATTCTCTATCACACGCTCTGGGAGACCGTGCATGTCTTCTTCGAGCGCCGTGAATTAGGCCACGACGTCGGCGAAGCCGGATTTCTCTATCCTTTTCTCGGCAAAGAGAAACAGGAAACGTTCGATGTCATCGCCGAAGTCGCCGCCTCCATTCAGATGAAAGTGCGCGATGACGCACTTCTCCGCACGCGCGTGGCGAACGAAGAGGCAGAAAAAATCGGCAGCGCCGTCATCGCCATCCGCGAAGCCTTGGACCGGGGCGGCAAGCTGATCATCTTCGGCAACGGCGGATCGGCCACCGACGCAAATGACTGGGCCATCGACTGCGTCATGCCGCCAGATGGCTACGCGCCCATCCCCGCCATTTCGCTCTCCATGGAGCCGGCGAATCTGTCCGCAATTGCCAACGATGTCGGCACCGAATTGATTTTCCAGCGCCAGTTGATCGCCCAGGCTCGCCCCCACGACGTCGCCATCGCCATCTCCACCAGCGGCGGTTCGAAAAATATCGTGATGGCCCTCGAAGAGGCGAAAAAAAGAAAGCTGCTGACCGTCGGACTTCTCGGCTATGACGGAGGAGAACTCCTGCGTCGCGGCTTGGCCGATTTTCCTTTGATCGTCCGCTCCGACTACATCCCTCGCATCCAGGAGATTCAGGCGTCCATCTATCACGTTATTCGCGAAGCGTTGGAGGGCTTCAGCCATGCCTAACTTGGAGCTCTTCGGAACCTCAAGTTGTCCCTACACCAGCGAGATGCGCGAATGGCTCGAATGGAAGGGCCGCGAGTTCACCGAATACGACGTGGAAGCCGACGGCGTCGCGCGGGAGCGTATGCGCTCGCTGGCGCAAGCGCCTTTCACCGTGCCGCTCCTGGTCGAAGACGGAAAAGTGATCCAGGTCGGTTGGCAGGGCCGTGGCTGCGTGGTTGCGAAATAACACGATGCCGAAGGCATACTCCATCAAGGTAAGCGGTGTAGTGCAGGGGGTCGGTTTCCGCCCGTTCGTCTACCGCCTAGCGCGTGCAAACGGCCTGAACGGCTGGGTGCTCAACGCTGCGGAAGGGGTCGAGATCCATCTCGAGGGAGAAGCAGGCCCACTCCAATCTTTCCTCACGGAGATGAAGACAAGCCCCCCACAAGCCTCGGCCATCGCGGAAGTCTGGATCGAACCCGCCGCGACAGAAGGACTGGATAGTTTCACCATTCACGAAAGCGCCGCCGGTCGGGCGCCTACGGCTCGAATTTCACCCGACTTGCCGGTTTGTGAGGACTGCCTGCAAGACCTCTTCGCACCCCAAGACCCGCGTTATCGCTACCCGTACATCAATTGCACCAACTGCGGTCCGCGCTATACGGTGATTCGAAATCTGCCGTACGACCGTCCGAACACCACGATGGCCGGCTGGGTCTTGGACGATCCCTGCGCCAAGGAGCACGGCGATCCCGCAAATCGCCGATTCCACGCGCAACCGGTCGCTTGCCCCGCGTGCGGCCCGCATTATTACTTTCGAGCAGGCGAAAAACTTGTACGCGGCGACGACGAGGCAATCCAAAACGCTGTGCATTACCTTCGAACAGGCAAGATCGTCGCAATAAAAGGCCTCGGCGGCTACCATCTGGCCTGTGACGCGAAAAATGCAGAAGGGGTCGGCGCGCTGCGGGTTCGAAAATACCGCAAAGAGAAGCCCTTCGCCGTAATGGCCAGAAATCTCGAAGTCGCTCGCCGCTTGGTTGCTCTTCCAATCGAGGCCGAATCACTATTGAAATCCGTCGCGAGGCCCATCGTCCTTGCGCCGGCGAAGATCAACCTTCCTGAGCTCGCCCCCGACAATGACGAGCTCGGCGTCATGTTGCCCTACACACCGTTGCATCATCTACTCTTTGCCGCTGGCGCTCCCGAAATTCTGGTCATGACCAGCGCAAATCGCTCCAGCGAGCCGATCGCGTACCAGGATGAAGACGCGCTGCACCAGCTCTCTGGTATCGCGGACGGTTTTTTAATCGGAGAGCGGCCCATAGCTCGGCGCGTAGACGATTCCGTCGCTCGCGTGGGCGCTTTCGGCCCCGCAATCCTTCGCCGCGCACGCGGGTACGCCCCCAGCGCCGCCGCTGCCATTCCAACCGATCGTCCCATCCTCGCTCTCGGCGCCGACCTCAAGAACACGATCACCCTCGTCGTCGATGGCCAAGCCTTCGTCAGTCAGCACATCGGAGACTTGGATCATTACGAATCGCTCTGCGCCTTCCGTGAAACCATCCACGATTTGCTTTCGATGTACGAAGTCGATCCCGACGAACTATTGCTCGTGCACGACGCGCACCCTCAGTACGCCTCGACAATTTATGCCGCCGACCTTTCCTCGGCTGAAGCAATCGCCGTCCAGCATCATCGGGCTCACGTCGCTTCCGTCCTTGCCGAGCGCGCCGCGTGGGACAAGCGTGTCATCGGTGTAAGCTTCGACGGCACCGGTTACGGCGACGACGGCAGCATTTGGGGCGGCGAGATTTTCGCCGGAAGCCTACGACACGGCTTCGAACGCGTCGCGCACCTGCGCCCCGCCGCTCTACCCGGCGGTGACGCCGCCGCTTCGAATCCAGTGCAGGCAGCGGCGGGGTTTCTCGCCCAACTCGACGGCCTTCCGGATTTGACCGCTCCTCCGTTCTTATTTCCTGCCCGCTATCGGGACGCCTCGCTCCTTGTGCACAAAGGTCTTCGCTCGTTCTCCACCACTTCTGTTGGCCGCCTCTTCGACACCGCCGCAGCCCTGCTGGGTTTTACCCGCGAAATCACCTTCGAAGGACAGGCCGCTATGTGGCTAGAGCGGCTAGCCACCCATTCATCGACAACCGGCGCCTATCCTTTTCCCTTTGTCGATAGCGAGTTGGATTTTCGTCCATTGCTTGAGAGCGTGTTTCGCGACAGGCTTCGCGGCCGGAATCCGGCTGAGATTGGGCGGTGCTTCCAACGCGGCATTGCCGAGGGACTGAGCAACGCCCTTGCGGAGTTATGCGGCGCGCACAGAGTCGACACCGTGGCACTGTCCGGCGGCGTTTTTCAAAACGATCTACTCTTGCGCGATCTCAAAGTTCTCTTGGAGTCCCAACATCTCCAGGTTTGGACAAATCACGTGGTCCCGGCGAACGATGCTGGAATCAGTCTCGGCCAAGCGGCACTTGCCGCGTTGACGACGCCGGGTCTAGCCATAACACCGAGGCGTCCAAATGCATGAACTCTCGATTGCCATGAGCATCGTCGAAATGGCCCAGGAAGAGGCTGAGCGGCAGGGATCGGCCCGAGTGCAAGCGGTGCATCTCCGTCTCGGGCTCTTGTCTGGTGTCGTGAAGCAAGCGCTGCTTTCTTCTTACGAGATCGCCTGCGAAGGCACACCACTGGCAGGTTCCCAACTCCTGATCGAGGAAATTCCCATCGAGGTTTTCTGTCCTAGGTGTGAAGCCCCGCGCCCAGTCTCCTCGATCCGGTGGTTTTGCTGCCCTGAATGTGGCACTCCGACTCCCACCGTGCTGCATGGAAAAGAATTGGAAGTAGTCGCGCTGGAGATCACCGAATGAGCGCCAACTCGCTGCAGACGCCGCGGCTGGTGGAAGTGCGAAAGAATGTCTTGAAGCAAAACGACGTGGTCGCACGCGCCCTGCGAGAGCGATTCCGCAAAGCGGGCGTACTGGCCGTCAGTCTCGTGTCTAGCCCGGGTTCGGGCAAGACTGCCTTCCTCGAAAAAACTCTGACTCTTCTTTATCCCCGTTACAGGGTTGCGGCCCTGGTGGGTGACCTCGCCACGGAAAACGATGCCGCTCGCTTGGCCCGCAGCCGCGCCCCAGTAAAACAAATTATCACCGGCACGGTCTGCCACCTCGAAGCCGCTATGGTCCAGAATGCTCTCGAAGGCTGGGGTCTAAACAATCTGGATCTGCTCTTTATTGAAAATGTCGGAAATCTCGTCTGCCCCTCGTCCTACGATCTCGGCGAAGACCTGCGTTTCGTCCTTCTCTCCGTAACCGAAGGCGAAGACAAACCTCTCAAGTATCCAACCATCTTCAACAGCGCGGACGTTGCCATCATCACCAAATCCGATCTCGCCGCTGCCGTGGAGTTCGACGAAACCGCCGCAAAACGCAACATCCAAGCCGTGCGTCCCGGCATGCAAGTCTTCAAGCTCTCCGCCAAGACTGGAGAAGGCATGACCGAGTTTCTCGACTTCCTCGAAAGCCGCCGCGCGCGCCTCCGCGCCGCCGGCGCGTAGAACTCTGACTTTGCTGGCTCGACTTCCTCAGAGTCCTTCCACTCACGCGGTATATCCGCCAAGCTCCTCCAGCGCACGTTCACATCACCTATCTGATGTCCAGAATCAGTTTGTCGGTGTAATCCTTCGTAAGCTGGGGACGATGCCGCACAGACATCGTGTACCACGCTTCGATCAAGCTTTGGTGCGCGACTGCATGGCCATTGCGACGAGTGCGCCGATAAAAATAGCTGGGAAGAGTTGACCAACCGCTGCCTCGGCGACGGTGAGTGAGCGTGCGATCGGAGACACCGGAGCGACGTCACCACCCAGCGTGGTGAGGGTACAGAAGCTAAAGTAAGTCAGTTTGGAAATGAGTTGATCAAAATCCACTGGCGTCGTGACAAAATGAAAAGAGCCGGGGCGGGATTGCTCGATAATCTGGAAAGCGGAGGCCCAGGCCATTCCGAGAAGCAGATAAGCGCAAATACCCCCCTGGACTCGCCCCCAAGTAATCGAGCCTGCCCGAAACATGACAAGCAGCACAATACGAAAATAAAGAAGCAGTGTGATGGTCGAGAGGACGCAGCCGAATTGATGCAAAAACAGCGTCGGATGGAGACGCCCCACGCTCAAAACGACACTTGTCACAGCAATGAGCGTGATCACCAGGATGGTGTCGATCCGGTTCAGCTTAACGGCAATAGCGCCATACACCATTAGAGCTGTGATGATCAAATCGATCACCGCGCGGCCCGAGAGGCCGGCTTCGCGTAACGGAGTGATTACGAAAACAAGCACAGCCAGCGAAATGGTGAGCAAAGTGAGACCGATATCGCCCGACCAGAACTCGCGCATTTGTATCCGAACAAGTGCGTTTCGCGGTTGCGCCGTGCTGTTTGGCATGAAGAGTACCTCCGCGGAATGACGATACGGCTTCGACTAACTCCGAAATGCGGAAGATGCAAGCATGGCGTCTAGTGTAAACCTCTTAATCTACATCCTAACCACTCAAACGGTGTTGGCGATTGAAGTCGACGAAAATCGATTGGGCCCTTTCGTCATCGAGCGATCAGCCCATGACTCCAACGCGACTTCGTTCGGTGGTGTTTTCCCGCGCCGTCGGCGAGCCAACACTGCGCAAAATTTTTCGAGTCTTTGATCCCATTTAACCCCAACTCAAGTTGGCAACAGGTTGCTAAAAAAGAGAATTCTTGCGCTCTCATTTTCCCTGCTTGTGACGCTTTCCCTTCAAGGCCAACTCACCAGCGGCGTCAATGTTATGGTCGGCCATCTCCTCAAGCAGGCCGTCATCCGACAAATCCAGCGGATAGGAGTGTTTCCAGTCGTGCCGGACAATTTGCTGCAGGCGGTTAACAAGTTCGGCCTTGTGCACTTCGATTGCTAATTCCCGTCGGCTATCAAAACTTCCCGGGGCCAGATTAATGGAGCCGACGATGGCACGGGAATGGTCGGCCAGGAGCATTTTTCCGTGGAGCTTCAGGTGCTGGAGTTTGTGGACTTTGATTCCCACGTCGTCCATGATGCGCAGACCGCTCACACCTTCGTTCAGCTTCTCTTTCTTCAATTTGTGCGGCGCCCGAGCCATGACGTGAACCTTCACGCCGCGCATTTTGGCGCGCACGAGCCGCTCGATAATAACGGAGTCTTGATAGCGCTCGTTTTGAACGAACAAAGTGTGTTTCGCGTCGTCAATAAACTGAGCGATACGGTCTCGACCATTTCTGTTGCACCAAATCAGCAGCGTGCTGCTGTCCACTGCGAATGGCTTGCGGGCCCAGTCAGCCTCGAAGCAGTCCATGACTTCGGCGACCTCCGGGCCGCGAGTAGTGACCACCGCGTAGTCGCGCGTGCCAGCGAGATTTTTGGTGGCCCAGTTCAACGATTGGATGAAAGCGACTTCGTCATCCACAACCATGGATTTCTCATGGGTTACGTCAAAGGCTGGGTTACTATCGATGACCTCGACTCCGGCAGCCCGCAACTTCTTCCGGGTGATTTCGTTTTCTGGCTCGCCGCTGCGGCGGGCCGGGTTCAGCATCACCTGCACACGGACACCGCGTTTCTTCGCCAGAATGACGGCCTTCACCAAGCCCGGATGAGAGAACACGAACATTTTCACGCGCAGCGATTTCCTTGCGCCGTGGATCGCGTCCAAGATGGGTTTCGCTGTGTGATCCGGCAGAACGATCAATGAGTGCGACATTCCCCCTCCTCGGACGATTTCTCCTTACTGTCTGCATTCGCCGGGACCACTACCGGCGGAGCCTCCGCCAGGTGTCGCTCAAACTGAGCGTTATATAGTTCCGCGTAAAGACCGCCGAGGAGCATCAACCTCTCGTGGGACCCTTCTTCTGCCAACCCGCCATCTTTCATCACCAGGATTTTGTCGGCGTCGCGGATGGTGCTTAATCGATGCGCGATGGTGATGACCGTGCGCCCTCTCATCAGCTTCGTAAGCGCGTCGATGACGAGCTTTTCGGATTCGCTATCGAGTGCTGCTGTTGGTTCGTCGAGAAGTAGGATGGGGCTGTTGCGGATAATGGCACGGGCAATGCCGATACGCTGCCTCTGCCCGCCGGAAAGGGTGTCGCCGCGGTCGCCGACCATGGTTTCGTACCCATGAGGCATCTTGGCGATGAACTCCTCCGCATTGGCCAGCTTGGCTGCAGCCACGATTTCGTCGCGCGTGGCGTTTCCTTTCCCGTAGGCGATGTTATCCGCCACGGTCCCACGAAACAGCACGGTCTCCTGCAGAACGTACGCAATCTGGCTGCGCAGACCGCGGAGTTTGTAATCCCGCGAGTCAATTCCGTCGATAGCGATCTTGCCAGCAATGGGATCGTAAAAGCGGGGAATCAGTCCAACGATGGTGGATTTCCCGCTGCCGGTTGGCCCGACGATCCCGATCATCTGTCCAGCTTTAATCTTGAAGCTCACATCGTTCAAGACCTGCGTTTCCTGGTTGTAGCCGAAGCTGACGCGATCAAAGTCAATGTCGCCCCTGAGCACGTTGGGGTCGCGCGCGCTCGGCTTTTCCGAGATCACATCATCGGCCTCCAGAATCGCGCGCACGCGCTCGACGCCGACCGCGGTCTGCGCGATAGAATTGGTCATTGTCGCCAAATCCTTGACGGGTTTGAAGAACTGCGCCAGATAGGCCAGAAACACTGTCAGCGCACCAGCGGTCATAGTCCCTTTGAGAATGAGCGCCGAGCTTCGCCACAGCACAAAGGCAGTGCACAGAGAAACGATGACAGTTACCGCCGGCGACAGCAGCGCCTTTACCCTCCGGGCTCGCAACGCGGCGTCGACGGTGGCCTTGCTGACCATACTTAATTCCTGTTCTTCCAAATCCTGACGCCCGAAGGCCTTAACCACCTTGATCGACTCCAGCCCTCGCTGCACCACGGTTACGATCTCGCTTTGTTGTTTGCGCACTTCCTTGGTGGCCTTCTTGACGGCCTTTTTGAAGCGCGAAATCATCAGCAGTACGAATGGAGTGATAGCCACGGCGATCAGGGTGAAATCCCAATTCAGAAAGAACATGATGACCAGCATGCCCCCAATGGTGAGCAGGTCAACGAAGATCCCTAGGGTCGACGCGGAGGCGAATGCCTGGATGGTCTGAACATCCTCCGTGATTGTGCTTAAGAGAGTGCCTAGGTCGTGAGTGCTGTAGTAGTGGAGGGAAAGGTGTTGGAGGTGGTCGTACGTCCTGATCCGGAGATCGTTCGCCACCCACTGACCGACGCTGGCCGTGTAGTAGTTCGCTATGTAGGAGGCAACGGCCCCAATGAGGGCAATGACGACGAGCGCAATCGCTGCGGCTGCGGCAATTTCCATTTTGGAGCCACCACTCATGAAAGGCCGGAGAGCATTACTTAGCCAACCAGGCAGCTTGTGCTCGCCCACGACATTGTCCAAGACGACCTTCAGAGGCCAGGGCATGGCTACAGTTGCTGCCATTTGAAGCAGCATCGCGAGCGAGATGAGAACCAAACTGCCCCGATAGGGCTTCAACAGACTCCAGATCAGCGGAATCACGGAGTTTCTCCTTGCCTGGATTGCCCCGGGAAAAGACGAATCATCACGTCATGGCAGCATAATCTATTCCGACTCCACGAGGCGTTGCAACCAGCTTCGCTCTCGACAGGTCCGTCAACTCTTGAGCAATCAAACGCGGGAGAACTCCAGCGTTCTTAAGACTCATGTGGTAAATCGGACGAGAAGGGTGGCCGATTC
The DNA here is from genome assembly GCA_049512575.1 of Candidatus Acidiferrum sp. Taxonomy (GTDB): domain Bacteria; phylum Acidobacteriota; class Terriglobia; order Acidiferrales; family UBA7541; genus Acidiferrum. The sequence continues at coordinate 8,924 of JBEKWY010000148.1, forward strand.
ACGCTTCCTGTCTTCCCCTCGGAACAACGCCTACTTCACCGGCCACCAGTACATGCGTGCCCGCGCTCGCGGGGGCCGAAAGCTACCGGGCAGTCTCACTTCGTATCAATGCGGCTTGAATGTCTTTCCGGTCTCAAGCAGCGTCTTCAAGCGGGAAAGAATACGTGGCCATCCATCGGCGCAGGCAGCGTACGTCGGGTCATCCTCGGCCCACTCGTCATGCGTCACCGTTACTTTGATGGCTTCGGTCTCCGTCACCAGTTCGATTGTTGCACGCGACGCCTTATCGTTTTGGCCCATTGCGAACGTGTACTGAAAAACCTTTGGGGGCTCATACCGCAAGACCTGCCCTCGAACGTAGGTCATGGGCTTGCCGTCGGCTCCCGCGCCCACCCATGCGAGCGAACCACCAGGTTTAAAGTCTGCCTGGAGCTCAGCCCCGCTGAAGATGATGCGGTTCGACTCGCGCGACACAAAGCCCTCCCACACCTTCTCCGGGGTAGCGGCAATGTAGAAGATATACTTGAGCGCTGCTTGATTGGCCATGATTGCTCCTGATTCGCCTGAGCCATCCTATAGCGACGAGTAAAAACCCGCCAACGCGGTAGTGTCAGCGGTTCTCCCTGATCGCACGCATTACCTGGAACCTTTATCCGATTATCGCGTTTATTACTAACTTTGCCCGCCTTTTCTTGACAGTTTCGCATGCCGCCACTATAGTTCCCCCACTCCGCATCTCGGTTACCGGGTTCTCTTCGCGTCAGGTCTCACATTTGCAGCGTTCTCTCAGGGGGAAATCTGTGGCCATTGGAAACGCAGGGCTAGCTGGCTGGATTGAGAAAGAAGCAAGCACAACCAGACAGTTCAAGGCGTTCTTGAGCCGGTACTTCTATCTTTGCATGTCGCTGGTGTTGGCCGCGCTGGTGTTGGCGGGCTTCAGCCGCACCGTCAATGCCAACCTTTTCCACGCCAACCCCGCAAGGCCTTGGCTGTTGTGGATGCACGGCGTCGCTTTCTCAACGTGGGTGGTCTTCTTTATCGTTCAGTCGTCTCTGGTCCGTGCGAGGAGGGTCAGCGTGCACCGCTTGCTCGGCTGGTTTGGAGCCGGGCTTGCCGCCGTGATGGTTGTGTTGGGTTGCACAATCGCGGTGGTCATGACCCGCTTCGATACCTTGGTGCTTCATCAGAAGGACCTGGATTCTTTCCTGTCGATTCCGTTTGCCGACATGATCATCTTCGGCTCCTGCATCGCCATGGCGATTTATTGGAGAAAGAAGCCGGAATATCATCGACGCCTCGTCTTCATAGCGAGTTGCCAACTCATGGACGCCGCCATTGGCCGATTCGATTTCATGTTCAACCACACCCTCTTCTTCCCAGCCTTGGATTGTCTGATCGCGCTAGGCATGGCACGCGATTGGGCGGTGGATGGGCGCGTTCACAAGGTCTATCTCTATGCGCTGCCCGCAATGATCGTGATACAGAGTTTTGCAGTTTACGCGTGGCGGATCAATCCAGCGTGGTGGGCGGCAATTACTCGCGCGATCGTGGGATCGTAAACGGGCGGGTGGCCGACCCAATTTCGGATCTCTCAGTCACCTTCCGTCGATCGAACGAGCAACTCTTCCCGCGTGGAAAATCAAAAAAATGAGAAGGGTGCCCCAGGTTCGGTGTTCGAACCTGGGTCTTGGGGTTGCCGTTCCGTCCCATCATTATCGCCACGGTTCGAACAAAACATCGTCCCCTGCTCGTTCGAATAACCAGGTGGTACAATTATTCCCTTGACTTCTTTCCGGTTTCGTGTATGCTTGTCTTGTTTCTATAAGAAGTTAGGGGGGAAGAAACAGGAAGGTACCCCCTTGTCCGTCCAAATCGCTCGCAAGCCTGTTCTTTCCTTATCTCTACCTCATTATTTCGTTACGTCCTTGCCTCGTTTCTCTCCGCGGACCCTCCCCAGCCTGCTTGCGGTCTCTACCCGGGAAACACTCTCGCTCTCTCGCTCTGCCCCCCAAAATCGCCATCTTCTAAGTCCTTTCGTTGCCGCTCTTACGGACTCCGAAGTCTGTAAGTCCTTTCCCTGCCACTCTTACGAAAACACCGGGATATCACTCTCGCTAGCGAAAATCTGGCCTTGCGATGTCGTGCCGCTTGCGCGCTGTCCGCCACTACCTGCTTACTTCTAGAGCCACTTGAACTTTTTCACGCGAGACCGTACCGTCTAGTTGGCAAGAGGCCTATGCACCCATCCAAGAAGCTTGTCGCACTCCGCACCGTGGCTGTCTTTGAAGCCTCCAAGGGCATTCTCGTCTTGCTGCTGGGTCTCGGCCTACTCCGCCTGATGCACAAGAACCTCGACGAATTTGCCGAACAACTCATTCACTTCCTCCACGCCAGCCCCGGAGGCCGTCTCTCCAATCTGTTCGTCAACGCCGCCAACCACACCACCGACAAAAGCCTTTGGGCCCTCGCCGGCGCTGCCGTGATCTACGCCATGGTTCGCTTTGCCGAAGCCTTTGGTTTGTGGAACGACCGCGAATGGGCCGAATGGTTCGCGCTCCTCTCCGGCGCCATGTACCTGCCCTGGGAAATGTATTCCCTGATGCGCCATCCCCACCCGATCAAGTGGGTGATCCTCCTCGCCAACCTCGCCATTGTTTTGTACATGATCGTGCTCAGAGTCCAGGACAGCGGCCACAAAACCGCCATACGCAGCACATCCTGATAGCACGTCCTGATGTGGTGGCGGGTCCTTAGACCCGCCAGGTTTTGCAAGACGCCGTAATTGCCGAATCGCTAGTGAGAAAAAAACGTGAGCTTGAGGAAGAACTGGAGAAAACAAGAGACTAAGAAACGTAGAACAACGAAGAACCAAAACGGACGCGCAACGGAAAATTATTTCAGCAGTTCGTTGGCGTAGCGAACAGGCACAGCCAGGTTGGAACCGCCAAAGCCCTTAAGGATAGCGAAGTTGACGCCGATCACCTTGCCGCTCCGATTGAACAGCGGTCCGCCGGAGCCGCCCGAAGTCGTCGCCGCGTCGTAGACGATTTTGTCTTGCAGGATGTCGCCGATGTGCCCCTGCGTCGTCGTCGGCCGAATCAACTGCTGCGACGCCAGTTCCGAAACGATGTGCGTCACATTCTGCGTGTCGGTAATTTTCTGCGCCACATCGGAACCGGCCCGCGCCAGAATCCCTTCGATCCCGGTCGGGTAACCGAT
>JBEKWY010000149.1:0-12535 GCA_049512575.1 Candidatus Acidiferrum sp.
ACATACGTGATTACCTTGCCTTCCGATGTTTCCCCAGGGGACACACTTGAGGCGAATGACGGTACAGAAGGGAATCGATTCCATCGATCCATGGCCGAGCCACTCGAAATAAAGAAAACGCTCAATCTTCCCAAAACTGAGTTTCCCATGAAGGCCGGCCTTCCGCAAAATGAGCCAAAGCAGCTTGCGGCCTGGGAGGATGCGCACCTTTATGAACGCATTTTGCAGGCGCGTCAAGGGAAGCCCTTGTTCGTGCTGCACGATGGGCCGCCCTATCCGACCGGCGAAATCCATCTGGGTACGGGCCTGAACAAGATCTTAAAAGATCTGGTGGTCAAGACCAAGAGCATGGCGGGTCACTACGCGCCGTACGTTCCCGGTTGGGATTGCCACGGCTTGCCGATCGAAACGAAGGTGGAGAAGGAGCTTGGCGGAAAAGAGAAAGTGCCGCCGGCAGAGTTCCGCAGCTTGTGCCGGGAATTTGCAGCGCGCTACGTCGAGCAGCACAAGAAGGATTTCAAGCGGCTGGGCATCTTCGGGCGATGGAACGAGCCGTACCTGACGATGAATTTCGATTACGAGGCGGTCATCGCCGGCGCGTTCCTGGACCTCTTCGATTCGACGGCGCTGGCGGAGGCGGAAGTGGAATATGAGGATCACGTCAGCCCATCGATCTGGGTGAAATTTGCGGTGGTAGGCGGCAGTGGCGGGGGCGAGGTCGCGAAGCTAGGAAGCGATGTCAGCGCGGTTATCTGGACGACGACTCCCTGGACGATTCCCCACAATCGCGCGCTGGCGTTTCATCCGGATTTCGACTACGTCGTGGTGGACACGGAAAAAGGCGCGCTGCTGCTTGCGGCCGACCGCGTTGCCGCGCTGCAAGCAGAGTGCGGGATTAAGGATGCGAGTGTTCTCGCGACCTACAAGGGCCGGGACTTCGAGGGCATGAAGTTTCAGCATCCTTTTTTGCCGATGCAGGTGCCGGGCGTTCTGGCTACGTACGTGACGCTGGATCAGGGCAGCGGCATCGTGCACACCGCTCCGGGCCATGGCGTGGACGACTTCAACACCGGGCAGAAGTACGGGTTGGAGGTGGCCGCGCCGCTGAACGACCGTGGCGTTTACCTGGAAGGCCTGCCCGAGTACAAAGGCAAAGACGTCTTCACCGCCAACCCGATCATTGTGAAATTGCTCGCCGACCGCGGCGCACTGCTGGGCCATCACGAATACAAGCACAGCTACCCGCACTGCTGGCGCTGCCACAACCCGGTGATCTTCCGCGCCACCGAACAATGGTTCATTGGAATGGATCAAGCGGCTCACGGCGCGAAGGAATCGCTGCGAAAGGAAACGCTGGAGAAGATTCGCGGCGTGAAGTGGATTCCCTCGTGGGGCGAAGACCGCATGTACGAAATGATCGCGGAGCGGCCGGACTGGTGCGTTTCGCGGCAGCGATTTTGGGGCGTGCCGATCATCGTTTTTTATTGCGACGCTTGCGGCACGCGGCTGGAAGATTTCAAGGCGCTGCGTAACGTCGTGAAATGGTTTGAGAAGGAAGGCGCGGACGCCTGGTACAAGCACTCGGCCGACACGCTGCTTCCCGCAGGAACGAAATGCTCGTGCGGCGCGACAAAGTGGCGCAAGGAGAATGACATTCTCGACGTGTGGTTCGATTCCGGCTCCTCGCACCTTGCAGTGCTGAAAGGGAAGGAGTGGCCGGCGGATGTGTATCTGGAAGGCCCGGACCAATATCGCGGCTGGTTCCACAGTTCACTGCTGATCGGCATCGGCATCCGCGGCAATCCGCCCTACAAGGGCGTGGTGACGCACGGCTGGACGCTGGACGAAAAGGGCCAGCCAATGTCGAAGTCTTTGGGCAATACGCTGTATCCGGCAGAAATTTGCGAACGTTGGGGCGCCGACTTGCTGCGTTTGTGGGTGGCGTCGGTGGAATATCAAGCGGACGTGAAGATGAGCGAGCGGGTAATGACGCAGCTCAGCGACGCGTATCGCAAGATTCGCAATACGTTCCGCTATGGCCTGGGCAATTTAGCGGACTTCGATCCGAGGCGCGACGTGGTGCCCAACGATCAGCTCGAGGAAATGGATCGCTGGATGCTCGAGCGCACCGCCGACCTGGTGAGCAGGTGTCGTGAGTGGTACGCGGGCTACGATTTTCACCGCGTGTATCATGGCATCCACGATTTCTGCGTCGTCGATCTTAGCTCGTTTTATTACGACGTCTTGAAAGATCGCCTGTACACCAAGGCGGCGAAAAATAAATCACGGCGGTCGGCGCAGACCGCGGTCTGGAAAATCTCCAGCGCGCTGGTGCGGCTGATCGCGCCGATCCTTGTTTTCACCTCGGAGGAAATCTGGAAATACTTGCCGAAGACGGCAGCCGAACACGACAGCGTGCACATGGCGCTATTCAGCGAAGAGGGCGAGCTGCGCACGGAAATTGCGCCGAAACAGGTGGCGCTGTGGGAACTACTCTCGAAAGTTCGCGGCGAGGTTCTGAAGGCGCTGGAAACCGCGCGCAACGAAAAGAAAATTAATTCCGGGCTGGAGGCCAAGGTTTTGCTCAACGCCGAGCTTGAACTCAAGGCCAAGCTGAAACAGTACCTGCCGCTTTTGCCGGGGCTGTTCATCGTTTCGCAGGTGGATTTTCTTACGGCGGGGAATGGGGACTATCGGTCGGAGGCGATTCCTGGGTTGGAAGTGACGATTCAGAAGGCCGAGGGGACGAAGTGTGATCGATGCTGGAATTATTCTGTCCACGTCGGAGAGAACAAGCGGTATCCGACGATATGCGAGCGCTGCAGCGAGGCTTTGGCGGAGATCGAAGGGGCTACGGAAGAGGCGGCGACGCGGAGCTGAGGTTAGGTGGTGGTGTTGGCGTCGAGGTCCTTCGGCTACCCTTGTCGGGTAGCCTCGGGATGACAGGGTCTTGCCAGCGCGGAAAAGCAGATCCCTCGCTCCGCTCGGGATGACATTTTTCGGCGGGGGGCGCGCGGACGGAAGGGATGCCCTTCGAAAGTCGGGGCGAGCGAGATGCCGGAGGCTAGGCGGGGAGCCGGCAGGATGCCCTTCGAAGCTCAGGGCAAGCCGGCGCTACCAGGTGGAGTGGATCTTGTAGGGGATTTGTGAGGGTTTGTGGGACTGATGATTCCAAGACGGTTGCGATGGCTGTGGCTCACGCTGGGGACGGTGCTGCTTGACCGGGCGACTAAGGCTTGGTTCGAGACGCAGACCTTCGAGGGCTGGAACCGCGAGGTGGTTCACAGTTTCATCTACCTGGTACACAGCCGCAATCCGGGCATCGCGTTTGGCGTGTTTGCGGATTCGTCTTCTCCCTGGACGCGGGTTTTTCTGATCGGAGGCTCGGTCGTTGTGATTTGCGGGCTTGCCTGGCTTTTCGCTGCCGGGCATAGCGGAGGGAATTTGACCGCCGCGGGACTCGCGCTTTTGCTGGGCGGCGCCGCAGGAAACGTCACCGATAGGATCTTTCACGGCGCGGTGACCGATTTTTTCGAAGTGCGCTTCGGCAACTATCACTATCCGGCGTTTAACGTGGCGGACTCGGCCATCGCCATCGGCGCCGCGCTCATCATCCTGGACGTGCTGTTGACGAAACATCACGCACACGAAGTTTCCAAGCACGAAGCCCATTGACGCTTTCTCAGCGTACAAGATGAAGCACGACTTCGTTGTCCTTTCCGAAGAAGCCGGCGAGCGGCTGGACCGCGTCGTCACGGCTCACTGTCCGGACCTAAGCCGCACGCGTGTGCAAGAGCTGATCGAAGCGGCGCTCATTCTTCTGGATGGCCGCGCCGCCAAAGGCTCGCATCGTGTTCGTGGGGGAGAGCACGTCACGGTGGAAGTGCGGCCGCGGCCGCCGATGCGGGCGGAGGCGGAATCTATCCCACTCGATATTCTTTACGAAGACGAGGACGTGGTTGCGGTGAACAAGCCGGCCGGGATGATCGTTCACGCCGGCGCGGGGAATCCACGCGGCACGCTGGTGAACGCGTTGCTTGGGCGCGGACAGACTCTGTCGCAAGGCGGCGACGTATTGCGTCCGGGGATCGTGCACCGGCTGGACAAAGATACTTCGGGAATCATTTTGGTGGCTAAAAATGACGCCGCCCACGCCAAACTCGGCGAAGCGTTTCGCCAGCGCACCGTCAAGAAAACGTACATTGCGCTGGTCGAGGGCCTGCTGAAAGAAGACGGCGGGCGCATCGAGTTCGCGATTGGCCGCGATCCGAAACGCCGCGTGCGCATGACCGCGCGCCGGACCGCCGTGCTGGCCGACGCCCGCGAGGCGCGTACCGACTGGCGAGTGTTGGCGCGCATCGATACGACCACACTGGTCGAAGTCCAGTTACATACCGGGCGGACGCATCAGATTCGCGTACACTTTTCGGCGCTGCATCATCCAGTGGTGGGAGACACGCTCTACGGTGCGGCGCCGCAGATGGTCGCAGGCAAACTCACGATGCCGGCGCTCGGCCGGAATTTCCTGCACGCGGCGAAACTTGGATTCGCGCACCCTCGCGGCGGCGCTTGGATCGACCTCCGCGCTCCTCTGCCGCACGCTCTAGGTGCGTTCTTGTACGAACTCGCTATCGCCGCGGGCGACGATGCGCGACGAATTGACGCTATACTCACCAACTACCTATAATCAATCCACATGCGACCTCTATGGATGTCCGGTCTGTTGGCGATGGCTCTGCTGGTCACCGCAGTCAGCGATCGCGCACAGCAGTCCACACCAACGTCCGGCACGCAACCGCAAGGAGCGCCGCCGCAGGAGCCGCCGCCTCCGCCTTCGGGGACCTCCGCGCAAAATCCGGGCAGAATCACGCAGACGGTGAGCCTGGTGGACGTTCTGTTTACCGTGCTGAACCGCCGAAACAAACTTGTCCCGGACCTCGAAAAAGACGATTTCAAGATTTGGGACGATAAGACTCCGCAGTCCATCCGTTATTTCAGCAAGCAAACCGATCTACCCTTGCGCATCGGGCTGCTGATGGACACGTCCAATAGCATTCGCGACCGCTTGAAATTCGAACAGGACGCTGCGACATCCTTCCTGTACTCGGTTCTGCGCCGCAACAAAGATCAAGCGCTGGTCATGACCTTCGACGACGAGCCCAGCATCCTGCAAGGCTTCACCGACGATGCCGGGCGGCTGCGCGACGAGATCGTCAAGACCCGCGCCGGCGGCGGCACCGCGGTCTACGACGCGATCTACACCGCCTGCGAGAAGGAGCTGAGCCATCCTCCGCGGCCTCCGGGCGATCAGCCTGACGTGGTGCGCCGGGTGATGATCGTCATCAGCGACGGCGACGACAATCTTTCGACGCACACGCGCGCGGAAGCCATCGAGATGGCCCAGCGGTACAGCGTGGTCATCTATACCATCAGCACCAGCACGCAGTGGATCCAGTTGTCGCAGACCGACCCGTATAAATTGGCGGATCGCAAAACGCATCTTACCGAAGGCGACCAGATACTCGCCGATTTGGCGGAAGAAACCGGCGGCCGCGCGTTCTTCCCGTATCACGTGGACGACCTCGATCAGTCGTTCCAGGACATCGGGGATGAGCTGCGCAACCAGTATTCGATCGCCTACATTCCGACGAATTCCATTCTTGACGGCAAGTACCACCGGATTCGCATCGACGTGCCTGAACACAAGGGCTATCAAGTGCGCGCCCGCCGGGGGTATTTCGCAAAGGCCAACGCGAACACTAGCCCGTCGCCAGCCGCCGCGCCCTCGGGCCAATCGAAATAATCGCCGTTGTTGTTTTCGAATTACTTCGTGGTGTCGCGCAGCAACACCGCGTCCGACTCGGCATGGCCGCGTTCGATGGCGATCCGCGAGCCGTCCGCGGAGAATTCGTAAATGGAAATACGTTCCGAGGTGAAGTGCGTAAGCTGCCGGTAAGCCGAACCGTCCAGCGGCTGCAGCCACAGATTGTCGACGCCCTTTTCGCGCACCTTGTACACCACGGCATTGCCCTCCGGAGCGAATCTCACCGGATCCGATGCCCGCGGGTCGATGTTGTGATAGGTCGTCTTCTTGTCCGCGATGCTGAATATGTTCAGTACGAGTTTGTGATCGAGTTCGCGAACATCGAGCGTGGATATGAATTTGCCGTCGGGGGATAGGCTGAAGCCGAAGGATGGATCTTCGATGACCGTTTCCGGGGGGCCGCCTTCCACGGGAACGCGCTTCAACCCCTGGTTCTCCTGCTGCGTGATGTAATACACCCACTTACCATCGGGCGAGCACTGGGGATACTGCTCGTTGCGTCCAAACGTGAGTTGCTTGGTTACCGTCCCGTCCAAACGCCATAGATTGACGGACGCCCCGCCGTTTGTTGGGATGGAACGAAACACCACGTACTTCCCGCAGGGGACGCTTTGATCCGGGATGCGCTTATCGTCCGACAGCAAAACCGATTCACCGCCGGCCGGATCAACGAGGCGAATTTCGCCGCCTTGCGGAATGACCAGTTTTCCGTCAGGCATCCAGTTCCAGTGGTATATGGGCTGATGGGACATCAATGGCACGGACTGCAACTCGTCGGGCTTCGCCGCGGGCGCTACGCTCAGTTCGAAAGTGAACTGGCTCTCTTCGGCGACGATGATTTTGCCGTCGGCGGAAACGCTGGGATGAAGATAGTTGTTGGTGTCGGTGGTTAGCGCGCGAAATTCACCTTTGGGATAACTTACGAAGCCCAGTTGCCGCTCCTGTAAGCCACGCTCGACGGAGACCGTGGACACCACCAGCCCGTCGGTGCCCGGCAGCCACGCCGGTTCTAAATAGATTCGGCTGGGATTCAGCGCGACCTCCTCGCGCTTGCCGGTGGCCACATCCACCGCCAGCAGGCCGCCCAGGGAATCTTCCGTGGTTTGCACGATGGGAATGACGATGGTCTTTCCGGTCGGCAGCCACACCGGGACGTCGCTGTCGGTGGGTATCATGACGTTGCTGAACAGCGCGCGGTTGGGGGTACCGTCGCTATTCACCAGAAAGAGATCGAAATTCGGAGTGTCGTGATGTTCGCGCAGGTAGGCGAAGAGTTTCCCGTCCGGCGCGAAGGTGATGGGGCTGTCTACGTCCTTTACCAGTAATCGCGGCGTGCCGCCCAGCATCGGTGCGGAGTACAACGCGGCGATGGTGTGCTCGGACTCGTCGCGGCGGACGCAGTAAATGTAGTTGGCGTCGGGGGAAAATGTCAGGCCGGAGTAGCGCGTGGCGGCCGGCGGCACGATTTGCGTGTTGCTGCCGGTGGGGATGTGACGCAGCCACAGGGATTGCAAGCCGCCTTCATCGCGCACGTGGAGAAGATATTTGCCGTCGGGGGAAACCGTCGCGAGGGAAACGTGGCCGTTGTTGGTCAGGTTCTCGATGGAGAAATGTTCGAACGGAACGTGGTGCGCGCTCTTCAGCAAGGAATATATGCCGAACGCCGCCGCCGCTCCGACGATTGCGATCAGCGCGATGGTCAGGCCCGCGCCCAGTTTGTTCTGGCGCGCGGCCTGCACGAGAACCGACCCGCTCGACTTTGGCGTGGCCGGCGCTCCTTCCCCTGGCAGCGGTCCGCTCTCGGTCGCCGCCGCTCGCCGCGCCGTAGATGCCTCCGCAGACTGGGTGCGCCCCGAATCGGTCTCCCGTTGCAGCCGCTTGAGGTCGGCGCGAAGCTCCGCGGCCACCTGGTAGCGGACGTCGCGATCCTTCTCCAGCGCTTTGTTCAGGATGCGTTCGAATTCGGCAGGCACCGCCGGATTCAGCGTCACCGGAGCCACCGGCGCGTGATGCAAAATGTTGTCGAAAACCACGGCGCTGGTCGAGCCGGGAAAAGGCTGCTTGCCGGTCACCATCTGATAGAGCACCGCACCCAGTGAAAACAGGTCGCTGCGTGCGTCTAGTTCTTCGCCACGCGCCTGTTCAGGCGACATATAGGCGATGGTTCCCACGGCCATCCCGGGACTGGTCAACAGATTCGTGGAGTCCCCAATGGTTTCGCCCTCGCCACTGTCGTCCCTGTTTTTCAGGAGTTTCGCCAGCCCGAAATCCAGAATTTTGGCAGTGCCGCGCTCGGTCACGAAAATGTTTCCGGGCTTTATGTCGCGGTGCACGATCCCCTTTTTGTGCGCGGCATCGAGCGCATCCGCCAGCTGAATGCCGATCTCGACCGTCCGAGGGATGGGCAGCGACCCCGCCGCAAGGATCTTGTCCAGTGGCTGCCCTTCCAGCAGTTCCATCGCGATGAAGGTCCGCCCGTTATGCTCTTCGATGGCGTGGATCGTGCAGATTCCGGAATGATTTAACGCCGACGCCGCCCGCGCCTCGCGCAGAAATCTTTCCAGAGCGGTGACATCGCGATCCGTCTCCGGCGGCAAAAATTTCAGCGCGACACGCCGCCCCAGCTTGGTGTCCTCGGCTTCATACACGACACCCATGCCGCCGCCGCCAATCTTGCGGACAATTCGGTAGTGCGCGATGAGTTGACCGTCCATATTTCGGGATTGAAACACCGATGGTAGTCGGTGCCGCGAACTCGGTCAATCACTCACTCGCGAATCGCGGAAAGGCGTTGACGGTCGACGCACGAGGGCGCTGCCCACTCCGCGCTGGGTATCCCGAGCGATCGGGGAGGGATCGCAAGAGCAGGCGTCGCAGTTTGGCAATCGAACGAACCGTATTAATTTGAGGTGACGGTAATCGCTATCTCGGCGAAGGTTGGAAAATTGGACGCTCCGTCGATTTGCGCGGCACAAGTTCAGGAACAATAAGAATCTTCTCGGGGCGCGGAGTGCGCTTCGATCCAATTTGCCCGAGCAGCAACTCGGCCGCTCGCGCTCCAATTTCACGGGTCTTCTGATCGATGGTCGTCAACGGCACCGCCAGCGCGTCGGAGTAGTGCACGTTGCCGGCGCCTACGACCGCCACGTCTTCGGGCACTTTCAGTCCTGCTTCGCGGAGGGCCTTCATCGCCCCAATCGCCACCGGGTCGTTGTAGCAGAACACGCCGTCTGGGACAGGATTTACAGTAAGCAGTTGCTTCATCGCCAGATAGCCGCTGTGGTCCTGAAAGCCGGCATCCACCACGTAACCCTTCGGTGCTGTCAGCTTGTTCTTCTTCAGCGAAGCGAGATAACCATTCAACCGTTTCGCAGCCAGTCCGATCTGTGGCCCTCGCAGGTGAGCAATTCTGCGGCAACCTTGTTCGATCAAGTGCGTGGTCGCCAGCCGGCCCACCGCTTCGTTGTCCACCCCCACAAAGCTCGCTCGTACGCCTTCCATCGGCCGGTCAATTAAGACCAGCGGCACTTTTCGTGTGCGCAACTCTTCGAATAACTCCAATCGGTCCGGCGACTGCGACGACGCCAAAATCAATCCATCGACTCGCCGCGCCAGCAGCGAATCGGCTTCGACCCGCTCCAGATCTGGATCTTCCTCGAAATAGGAAATGATCACGTGATAGCCGCGCGGCCGAACGGTCTCTGCAATCGTCTTGGCGATGTCGGCGAAAAATGGATGGGTGAAATCCGGCAGCAGAAGCCCAATTGTGTAGGTGCGCCGGGTCACCAAGCTCCGCGCGACCCAGTTCGGACGGTAGTCCAGTTCCTTGGCGCGTTTCAGCACGCGATTTCGGGTCCGCGCGCTGATGCGTCCCTTGTTACGCAGGGCCTTGGAGACAGTAACGACCGAGATATTCAGATCCTTGGCGATGTCGGAGAGCGTGGCGCTCATGGAGCCAGAGAATAGCACATAAGGTTGCACGCAGGCCTCCGGTCGTGCCACAAAACGCACTTTTAGGATAATCGTTAACCCTCAATGAATAAGCGTTAACTTTCCGCTTGACACGCTGTCCCGCTTTCGCAAGAATCGCTTGCATAGTACTTCCCAAACACCCCGGATCTCCTGCTGCCTGTTCGCGCCGGTAACCTCCACGGCGCGAACGGACAGCGGTTTTCAGTGCAGCGTATTTCCGGGCCAAGCACAATGGGGTTGCGCCGGTAGTCCTCGCGAGGGGTGGTCCATGAAGACCGAAAACGCTTCGTCCAGAATGCCTCTAGGCAGCCCGCACCACGAAACCGCTGCCCCGGTAAGCTATCAAGCCATCATCGGTGGTTTGATTTCAGAGATGGCGCGCCTGGTACGCACCACGGAAACACGCAAATTCTCGCCGCCCTTCAAACTCGTGATCATCGACAATCGCGGTGGAGTCGTGTTCACCGGCGAGGTCGGCCGCAACGGAAAGCTGCGGCGCTCTGGCCCACTCTGCCGGGTCCGCCGTTCTCATTTTCCAGCCAACGCGGTCATCACCGATGGCTCGCTGGCCACGCGCACCTTCCGCATCGATCGCCCCGCCTACAGAACTCTCTACCGCTAACTCCTGTCGGCCGAGAACGCCGTCCGACGATCAAGCCGCGGATACTGGCGGCCCGGCCAAAACTCCTGCGCCCGAGCGCCTGGCGGCAGACGCAGCATCTTTGCAGAAACGATAAGCCGAATAAGTCATTTCCAAGGCAGCATCCCAGGATGACGCCAAAATGTTTTGGCGCGCCGCCGCGCCCATGGTGCGCATGCGTCCGGGCTTGGCCATGAGCTTCAAAACCGTCTGCACGAATTCGTCATCGTTTTCCGCGACAAATCCAGTCACGCCAGGAACGACCAAACACTGCGGCCCGCCGTGCGAGGTGACAATCGCAGGCACTCCGGAAGCGGCCGCCTCTTGCACCACGTTGCCGTAGGTATCGGTCCGCGACGGAAATACGAAGACGTCCATGTTGGCATACGCCTCCGCAAGGAACTGCCCGCGAAGCACGCCGGTGAAAACCCCATGTCGCAGGTTCTGCTCAAGCCAAGCGCGTTCATTTCCATCGCCAACCACCAGAATCGAAAAGTTCGTTTGCCCGGCCGCAAGCAGAGCGCGCTCCAGATCCACCAGAAATCGCACGCGCTTCTCCGGGGTAACCCGGCCCACATACCCAAGACGCAACACGCCGTCGTTGACCGAGCGCTCCCGAGGATGAAATTGTTCGCAGTCGACCCCACGAGGCATCAGAAACGTGTGCCGCCCGGTGGATTCTTCAAGCCAACGGACCTGGCTCGGCGTCGGCGCCAGGGTCACGCGAGCGATGCGGTAGAAACGCAGCAGCGGAAGAAGGGCCGCGCGCTCCGCCCAGGAAGTCACACCCTCCGAATACCGAGCCGGAAGAAAATCGAGCAGCTTCCGCAGCCGCCTCGCGGCGAACTGATGAAGGTTCGTATGCCACGAAGCTACCAAAGGAATGCGCATCCTGTGCGCCAGATACGCGCCCAGTTGCCCAAACTCCCCGGGACTGGTCACGTGAATGATGTCCGGCCGAAAGCGCATCAAGGCACGGCGAACCTCGCCGATGTGCCGCCACAAAAACAAGTCGTAGCGCAAGTCGCGCTCGATCCCGAAGCTCGTCCAGCTGCGTGGCAATTCCAGCCGCGTCACGCTGCCCTCGGTGTATTGCGCCAGGCGGGGCCCTGCCAGGACGGCAAGAAAGGGATAAGCACGGCGTTTCGCGAAATCCACCAGTTGCCGCGCCGTCAGCGCGACACCGTTAACCTCATGAAACGTCTCGCAAAACAAAGCGACGCGCGGCTGCAAGCTCACAAGCCCCCCTCTTCGTTGCCGAGCATTGCCAGGCGCACCGCAGGCCGCATCTGCGGGCTGACCAAAAACGCCATGATCCGCCGAATTACTTCCACAACCCGCTGGAATCGCGTGCCCGTAAAATCGGAGAGTGGACCAGGGGAACCATCCTCCCCCGGGATGAACACTCGGGTCATCCAGTGTGCCCGTCCAAATTCTCCCGGAGCATCGCTTAACGCGTGCCACGCGCTCTCCAGCAAGCGATGCCGGCGCGGCTCGAAATATTGCGGCATCAGCACCACGCGGCTGCGGCGTTCCAGCCGAATCTCATCGACAAAGTCGGCAAATGTCGTTGCGGCGGTGAGGTTCAACGCCGCGTTCGGTTCGCACCCGTGACGGTCCCCGCCCGACACCACCGGCAAGTCCACCGCCTTGCCGAGCTTCAGCACTTGCTCATTTTCGCTCCGGGAACGCAGTCCGTTCAGTTCCAGCGCGTGCAGCAAGTGCCCATATTTTTGCAGGAAGATCGCCAGCGAATCCCGGTGGTCGTCCGGGCCCAAGCTCTCCACGTCCCAGTAGGGATGATTCAAGATCAACAGCACCGAGGGCTCGGCATTCAGCTCGTGCAGCAACTTCCGCAGCACTTCGGTCCGCGGATTCGCGCTGAATCGCGCCAGCTCTTCCATCCAATCCTTCGCTCGCGTCACCGGCAGATTGTGCACGCCCAGGTGCAACACCGTTTGATCGTAGGGCACGCTCCATTCCACGGAGACCGGCGCCCGCGACGTGCTCTCCAGCATTTGCAACCGCAAGCCCGCCTCGATGTTGTCGTGATCCGACAGCGACACCAGCGCCTGCTATCCCAGCTTCTCTTCCACCTG
>JBEKWY010000150.1:0-12061 GCA_049512575.1 Candidatus Acidiferrum sp.
CTGCCGCGCCTCGGCCAGCAGGCGGGTAACGTGACGCGCCAGTTGCAAGGATGCATCCGTGGTGCTCGCCGGCGAAGGAAACACGCGCACATTGTCCGGGCCGGGCACGGATGGCGTATCCGCTTCCGTCAGCGAAACGTGAAACTCCGTTTCGGACGTGTCGGCCGGCATCTGTGGCTGCGACTGTGATGGTAGCGGCAAGTTCACTTGCGAGATTCCGTGAGCCGCGGCCGCCTGTGCTTTTTCGGGTTCCGCGACCGCGAACCAATCTTCTGGAGGGAAAGCGATGCCCCACACGTTGCCGGGTGCCTCCAACTCCAGCGCCACCTGAAAGAGTTGCCGCACCGTTCGCGGACGCTGAATCCAGGCCACGCGGCCCCGCACCGTGCGCGGCGGCTGGTCCGCTTCCGGATGCGGAACCTCCAGCTTGACCCACATATTTTTCAGCACGTAATGCTTCGACTGGTATCGACATCCGTGGCAATTGAGGATAAGCGAAGACGTCCGCTCTACGAACGGTCGCCCGAGCGCGTCGACACCGGTCACCTGCAGCGGAACCGCTTGTACGATTCGCGTGCTTCGGCGTTTTCTCAGATCCGAGGTCGGATTCACTGCGGTTTCTGGCACCATTTCCGTCGTCTCATCGGCAAGGTTGCTTCCAAAATCATCCATGGGTTGGGCCGCCGTTTCTGAGTTTCACTGTCTACCGCTGCCGATCAATTTCGTTTGATTTCCGAGCCGTTCGTTGCCGCGGCATGATGCGACCCGGTCAGGAACGTCCATATTTCCTTAGCCACCCAGAGCGGTCCAACCAGCAAATAAACAGGTCCCTGGAAGAATGCCGGATGATTTCCTTCAATGCGATGACCGAGGAACAGAAATATCCAACCACCCACGAAAAATAGAGCGCCCCAAATCCATTTCGTGAGGACTAACAAGATGATGCCGGCGAAAATCATGGGTATGCCCACGCCGTGAAGAACCCTATTCCAGGCGGACGAATGTTCGTGATCGTACTGCGCCATATAGCTTGCAAGACCTGGCATAGCAGAACTCCAAGCGTGGGGACGCTGCCTGCGGAATTACACTTTATAACGAAACTCAGTAAATGGCTAGGCGGTAGGTGTGGAAAATCTGGCGAAAAAAGTGCTACAAATCGCGGCGACCCTCCATCGCTTTCATCATGGTGACCTCGTCGGCGTATTCCAGGTCCGCGCCCACCGGAATGCCCACGCCGATCCGCGACACGCGCACGCCCAGCGGCTTCAGCAACTTCGACAAGTAAACCGCGGTGGCCTCGCCTTCCGCGGTAGGGTTCGTCGCCATAATAATTTCTTCGACCGTGCCTTCTTTCAGGCGTTCCACCAGCGATTTGATCTTCAACTGTTCCGGCCCGCGCCCTTGCAGCGGCGAGAGCGACCCCCCCAGCACGTGATACATCCCGCTATACATCCGGGTCTTTTCGATCGCCATGATGTTGTGGGCTTCCTCGACGACACAAATTGTTTTGTGGTTTCGCGTCGGGCCCACGCAATACAGGCAAGGATCGGTGTCGGTAATGTTGTGGCACGTCGAGCATTCGCGGATGTTCTCTTTTGCGTCCCGAATGGCGTCGGAAAGGGCGAACGCATCTTCGGGCGCGGCGCGAAGCAAATGAAACGCGAGGCGCTGCGCGGTCTTCTGGCCGATTCCGGGAAGGTGTTTCAGCGCGTCGATCAATCGTTCAACAGGGGCGGCAAAATCAGGCATCTCTGATGTGTAGCACAGCGCGCGTCTCCGCGCAAACGAGCCAATTGGCACAGGCTTTGCGCCAGCGCGCGCACCGCGCTGGTCTTTCTCACCGCGCGGCGCACAGCGCGGTTCTTTCCCTTGCAGAGGCACAGCACCGCTGTGCTCCATTTCAGCAAGATGTCAGCAGCCCAAGGCTGCGATGACGATGCTGAGGCCAACCACTCGTCGCGAAGGAAGAGCACACGCAAAGTTGAATGATGGACTGGAAGCTAAAACCTTGAAACGGAAGGGAACTAAAACAACCCGGGAATCTTGAGCCCCGCCATGCCGGGAATCCCGCCGGACAGGTTCTTCATTTGATTGGTGAGTTCTTCGTCCACGCGGCGCGACGCCTCGTTAACCGCCGCACGCACCAAGTCCTGCAACATCTCCTGGTCTTTGCTGGCAAAAATATCGGGTTCGATACGCACATCGACGAGCTGCTTCTGCCCGTTCATTCGCACGGTGACCATGCCACCGCCTGCCGAGGCTTCCACGGTTACGGAATTGACTTGGCGTTGCAGGTCTTCCTGCAGCTGCTTGAACCTGGAGAGCATCTGTTGGAGCGCGTTGACTTCCATCAGGATTCCTCTGGGTTACGCTTCACTTCGGTGATCTTCCCGCCGAAGCGCTGCAGCATCGACTTTACCACCGGATCGCGCTCGAACTGGGCTCGCAATTCCTGCGTGCCCGATCCGCCGCTCGACGCCGATGCCGCCGCTGCTGCCACTGCTTCGAGTTTAGCACAGAGGCGCACCGGTCGTCCGAGCACCTTGCTCGAAACGCCACGCATCTTCTCGAGCGAGTCGCGGCCCTCGAGCATTTCCGCGAACATGCGATCGGCCGGCGAAAAATAAATACGCAACTCCGCGCCTTCGAGCTCCCAGCGATTCCCATGCTCCAGAATTTCTCCGAGCATTTTCTGTTGCGACTGGATCGCGGACTTGATTTCCGCCACTTGTTCTTCCGAAAGCCCGCTCACCGACGGTGGTGCGGCCGCGTGTTCGGGCGATAGGCTCGCAGAGCTTTCAACGCTATTTGAAAATGAAGCTGGTTCGTCGATGGTAGGAACAGCCGCGGGAGCTGCAGCGGGCTGCGGCCCTCTCTCCGCGCGGATTGGCACCGGCGCGCTCGACGGAGTGCTCGCGAAGCTTCGCGGCGCAGGCGTGAAGGGAACTGGCGCAATCGGCGCAGAAGACATTTCGCGTCGCGGTGCAACGGCGATTGGCGCCGCCGATGAGCTTCGGGCTGGTCCCCTGCCAGCTCCAGTCGTCGGAACTCCGCTGCGAACCTCGGCTAGCAATTCCTCGAGCGGCGCGAGACGCGACGCGTTCACCAAACGCAGCAACCCCATTTCCAGATGCACGCGCGGATCAGGTTTCCGTCGTAGGTCATCGTCGGTCTGCAATAAAATCTGAAAAAATCGCGTCAAGTCCTCTTCGCTGAACTCCGCAGCCGCGCCCGCCAGTGCCGGCCGCTGATCGGGTGTCGCCGCAATCAAATCGGAGTCCGCTCCGCTGACCCGGGCAATCAACAGATTACGCATGTGGCGGATGGCCTCACGGCAGAAATGCTGAAGGTTTCGGCCTTCCTTCTGAAACGTGTGTACCAGCGCCAGCGCCCGGTCCGCCGATCCCGCCGCGATCGCTCCGACCAGTTCCTCCAGCGCGTCATCCGGAACCACACCGAGCAGTGCGCGTACTTCCTCGGCGCCGATCTTTTCTCCGCAGTAGGCGCGCGCCTGCTCCAGCAGCGAAAGCGCGTCGCGCAAGCTGCCTTCCGCCATCCGCGCGATTACCGCCAAAGCGCCTGGCTCGATCTCCAGGTTTTCCTTCCGCGCGATTTCTTCCAGGCGTCCCGTGATCTCTGCGAACGTAAGCGCCCGGAAATGAAAATGCTGCGACCTCGAGCGGATGGTGTCGACCAGATTTTCCGGCTCGGTCGTCGCCATCACAAAAATCACGCGGTCCGGAGGTTCTTCCAGTGTTTTCAGCAGCGCGTTGGACGCTTCGCCGGTCAGCATGTGCGCTTCGTCCAGTATCACCACTTTGTTTCGCGAACCCGCCGGGGCATAACGCACCATTTCGCGCAGTTCGCGAATCTGGTCGATGCCGCGATTGGAAGCCGCGTCGATCTCGATAACGTCCAGGGAAGTTCCCGCCGCGATCTCCACGCAAGAATCGCACACCCCGCACGGCTCGGCCGTCGGACCATTCACGCAGTTCAGCGCCTTGGCGAGAATTCGCGCCGCAGTGGTTTTTCCCACTCCGCGCGCGCCAGAGAAAATATAAGCGTGCGCGACCCGGTTGTTGCGGATGGCATTTCCTAGTGTTTCGGTGACGTGCTTTTGACCGACAAGATCGTCGAATGTTTGGGGACGCCACTTGCGGGCTATAACTTGGTAGGCCATTCGTCTTTCAGAACCTTAACTCTAGCCGAAGCCAACTACGCTCCCTCTTCTCTTTTTACTTCCTTACCTCTTTGCTTCTTTACTTCGCTACTTCTTTTCCTGCTCCCTGCCATCGAGAGGAACTTCGGGTGATCTGCGGCACCCGAGGCGATCCCGATACCGTTGCTCCCTTCCGGGCCTGGCGGGGTTCGCGGGACCTCGTTGCACAGAGCCCGAAGCTCCACGCGATGGCAGTGGCACAATTTCGCGACTGCGAGGTTCAGTCTAACACACAGCCCCGCTCAGTTTTTCAAATGGCACAGCCGGGTGCCGCACCCTTGTGTCTTTCGAGGGTGCGGATTCTGACTTTCTCGAGCGACATCGGCAAAAAGCTCGCCGCTCTATCTTCTAACAGCGGATTGTGACGCTCGTTGCCGCGCGCAGCATTCACTATTGTGGTTTTGCCGCCGCTCCGGCCGGCGCGTCCGGAGGAACCACATCCGCAGGGTTCACCCAGTTCACTTTGAACGGCCCGGCGCCATGCACCTGCACGATGCTCTCACCCTTGCTCATTGCGAAATGCCGCATCTCTTTCGGCATCGAGATAAAATTCCCAACGTTCATCGTTTTCAGTTTCGTCTCATCGAATGTTTCGCCGTACCCGATCAGAAACGTGCCCTTCAGCACCGTGACGTTTTCGTCTGTCGGGTGCCAGTGCGCAGGAATCTTGGCGCCGTCTGCACACCGTAGGCGGATAACGAACGCGGAGCCCTCGGTGTTCGGGTCCCCGGAAACCGTCGCCAACTCGCACCCCTTGATGATCGGCGTCCACTTAAGGTCTGCAGAACGCACGATCTTGTGAGCAGCCGCGCCAGGATTGTCCTGCCCGTATACCCGCGCACCGCAAGCCGCCACCACCGCCAGCAGCACGTAAATAGACAGCGTCTGATTTTTTCTCATTTGAGATGTCCTCCGTCGGAACAGCAGTTGCGAAACAATACGTTGTTCCTCCAACTCCGCGCAAGGGCCTATAGGGTTTGTATGACGACGGGGACAGCATTGCTTCGGAGCCTGTGCTAGAACCTGAGTTTTTTGATCACGTCACGCCAAGCAGTGCCGTTACGGAGGTTAAAAAAGAAAACTTGTCATTCTGAGAGCACCCGACGAGGATGCCCGATCCAGGATTCCGGCTCGGCCAGAAAGCATCTCAACCACTGTTGCGGCCGAACGCGTCTGCCCGTTCGAATTTTCTCGGTGTTGCTATCGATAATTATTTAATTACTGCTTCGGGTAGTTCGGGTCTGCCTTCACTTCCAGTATCTGCTTCGTGTGCCGCTCGCTGTGCGCCGCGATCAGCAACACCCACTCGTAGCCATCAAGCTTGACACCCATCGGACTATCGGTGGCGTGCGCCCGCAAATCCGGCGTGGTCTTCAAATACTCCTCCGTCACCACGCGGCTCTCGAGAAAATGCTTCTCCGCTTCCGCAGGAGACCCGAACCGGTTCGTCGGTTTCAACGGATCCGGCGCTTGTATCTTGTGCGACCGGTCCGGCACTTGCGCCAGCACGTTGGCGTCGATCTTCTTCAACTCCTCGGGATCGCGCGGGGCAATCGCCGGGCTCTTCATCACTTGTTCTTGGTCCATGCCGCGAATCATATCTTCCGCCGCCGCCAGATGCTCCATCACTTCCGCGATCGACCAGCGGTCCGGCGCTGCTCTGAAGTTCCACTGCGCCTCCGACAATCCCTTGGTCGCGTCCACCACACCCTTCTTCGTCGATTCCAGATACGCCAAAGCCCGATCCTTGTCAGCCTGCGAAACGTCCTGCGCACTCGCCATTGCCGTACAGCACACCGTCAACAAAATCGCCAAACCACCAACTAGAGTTTCCCTCACGCGCATGCCCTCCCTTTTCTAGTTCATCCTGGAACTTGTTCGTCTCGGAACCTGTCCACACCCGCGCGACGAGGTTTTACTACGCCGACTCTCCCTGGGAGGCACCACCAGTCATCAATTCCTCGATGGTCAAGTCTTCTGTGTACGTAGCAATGTAGCAGCGGTTTCCCCACGCGTCCACAAGGTCGCTGCGCGCAACCACGCGCTCGTGCGCAACCTCACTCTGAGCCAATCACGCCATCTTCGTATTGTAAGAATTTGACCATCTCCAATGCGGCGTTCCGAGAAAGGGAACTAAGGCCGCGCGCTAACCGCGCATCGGCACGTGGTTGGCGTGCCCACCATAGTCCGCCAGATAGCTGGAAGGGTTGATGCCGGAAAACGCTCGGAAATCATGATTGAAATGTGCCTGGTCGAAATACCCGCAAGTCAGAGCAACGTCCGGCCAATCCACCACGCCTCCAGCCGAGATTATCCGCAGCACCTTCTGAAATCGCCGCACCCGGCAAAACAATTTCGGCGTCAGACCGACTTCCTTGCGGAACACGTCGATGAATCGCCTCGCGCTCAAGCCGATCCGATCGCTTACCGCCGCAATCTTCTGTGTTTTCGGTGTGCCGTGAAACTCGTTCAGCGCAAACGCCACCGCGGGATGTCGCTCCGGCACTCCACGCGCGGCGGACAGTAACGTTTCCTCCAACAACCGAGCCTTCGCCTCGGGCGTCCGCGCCTCCAGCAATCGTTCTCGTACGCGATCCGCCGCAGCGCGGCCCCAAAACGCATCCAGCCCCGCATGCACATTGTGCAATTCGCCGAACGGCAGCTTCAAAAATGGATACGCCCCTCCCGGTTTGAAATGCACTCCAGCCACTCTCGTTTCGGTGGAGGTATCGATCGCAAACGATTGCGAGTGCGGCCCACACACCACGTTCCCGCGAAAAATCTCGCACCGCGCCAAATTCTCTCGGCTGTAGACAGGGAAACGTTCCTCGTGGAGGCTGAAAACAATCTCTACCGATCCGTCTGGCAAGAGCCGCTCTTTCGGGTGCGAAGTCGGACCACTCTCCATCACCCAGATCACCTCGACGAATCGATCCAAGGGAGGCGCAGGCTTGTAACGGTAAGACACCATAACCGGAGTCTACTCCTTCCACCCACTAGCCGAAACGCCAGACCGCCACTCGGTATTACGCAAGCGCCGCCGTCAGCATTTCACGATGCACCAAAGTGGCGCTTCGACGTTGCGCATGGAGATGGATCGGACTCGGACATCGCGCTGAGATCCAGCCGCAGCGGTGCGGCGCCCTTACAACGTCACCACCCAACTTGTACGGGCGCAGGACTCCTGCGCCCCAACTCGGCAAGATCTAACCAGGCGGCAGCAGTACGCAAACGACACGCCGCAATATAAATCGTCCTCCTTCCTCAACCTGTGCTATACTGTCGTTGCGCTTAATACCGCGGTTGTGTAGTGCGGCTGCTCTTAGGATCAGTAACTCAGTACCGAGAATACCCGCCTCCAGTTTCCTCCGTTCGTCTTAGGTGACACCCAAATAAGACTGGCATGAATTCTGCCGAGTCGCACCGCTCAACGTGTGTGCGTCGCCAAACTCAGCCAGCAAGAAAGCAATACCGAATGCAAAGTTTCACAGAATCAACGATTTCCGCTTACACCAAGGAGCGCCTGTCGTTTGCGAAGTTCACGACACCCACTCCCGTGCAAGCCGCCGCGATCCCGCAAGCGCTGGAAGGCAAAGACGTTCTAGCCACAGCGCAAACCGGAACCGGCAAGACCCTGGCGTTTCTGATCCCCGTGATGGAGCGTTTGCTCCAGGGCAATACGCCCGGGATCGCCGCGCTCGTTCTCGTGCCCACGCGCGAGCTAGCCATGCAGGTCGTCGAGGTTTACAACATACTCCGCGGTCGCCAGCTTCAACCGGCAGCCTGCGTTGTAGGCGGCCTCTCCGAAGGCGCCCAACTCAGCGCGATCCGTAAAGGCGCGCGGCTGATCGTCGCCACCCCCGGCCGCCTCGAGGATTTCCTCGATCGCCGCCTCTTCAACTTCAAGGATCTCCGTATCCTCGTTCTCGACGAAGCCGACCGCATGCTCGACATGGGTTTTCTCCCAGCCATTCGCCGCATCGCCGCGATTCTTCCGAAAGAACGCCAGACCATGTGCTTCTCGGCGACGCTGGAAGCCTCGGTCGTCCATCTCGTGAAAGATTACATGCGCAACCCGGTACGTCTCGCGTTCGGCTCCGTTCTAAAGCCCTCCGAGAATGTCCGCATGCAAGCCTTCGAGGTCAGCGCCGACCGCAAGCAGCAAACTCTGAATCGTCTGCTCGCCAAAGAAACCGGCCCCTGCCTTGTCTTCGCCCGCACCAAACGTGCCACCGACCGCATTGCCAAAAATCTGAATCGCGACGGCTTTTCCGCCGCCATGATTCACGGCGATCGCTCGCAATCGCAACGCAACTCCGCCCTCGCCGGTTTCCAGCAAGGCCGCTACCGCGTTCTCGTCGCCACCGACATCGCTTCCCGCGGCATTCACGTTCAGGACATCGCGCACGTCATCAACTTCGACCTGCCCGAAATCGCCGAAAATTTCATCCACCGCGTAGGCCGCACCGGCCGCGCAGGCAAACATGGCATAGCCTCGACGCTCTTCGCCAGGGAACAACGCTCCGAACTCTTCCAACTCGAGCGCACCCTGGGCATCAAAATGGAACGCCTGAGCGCCGAAGACGGCAGCCCAGCCCCAGCCGCCGAACAAACCGGCCGCCTCCGCGAATTCCCAAACCATCAGCGCCACGCCGCGCAAAGCAACACCCCAAGCCGCAGCGCGAACGGTAACGGCTACGGAAATCGCCACGAATCCACAACACGTCGCGAATTCCCAAGCCACATCGACGCAAACGGCGCGGCCGTAGCAGCCGCCAAAACCAAAATGTTCCGTCTACCAGGCGAAGTCTTCCAAGCCGAAGCCGACTAACTCGTTCTGAACCACAGCACCACCGTGTACGGGCGCAGCACTGCTGCGCCCCAACTCGGCAACCCGTAAGCTCGACTCTTCCTCTTCTCTTCCTCTTCTCTTTCAGGCATTTCTCAGTGCCTCCGTGGCTATTCCTATTTTCTTTCCTTCTTTCCGTCTGTCTCTCTTCTTTCTTTCCACCCCCTCTTTCTCCCATCCCCAAAACCGTATATCTTCTAACTCGCCCAAAACCGTGGAACCCATCTCCCACTTCTTCTACTCCGACCGCCTCAAACTCCAATTCTGGGATTACGGCCAGGACAACAAGCCCGCGCTAGTCCTGGTCCACGGCGCCCTGGACCACGCCCGCAACTGGGACTGGGTCGCGCAGTCTCTCTGCCACCATTACCACGTCTACGCCCTAGACCTCCGCGGGCACGGCAACAGCGCCTGGGCCCCCGGCGCACCGTACTCGGTCGCCGAACACGTCCTCGACCTCTCCGCCCTGCTCGACGTCATCAATGACTTCCCGATCCGCCTGATCGGCCACTCCCTGGGCGGCGGCATAACCCTAAGCTACGCCGGCATCTACCCTGATCGCGTCCGCAAGCTGGTCTCCATCGAAGGCCTGGGCTTCCCGCTGAACCACCCTATCCACGGCCCAGCCTCCGCCCGCACCCGCGCCTGGATTGAAAACATCCGCAACCTCGAGAAGCGCCGCCCTAAGAGCTACCCCAGCCTCGACGCCGCCATGGCCCGCATGCGCCAGGTAAACCCTCGCCTATCCGACGAAGTAGCCCGCCACCTCACGCTGCACGGCACAAACTGGGAGTCCGACGGCTCCCTACTCTGGAAGTTCGACAATTTCGCCCGCGTCTTTCCGCCCTACGGCCACAGCATCGAAGACGCCATCGAAATCTTCAGCCAGATCACCAGCCCCACCCTCTTCTTCTGGGGTCTCGAAAGTTTCCTACCCGTCCCCGAAACCGACCCCCGCTTCCAATCCATCCCCAACCGCAGCCTGATCACCGTCCCCGGCGCAGGCCACTGGGTCCACCACGACCAACTCCCCCTCTTCCTCCGCGAATCCTCCAAATTCCTGGAATCCTAGCCCGAGGCATGTACGGGCGCAGCACTGCTGCGCCCCATCTCGGCAAGATCACCAAATTCACGAGAAGTTACCTAGCACAGGCACTCCTGCCTGTGTCCGCGTCAACCCCGGCAACCCTAACATCGCGAGCCACCGGTCCCCTCGAACCTCGAGCCCCAACGCCAATCCCCACGGCCCCGACCCCAACCACGACTGTCATCCTGAGGCGATCCGACAAGGATCGTCGAAGGATCTCAACGTCAACGCCAGCAACCCACAAAGATTCAACCAGAATCAAATAGACGAAGCCTGTCTCACGGCCTGGAACGAATCGCGTCCGGAAAGGGAATCTAATCAAGTGCGTCAACGCAAACCAAGCGTCACACAGACTTCCGGGACGGCAAACCAGTGGCAGTGACATCGATCACTCTGAACCTTGCGGGGCGCCTCGCCGCAGCCTTCTTCACGCTCGCGATCACGTTCGCACCGGCCCAAGCGCAGCAACCCGCGCCTCAGCAAGCACCAGCCGCGCCTCAAACCCAAGAACAACCTCCGCAGCCCTCGCCTCAACCAAAAATCGCCGTGGAAGTGAAAACCGTAAGTGTGCTGGCCACCGTCCGCGACAAACACGGCAAAACCATCTCGAATCTGACCAAAGACGACTTCACCCTCACCGAAGACGGCCACTCCCAACCCATCGACTACTTCGCCCGCGAAAGCGATCTACCGTTGCGCCTCGGCCTCCTCGTGGATACCAGCCTGAGCCAGCGCCGCGTCCTCGAACAGGAGCGCAGCGCCAGCTACAGCTTCCTCGATCACCTGCTGCGCCCCGATAAAGACCAAGCCTTCGTAATCCACTTCGACAGGGAAGTCGAACTTCTGCAAGAATTCACTCCCTCCCGCCCAAAACTACAAGCTGCCCTGCAACTACTACAAACCCCGGAATTCGACGGTGGCAGAGGAAGTGGAGGGGGAGGCCAAGGCCAAGGCGGCGGCTACCCGGGTGGCAGTAGCGGCGGAGGTGGCGGAGGTGGCGGCCGAGGTCGCCGCGGAGGCGCAGGCACCCTGCTCTACGACGCCGTCTACCTGGCCGGCGACGAGATCATGAGCAAGCAACAAGGCCGCAAAGCCGTAATCATTCTCTCCGACGGAGTCGACCACGGCAGCAAAGAAAGCCTGCCCACAGCCATCGAAATGGCCCAACGCTCCGACACGATCGTCTACTCAATCCTCTTCAAAGACGACGAAGGCTACGGCAACTCGATGGCCCGAATGGGAGGCATGGGCGGAGGCGGCCGCCGCGGCGGCAGGTTCCCGCAGGAAGAGCGACCCGACGGCAAAAAAATTCTCCAACAAATTTCAAAAGAAACCGGTGGGCGCCTGTTCGAAGTCTCGAAAAAAGAAACCATCGACAAGATCTACGCGGACATCGAGGAAGAACTACGCAACCAATACAGCCTGGGCTACGCCCCCGACAAAAACGCCGGCCCCGGCTATCACAAAATCCAACTCACCGTGAAACAAAAAGACCTGGTAGTCCAAGCCAGAGACGGCTACTACTCCCCCCAATAGATCCTCGCCAATCGCACCGCCCGCCAGCTGTCATCCCGAACCCCGCGGTTTTCAGCGGGGTGAGGGATCTGCTTTTTCGCGGATACCTCGCCACCACGCCGCGAGCACCACAAGAACAACCCCAAGGCGCGACTTTCGACCTTCAACTGTCGACTGTCACCTCTCTTCCTACCGCGCCCCCACCCGCTCCTTCACCTGCTTCGACAAAATCTGCACCTGCTCCTTCGTAATCCGTAGTTGTCCATCCAAAACAACGATCAGCCGGCCCGCCCCGCCATCCCGGAATGTAGCGCTCTCAATCGTCGCATACGCCTGCGCCGCAGGCGGCAGCGTCGCGCTAAGATTCGTCCCTTTCTGCATGGCCGACAGA
>JBEKWY010000151.1:0-17434 GCA_049512575.1 Candidatus Acidiferrum sp.
TGGACTCGAACCAGGATAGCCAGAGTCAGAGTCTGGAGTCCTACCAATTGGACGACCTCCCAGCGGGGAGGAACAAAAAGGAATCGCAGCACGTCCGGCTCTCCCGGCAGCCACGATTCATCCTTTCTAATTTAATAGGGAATATGAAGGGCGTCAACCGAGGGCTGGAATTGGGCCTCCTATGCAGGGGCGCGGAATCCGCCCGACGGCGGGACACTCCAGGCTGTGACCCACTGGGAGCAGGTCGATTTCACGCGCCTATAAAGAACGCGCCTTGATGAGGACCGGCAGACCTTGATCGAAACCGTGGACTTTGGTCTCCACGACGGCAAAAACACCGCGTTGTGATTTTGCCAGCTTCAAGAACTCCTTTTCGGGTTTCGTCCGTTTAGGGCTCATAAGGAAACGAATGGCGGCATTGCTGCCTTGAGGCCACAAACCGAACAGCACGCAGACCTTCGCGGATTGGTTGTATGGATTCGGAGCGATAATGATGAATCCGAAGTCATTCAATAGAGGTTGATCGGTGGCGCTCAGACCAACAATGGAGGCCCGGGACGCCTCGTAGGAAGTTTGATCTCTCAGGTCTCTCGCAATGGGGTCGGGCGGCTTTAGCTCCAAGTCGGGGGCAAGGTTGCGATGTTGCAGCAAGTGGGCGGTGATCTCGTTGGCGAATGGTCCGCCAATGCAAAAGAAGGTCCCCGACAGATGAACCAAAGTGCTCGGTGCTACGAGTGGAAATCGAACCTTCCGATAGGACGTCGAGAGTTTTTGCTGAAGCTCCCGGACGCCCATGGCCTCCTGGACGCCGATAAAAGAAACATTCTGAGGCAGCACGATCAGGTGTGGGGCCGTGCTGACCACCTGATACCCAGTCGTTCGGATACTTGGGACGACGATAGGCACCCTAGGATCGTTCTTGAATATCGCGTACATCAGCCGGGAAAAAGAACTGAACCTGCATTTCTTGGCCACCCAAGCAAACGTGGGCACGGAAGCAATGCCGACAGCCGCACTGAAAACAGACTGCACAACTGGATGTTTGAAATGACCCCAGCACCAGTGCACCAGCTCACCCAAGATGGTCTTAAGGTCGTCGTGGGTAACCGGTGAAACTAGAATGGGAATCATGGGCGGCGATTCTAGTTCAATTGGCCAAACAATCAAGTACCGGCTGCGACTTTCGCTACTTCGGGGAACTCGCCCGGACCATTTGGCCTTTTTGCATGGTGAATTCTTCGCCGCTCCAGCGGATGCGATTGGAGGCGAAGCTGGCCAGCCAGACGGCGAAATAGATGGCGTCCCGGAGAGGAACCAGCCATAGCTTTCGGCGCAACACCTCGTCACCGACGCCCCACACGCCGACGGTCCAGGCCATCACGAGACGAAGAACCAGGTAAGCCAACAGGTACAACGCAGCTATCCACGCCGCTGGCGCCAGCGCCGCGGCAAGGAGAGCCCACGGTAGACCGTGGGTGAAGATTAATCCCATGTACGAAATCGGACGGCACAGTCGCACGGTGCGGGCCCAGCGCACTTGATGGTTCCAGAATCCGCGCGCGGTTTGGGCGGGATACATCGTCCACACCGACTCTCGCGAGAGCAGCAGCTGGCCGCCGGCCTTCGCGATGCGATGGCCCAGTTCGTAGTCGTCGGAGTGCATGTTCGCGATGGCCTCGAAGCCGCCGATCCTGGCGACCCATTGCTTGGTCGTAACGATCGAGGCGCCCAACGCGAATGTCATTCCCTCCATCCACTCCGCGACCAGCACGCCTGCGAAAAAGTCGCTCGAAGCGCCGATGGCTTCCAGTTCGGCGCCTAAGCTCTCTTCAGCGATGGCGCGGTAGAACGAAGTCACCGCACCGACCTTAGCGTCCGCGAACGGCGCGACCACCTCACGCAAATAGTTTGGCGAGACGCGCACATCGCCATCGGTCAGAACCATGATCTCGTGGCGCGCTTCACCCGCGAGCGCAATCAAATTGTTGACCTTGCGGTTCGCGCCAACCTGCGCCGCGCCGGAGACTAAACGTATCCGAAGAGCCGGAAATTCAGCCATCAATCGCCGGATCAATGGGATCGCAGGATCGGTGTCATCGTTGACCGCAAAAAGAATCTCGTAGTCGGGATAATCCTGGCGGCAAAAGCTCAGGAAATTCTCATACGAACCGAAATCCACGCCTTTGACCGGCTTCAACAAACTGACCGGTGGCCTGTACGCCGGAAGGGTGCGGGCACGTTCCCGCCCAAAGAAGCGCAAGGCAGCGAGCGTCGCGGTAACGTAATAGGCGAGCGGGGCTGCTGCGATCAGTAGTAGTGCATCTCTAAAGCCTGTGTGCATTCTGCTCCAGACTAGTTTATCTCTTCGGGTCAGGCCTTAACGTAATTGGGAAAATCATAGTTCATAGGGCGATGTGGGTCGAGCGGTGCGGAACCGGTGGGGACGGAACCGATGTGGTGGACCTTCTCCGAGCCGGCAGGATGCCCTTCGAGCTCAGGGCAAGCCGGCGCTACCAGTGAAAGAGTTGCTCGGAAGCTCATGTTAAGCTTTCTTTTGTATGCTTCGGAATCTGACGCATTTTGTTCGCTTTGACGACGGCCTCTTGACGGCATGAGCGCTTTTTTCGGGCAGCGCCTCTGGCCTTCTCTGGGCGCAATTTTTCTTCTTTGGCTGGCCATTTTTGTGCCGGGGCTGGCGCATCCTTCACTTTTTGACGATGCCGACGGCGCCCACGCGGAAGCCGGGCGCGAAATGCTCATCCTCCACGATTGGGTGACGCTCCACGAAAACGGTATCCGCTATCTCGAAAAGGCACCGCTTCCCTACTGGGCGATGGCGGTCAGCTTTCGCCTCTTCGGCATCAGCGAAACTTCGGCTCGCTTGGCGCAGGGGCTTAGCGTGCTTTGCCTGGCGTTTTTCCTGGTGCAAATGGGCCGCAGATTTCTTTCCGCGGAGGCTGGATTTTGGTCCGGGGTAGTCTGCATCACCTCGATCGGTCCTTACCTGTTCACGCGGATTCTGATTCCCGACCTACTGGTCGGGTTATGGATCGGGCTTGGCCTGTATTTTTTCCTGGAGGGCTGGGAAGAGCAGCAGCCGTCGTTGTGGTCGTGCTGGGCGCTAGCGGCAACGGTCGCCCTGAATGTGCTTACCAAGGGATTGATCGGATTGGTCTTTCCCGGTGCGATCATTATTGTTTTCTTGCTGCTGGTTGGCGATTTGCGCCATTTGCTGAAGATGCGCCTCATCTCCAGCACTTTCGTTTTTCTTCTTGTTGCCGCGCCGTGGCATGTGCTGGCGGCGCTGCGGAATCCTCCTGCTGGTCAGGCGAAAGGCTTTCTGTGGTTTTATTTCGTCAACGAGCACTTCCTCCGCTATTTGGGCAAGCGCTATCCCGCCGATTACGGAACTTTTCCGCTGATTCTCTTCTGGGGCATGATCCTGGTGTGGCTGCTGCCGTGGAGCGCCTTTCTGCCGCAGGCCGTCCGGCAGGTCCGATTGCGGCTGCTCCGAACCGCCGATGCACGCAAATCGCCTGAAGCCGCCTTGCTACTGTTTTTCGTGTGGGCGATCATCATTCTGCTTTTCTTCAGCTTTTCGACGCGGCAGGAATATTATTTGGCGCCTGCGCTGCCGGGACTTGCGCTCCTTCTCGGCAGTTGGCTGGCGCACGAAGCACAGTCGGCTTTCGGGAGCGAGGTAGCCCGCTCCGGCCGAATCTCCGCGAGCGTGTTTCTCGCTATCGGCCTGCTCATTGCGGCGGTCACCTTCACGCTTGCGCTGATTTCTCACGCTCCGGCGCCGGGAATGGAACTCGCCGACCTGCTCAACAAGAATCCTGACGCTTACGTCCTGTCACTTGGACATTTCCTCGATCTTACCGGCGGCGCGATGAGTTTGTTTCGGGGACCGCTGGTGGGCACGGCGATCGCTTTCCTGTTTGGGAGCGGGTTCAACTGGATTTTACGGCGGCGCGGTTTTCCACGCGCGGCAAACTGGGCGCTGGCGCTGATGATGTGTCTGTTCATCGAGTGCGCGCACGTGGCGCTTGGCGTTTTCGCTCCCGTGCTGGGCTCAAAGCCACTGGCGATGGCCATTCAGCGGAACCTGCTGCCCAGCGACCAGATCGTCTGCGACGGGGAGTATGCCAACGCATCCTCGGTTAACTTCTACACCGGGCGGCAGATGCTGATCTTTAACGGGCGCATCAATGGGCTTTGGTATGGTTCGCTGTTTCCGGACGCGGCTCCCATCTTTATTGACGATTCTCAATTGGCGCGGGCCTGGGCCGGAGCCAACAGGTTGTACTTTGTGACCGGCGACGACAGCCGCCGGGCTTACCTCCAGAGGCTGGGGCCGACTTACGAGCTGGCGCGGTCGGGAGGAAAGTTTGTGTTTACGAACCGGGCGGAGCCCGGCGGCGGCGCGGGCACGCCGTAGTAGCTGGCGGCTTGGGTGCCGGCCGGTGGCCTGGGGGAGAAAACTCTGAAGGAAGGACGGACGCGTCCGTCCTTCCTTCGATTTTATTTGCCGGCGTGGCGGCGAGAAAAGACGGGATTGGCTACGGAGACACGGAGGCACTGAGAAAGGCAAGTACCTGAAAATAAAGGATTTGGAGCGTATATCGGAGCACGCCGGGTGGTGCTCGTTTGGGTTGCGGGCGAATTGTGCTCGAATGTGCTCCATCGGGACACAGACCGGTGTGCCTGCTCTACTTAAAGGGGGATTGTCTCGCGCTTTGCTGGGCGAAGTGGATCCCGTGTGAATAGAAGTTGAAAGGGTTTAGGTGATTTTGGAACAAAGACGCCGGGGTCCGGCGCCTTCGACGTGGTTTTATATGTCAGTTATCTTATCAAAGAGGGACCCGGATGTCAAGGGATATTTTCGGCGAGAGACTCTTTGGGGCTTCGGCCATTGGACGGAACCGATCTAAAGATCGGCCACTACGGTTAGCTCACCCGTCGAAGCTGAAGATATTGGGGTTAGCTTAGGGCTACCAGGGCGACGCCGGCGCAGACCAGGGCTACTCCGGCCCAACGGCCTGGGCTGATTTGCTCTCCGAGGAAATATTTTGCGGCTAAGGTGCCGAAAACATAGGGGTTCAGGGCGGAGGCAGGGATCACGAGGCTGATCGGTTCCCAAGAAAGCAGCAAGAGAAGGAGATAGAAGGAAGCCGCCAGCAGCGGCAGGCCGGTCCAGAACCAAGGGTTTCGCAGGGCACGGCCAAGAAATTCCAGCACTTCGCGTGGCCGCAAGCGCGCGGGCTCGCCAATGATCTTCATGGCATGCGTAATGATGATTTCCCCACCAGTGCTGCACAAGATGAACAGGGTAAACGCCAGGGCGCTGCGAATCATGCGGCTGCCCGGACAGTGACTTCGGTGGTACGAGGTTTCGTGAGGCCGACGACCAAGACGCCGACGCAGATCAACGCGACGCCGATCCAGCGACGGGGCGAAACGGTTTCATGCAGGACCACGACCGCAAGGAACGTCAGGAGCGCGTAGCCGAATGCGCCCGCGGGCATGACGTAACTGTAGTCGGCCCAACTCATTAGCATCATGTAGCTGGCGGTGAAGCCGATGAGGAAGAGGATGGCGATCCAGATGGTTGCGCTGGTGACGGTGAGCAGGAAGGCGTGCTGGAGACCGGAGAGCGAGAGCGGAACGGCGCCGATATCGGGTTAGTTTACTGGGGATTCGGCCGTTGTTGTAGCGGCATCGCGGGTGCGTTTGAGAAGTGAGGAACGATCGTGCTCAGTGTTCATTTCTCTAGGTTTTAGCAGTTGAGCTTCTTCGGGCATCCTTGCCGGATGCCCTCAGAATGACAGGTCTCTTTTGACTCAGGGCCGGGTGGCGGAGTGGGGGCCCGGGCAAGCTGGGGCGCAGCAGTGCTGCGCCCCTACAGGAACGAGGCGCGGCTTTCCGGTTCGTTGGTGGCGCGGAGCTTCAGTCGTTGCCGGACGATGTGCCTGGAACAGCGATCATGGGTTTGTCGATGTCGCCGCCTTGGTTGACCCACTTCCACCGCTCGGAGCGGAGTTTCAGGAAGGAGGTGGCCTCGTGGTACAGGCGCTTGCGCTCGTGGGAATCCCATAGGGCTTCCTTGACGATGCGCCATACGACCTTGGGGCGGAAATAATATTCGTCGTAGAACTGATTTACGCCGCGCATCATCTCGGCCTTGGGTAGATGCGGGTATTCGATGTGCGGCAACTGGTGGCCGCCAGAATCGGCGAGGGCTTCGACCTTGAGGAAGCCTTGTTGGGCCATGGTTTCATGGAGTTCGGTGCCGGGCATGGCGTGGGCGAGAGAAACCTGGATGGTTTCGCAATCGAGTTCCTTGGCGAAGTCGATGGTTTTCTGAATGGTTTCCTTGGTTTCACCGGGGAGGCCGATGATGAAGTCGCCATGGACCTTGATGCCGACTTTCTTGCAGTTCTTCATGAACTCGCGGGCCATTTCGACGGTGGCGCCCTTTTTGATGTTCTTGAGGATCTGTGGATCGCCGGACTCGAAGCCGACGATGAAGAGGCGGGCGCCGCCGTCGGCCATGGCTTTCAATTCTTCGTACTTGCTGTGGCAGCGGGCGGTACAGGACCACTGGAATTTCAGCGGCTTGAACTTCTGGCTAAGCTCAATGGCCCGATCTTTGCGAATGTTGAAGGTGTCGTCGTCGAAGAAGATTTCCTTGAGCTGCGGGAAATATTCGAGAGTGTTTTTAACTTCCTGGACCACGTTATCGACCGAGCGGGTGCGCCACGCGTGCCCCGAGATGGTTTGCGGCCACATGCAGAAGGTGCACATCGCGGGGCAGCCGCGAGTGGTGTAGAAGGAGACGAAAGGATTGAGCAGGAACGGGACGTTGTAGTTTTCGATGTTGAGGTCGCGCTTGTAGATGTCGGTGGCGAATGGGAGCGCGTCGAGCTCCGCGGTATGCAGCTGCGGCCGCGACGCGGTGTGCACAATTTTGCCGTCCTGGCGGTAGCTGACGCCGAGGATCTCGCTGAGCGGCTTGCCCTTGGCATACTCAACCACCGAATGATCGAATTCGCCGCGGGTAACGAAGTCGATGTCCTGGCTGGCCATCAGCGTCTCGTCCGGCTTGATGTGCCCGTGCGGCCCGACGAAGGCAATCTTCATGCTCGGGTTGACTTCTTTGATCTTGCGGATGAGTTTTACGTCGCTGTTGAAGCCGACCGTGGACGTGAACAAAACCAGGAATTCGTAGTCTTTGCAGATTTCGACGGTCTGCTTCCAGCTGACCTTGTGGGGAGAAGCGTCGATCAGGCGGCTGCCGGGAATCATTCCGGCGGGATAGGTCAGCCAGACCGGGTACCAGTAGGACTCAATCTCGCGGGTCGCGGGCCACCGCGAACTTGCTCCGCCGTCGAAGTTTTCAAAACTCGGCGGATTCAACAACAAAGTCTTCATAAAATCCGGCATTCATCACCCTCAGTGTTTCCGAAAAAATGAGCTGCGCAAGACTTTTCCCGTTTTGCGCCACAGCTCTTCGCCACAAACCCATGTCCGCGAACCAATGCGATTAGGCGAGCCCTGAGCCCCTTAGTCTAGATAATAGTTTACCGGAGTTGGTTGCATGCATCCAAGGCTTTCTGCGAACGGGGTGTATTGGGGGTCAAACGGTTAAATACTGCATTAAGTGGGAGTTGCACGTCGCTTAGCCATGGTAAACGCAGGGGATGAACCCGGGCCGAAGAAGGCTCAAACAGGCCTGGTAGAGGTAGTCGCGGATTTTGCCGCCGCCCTTTGAAGGAGTTCCCAAATCCGCTCGACCCAGTCCAAATGCTCCGGCTTCATCAGGACCGACCTGAGGGAGGTCAGGGTCTCGCGGCCCCTCTTCACCTCCGGGTGCAAATTCTCGAAGAAAGTGACCGGCAATTCCGCGAGCGCCAAGTGCAATCCGCATTCGGCGGCCTCGGCAAAAATTTTGCGAGAAAGCGCGGAAATCGCTTCGACGCTGGACGCGCGTGGCGCGAACATCAGGATGTCCAGCTCGGGCGGGAAGGCCGGGAGGAAGGCTTCGCTCGCGTGGAGTTCCCGGTATAGCTTGAGGGCTGCGGCCCTGCCGCGTTCCAGGCCCTGGGCGAATTCCCCTCCCGGTTGCAGAGGAAGGAGTTTTTGCGTGGCCCACAGTGCGGCGGCAGCGGCGCCTGGCCGCGAGCACTCGAGGCTGATTTCGCCCAAGTGGAGTTCGGCGGAGCTGAAGTAGGTATAGGGCGAATCGTGTTTGTAGAGGCGGCCGACGGCTGGATCGCGAAACAGGACGCAGCCGCAGCCATAGGGTTGCAGCCCGTGCTTGTGCGGGTCGATCACGATGGAATCGACTTCGGTGATTCGGGCGAAGGCCGCGGTGGCGTGCTCGGCGAGATTTTGCGCGAGCGTGAAGTATCCGCCGTAGGCGGCGTCGGCATGCACCCGGAAACCATGGTGGTCGCTCAGCGCGAGTATTTCCGGCAGCGGATCGACGGAACCTGTCGCGGTGGTGCCCATCGTGGCGACGACTGTGCCAACGTCGCCGCGTGCCACGCGCTTGGCGAGCGCGTCGATGTCCATGCGCGCGCGGGAATCCACCGGCACGGACTCGAACTCGAGCTGCAGGACGTTGCTGATACGGTGATGCGTGTAGTGTGCTTGCTCGCTGGCCAGAATCTTCTTTCCGGGCTGAAGCTGCCCCGCAACCCAGAGCGCTTCCAGATTTGCCATGGTGCCGCCGCCGCAGAGGTGTCCCAGGAAATTTGTCCACCCGAACATCGCGGCAATTCCGGCGACGGCTTCTTTTTCCATCGCGGATGTGGCGCGCCCGCCATCGAGCGCGTGATTGTTGGGATTGATCCACATGGCGAGAGCGTAGGCGAGGCGAGCCACGGGATGCGGTGGTTTCAGCATTTGCCCGGCGTAGAGGGGATGAAAGTAAGGGTAATTGTCGTGGAGGCGCTCAGCCGTGGCGTTCAAGACTTCTGCGAGCCGATTCGCGCCCGGCGCTTTCAAATCATGCTCGGGCAAGCCGGCGAATCCGGCGTCCAGCTTTTTCACTGCGACTAGAAAGGCTTGGAGAGTTTCTTGGTCAATCTGCATAGGTCAAGGGCGCGTGACTGGTGACTAGTGACTGATGATTGGGCGTGAACCACGGCGGGCCGCCATCGCCGGTTACTAGCCACTGGTTACGGATCATCAGTCAACTCTATTGCCACACCTTATCCAGCTGGCCGGCGGTTTGCAGCAAATCGAGCTGGGCTTGCTGGCGTTGAAAATTGGCGTCGAGGTAGAGCATCCATTTTTCGTTTTCGTCGAGCCGCGCGCGCTCGACTTCGCGCAGATTGATCTTGCCTTCGTCCAATTGAGATTGCAGCACCGCAACGTCCTGCTGCGCGAGTTGCAGTTCGAGGCGCGCGACTTCCTTGGCAGCATCGCGCTCGCGCAGGTGCCTGGTCTTCTGGCGCACCGCTGCGGTTACTTCGGTTTTCTTATTGGCGAGATTGGCTTGGGCGATACGCAGATTCACTTCGGCCAGCGCGATGTTGGCCCTGGTTTGCGCGCTAAAAATCGGGAGGTTTACCTGAACGCCGGCGTTGAAATTGTTCCGCTGAAAGGTTTTGAAAAACTCATCGTAGTTGTTGAACTTGCCGAGCACGCTGTACACGCTGACGAGCTGCAGCGTGGGATAGTAGCCGTGCTTTTCTCCCATCAGGCGAAATTCCTTGGCGCGCACATCCGCTTCGTCGGCAAGCAAGGAAGTATTGCTCTGCATCGCCATGGCGACCAGGTTCGCGCCTTCCTGCTCGGCTTCGCCCGGGAGATCTTCCGGCGTGACCTCGATCGGCGTGTCCTGCGCTAGACCCGTCTGGCTTCGGAGAAACACTTCCAGTTCGTCCTGGCGTCCTTCGAGTTGCAATACTCGCTGAACCACGCGCGCTTTCGTTAGTTGCGAACGCGTCACTTCCACCGGCAACTCATAATTCTCCTTCTCGCGCTGCTGGGTGACTTCCAGAATTCGGTCAGCGCTAGCTCCCTCTTTTCTTAACAGATCGAGCGAGTGGCGGACCATGCCCAGTTCCAGATACGCTGCTGCTGTGCGGGCGATGACGCTGTTGCGCGTGTCCTCCAAAAGAATCCGCTGCGACTTCGCCTGCTCCTGGAATTCTTTCTGTTGCCCACGCAATGGTTCGTTGAGGATCTGTTCCTGGTAGGTCACGCTGAAAAGCGCCGGCGCCTGGCCACCGGGTGTTTCCGGAATTCCGTAGGTGTATCCGGCGCCCGACCCGGCGTAAAGATTCGGCCGAAACTGCGATCTGGTGACCTGCGCCGAACGATCCGCGAGGCTGACCTGAAGTTTCGCTACCTGGATGTCCCTGCTGTTCTGTAGCGCGAGTTCGATGGCCCGCTTCAGCGTCAGAACAACAGGGGCGCCAGCGCTGGCGCTGGACTCCTGCGAAGACGGCGGCTCTTGCGCACGAAAGGTGGCACTGGTCACAGCCAACGAAAGAGCCATCATCAGGCCGCGGCGAAGCATTCTCATTCTCTCGCGACTGCAGAGGTTTTTTCTCATGCGCACCTCGCTATCGTTGTTGCGGGTTCGAGCTTACTCGTAGCGTAACGATTCAATCGGCTGCATTCTTGCCGCCTGGTTCGCCGGCAGGTACCCGAAGAGCAAACCGGTCGAGCAGGACACAATGAAGGCGGCCAGCACGCTGGTCGTCGATACCGGAACCCGCAAATTTCCGGGAAGCCACGGTTGAACGGCGACCGGAATAGCGAGCCCGATCAAAATCCCGATAATGGCGCCGCCGCCGCTGATCAAAAACGCCTCGAACAGGAATTGATACATGATCTCGCGATGCGCGGCGCCGATGGCTTTGCGAATGCCGATCTCTCGCGTGCGCTCTTTCACGGTGACCAGCATGATGTTCATGATTCCGATGCCGCTGATGAGCAGCGCGATGAAGGCAATCAGCAGGAGCACGATGGTCAGCGCCAGAGAGATATTTTTCGCCGCGCTGAGAATGGCGGTAAGGGTTTGCACGTCGTACTCTGCCGCGGCTGGATGCCGGCTGTGCAGAACCCGGGCGATCTGGCGTTCGACGGCGGGTACGTCGTCCGCGCCGTCCGCCTGCGCATATAAAACGCGAAGCACATCAACGCCGGTGTAGTACTTCATCAGAGTCAGGGGAATGATCACCGACTCATCCTTGATTTCCGACAAGCCGAAGGTGGCCACGCGCTCGCGAAAGACACCGATTACGGTGAAGGTGAGTTCGCCCATGCGAATCGTTCCGCCAATGGGATTGTCGAAACCGAACACACGATCCGACACTTGCTTGGTGATCAAGCAGACCTTGCTGCGGTTCTCCATGTCGGCCGCATCGAAATATCGCCCGCGAATCATGATGAGCTTGCGGATCGCCTGGTAGCCGTCGGTTACTCCGATCAGATTGACGGGCCGCTCGCGCCCACCGACAACGACCGACATAGGCAGCTCGCGCGTGCCGGCAACTTCGGTTACGCCGGGCACGGTGGCCTTTACTGCGTTCATGTCAGCGACCGTGAGTTCGTAACTCAGTGGCTGGCCCTTGCTGCCCGCGTTGATCAGCTCGACCCATACAAGATTCGAGCCGATGGCTTCAATCTGCCCGATCACGAACTTCTGGCTGGTGAGCGCGATGCTGACGACGAGCACGATGGAGGCGCTTCCGATGATCACGCCCAACGATGTCAGCATGGCGCGGACTTTGTTGGAACGCAGTGCGTCGATGGCTACCGATAGAGTCTCTCGAACGGCCATCATGGCAGGACCTGCCGAGTCACTCTCTGGGAGACATGCTCTGGTTTCACTGCGGCATCCGGCAATTCCGATTCGGTGCGGGGCATCACGCCTTCTTTAGCCGTTTCAGCGCTTCATTGGCGCTCTTGTCTTTCGGCTCCATCTTAAGAGCGACTTCATACTCACCGATGGCGGCCTGCGTCTTGCCCTGATTTTCATACAGGCGTCCCAGCCAATCATGCGCGTCCCAGGGACGCGGGTAGCCATTTCGCACCGGCGCGGCCTTTAAATATTCGCGCAACAGCGATTCGGCGTCACCACCGGAATCCTTCGTCAGCACCAAAGCCACGGCGCGGTAAAACTTTCCGCGCGGATCCGCGGTCGCAACCTTTTCGCCTTCATTTGCCGCCGCAACGAGGCGCTCGGGCTGGCCACGCTTCATGGCGTAATCGCCGATATCGTAGATCAGGTTCGCAGACTTCGGATGATTCTCCAGCGATTTGGCGAATTCAGCGTCGGCCGCGGCGAAGTCCTTCTTCTGGCGCCGGCAATTTCCGGCGGCGTAATGGCCTTCCGCTACGTCGAGCGCCGCGATCCTGGCGATCTCCGGCCGGGCCTTATCTTCGCCGCCACCCGCGATTCCCGGAGCGCTGCAGTCGTACTCCACCAGCGCTTGCGCGGCGGAAAAATTTCGTTCGTCGAGCCGCACGGCGGTCTCGAATTCCTTGCGGGTTTTCTTTGCCAGCGAGAGGCCGGAAAACATTCCAGCGTGCTCGGCTTTGCCGCCGTAGGCCCGGCCGAGCCATTCGTGATAGACGGAATTTTGCGGGTCGAGCGCGACCGCTTTTTCGGCGTTGGCGATCGCGGCGTCGTGCTGTTGCATTTCGTTGTACGTCTTCGCCAGCAGCAGATAGATCTCCGCGTCTTGCGGGTTTTTCGATGCCGCTTCCAGCAAAATGCGCGCGGCACGGGAATAATCGCTGACCTCGTATGCCTGCCGGCCAGCGTCCAATCCCTCGTCCTGCCGCGAGCTGGTCGTCGCGGAAATTCCGCGCGTCGTGCTGGCGCACAAAAGTAACAATGCCAGCAGCGCCGATCCCACTGTCTTAGTTGGCATCCGGCCGGCCCCGCACGGCACTCGCGTCGGTGTTCATGATCTTTACCACCATGCCATCCTTCAAATCGAAGTCACCCGGCAACGCAACCATTTCGCCTTGCTGCAGGCCGCTGGTGACTTCGTAGTTGGTGGAATCGGCGATGCCCACGTGGATCTCGCGCTTTTCAAGTTTGGTTTTCTCGAATTCCCCACGCTTGACGACATAGACGAAGTAGCGATTCCCCTCGGCCTCCACAGCGCCGCGCGGCACCGCCAGCACGTTGTCCCGCTCCTTGGAATTGATGCGAACGTTGACGTTTATGTTCGGAAGCAGCTCCAGCTTGTCGTTGTTCACGGTACAGAGCAGCTCGCCGACACTGCGCGCCCCTCGCGCCACCACTTGCTTGGGAATCGTTTCCGTTTTCCCCTGCCAGACACGATTTGGCAATGCATCCCAGGTAATTTTCACGGGCTCGTTGGGCTCAAGGGCCCCGAGTTCGGGCTCGTCAATAAAGGCGCGCACGCGGACCTGGCGCAAGTCGGCCATTTCCGCGAGCAAATCGCCGACTCTCACGTAGTCGCCGGCCTTCACGGGCAAGGAGTACAGCGTGCCGGCGGACGGCGCGGCGATATGTCCGTTGCGCACTTTCTCTTCCAGCGCTGCGACTTCGCTTTGTGCCTGCTGCACCAGCAGCGGCGCTTGATTCGCGTCCAAATTAACACCGCGGTCGAACTCCTGCTTCGCGGCGGTCAGCCGCGTGACATCGGCCTGGGCCTTGGTCAATTCCAAGTCGTTGGCGGCAAGTTCATCTTTGGTGGCGGCGTGCTCGGCGATCAACCTGACCAATGCGTCGTGGCTGCGCTGCAACCGGTCGCGTTGCGCTATCGCGGTGGCGAGGGCCCCTGCCGCCTGCGCCGCCGCATCCGGCCTTCCTCCACTCTGCGCTACTCTTAAATCATTTTGCGCCTGAAGCAATTTCGAGCGCGCCTGGGCCAGTTGCGCCTCGGCGTCCTTCACGTTCAGCTCGAGCAGAAGCTGCCCTTTTTTGACGGCTTGCCCCTCGGAAACGCGAATTTTCTCGACGAACGTGTCCAGCTGCGCGCGCATGACGAAGGGCGAGATAGGCTCAACCTTCCCGTTGCTGGAGATCGAAGCAATGATGTTTTCGCGAATCGGCGTAACGGCGGAAATCTTCGCCACCGGCTGGCGGCCGCTCACCTTAATCAGTATGAGCGCCAGCACGGCCGCAGCCAGCAGGAAGATCAGTATCCGGTTTCGTAGTCGGCGATCCATTTGTCGTTGTTTGTTGCTTCGTGCCCTTCGCGCAGCAACGCACGAGCACACTCGCGCTGCGTGGCAATTCGTCCCAGATGCGTGGCTTGCTGGCCCGCCGTCCGGCGGGCCTCAAAGAGGTCGATTGTAGCAACAGGGCCGCAGCTTTCCCTAGCAACGTTGTGCGCGATTCGCGTCCCTGATACATGGATGCCGCGGGCGTGCTTTGGGATACCCGCAGCGGCTAAGCGGCTTCGCGCGTGCATGTTACCTGGCTAGTACGAAGGTTCGCGGTGGGAGGCCGCCGCCATCGTTGCGCCGGAGGGGCAGCGCCTTTGCCGTCACAAGCGGCCCCGGCGGTTCTCTGCTATTTCTTCGATCGGCTTGCCGCTTGGAACCTGCCATCGGCTTTGCCATCACACGGTATCGACGTTTTCCAGTAACATTTTAAGTGCAGCCGTTTGTCACCTGGGAAAGTGCGTGCCTCTGGCGCGAGTGAAGGCCCTTCGATGATCGAAGTCCGTGACCTGTCGAAATATTTTCGAGACAAGAAACGCGGGGAGATTCGCGCGGTGGATGGTGTCAGTTTTCGCTGCTTGCCGGGGCAAATTTACGGACTGCTGGGCGCGAATGGGGCTGGCAAGACCACCACGTTGCGCATGCTGGCCACTATCCTCGAGCCCACCGGCGGCACCGCCATCGTGTGCGGTCACGACATCGTGGAGCACCCCGAAAAGGTTCGCGCCGACGTCGGCTTTCTTTCCACCGCTACCGCTCTCTATCCCCGCCTGACCGCCAGAGAACTCGTGCAGTACTTCGGGCGCTTGAACGGGCTGGATGATGCAATTCTGAAAACGCGTGTCGATAAAATATTCGATCGGCTGGACATGAACGGCTTTCGCGACCGGCGCTGCGACAAGCTCTCCACCGGAATGAAGCAAAAGACTTCCATCGCGCGCACGCTGGTGCATGATCCGGCGGTGATGATCTTCGACGAGCCGACCCTGGGGCTGGACATCATGACCGCGCGCACCATCACCGCCTTCATCCGAGAATGCCGAGACCTGGGCAAGACCGTGATCTTCTCGACGCATATCATGAGCGAAGTCGAAAAGCTTTGCGACGTGATCGGCATCATCCAGAACGGAAAGCTCCTGGCGGAAGGCTCGCTCCAGCAACTTCGCGAAAAATACGGCGAACAGGATCTCGAGGAAATCTTCGTCAAAGTGGTCGCGCCCCACTATGTTGCCTCTGAGGACCACTAGAATGTCGCTGCGCAATATTGGCATCGTCTATCGTAAGGAGCTGACCGAAGCTCTGCGGGATCGCCGCACGCTGGTCTCGTCGATCTTGATCCCGCTCTTTCTCTTTCCGATTCTCACCTTCGGAATCGGTTATGCCTTCGTGGAGATCGCGGGCGAAGCTTCACGAGAGCCCTCGAAAATCATGATCCTCGGCGGCGAAGACTCCCCGGACGTCGTGAAAGATCTTCGGGAAGCCAGGAATCTCCGGGTGGTGCGGCGTTCGGCCGACTACATCGATCTCATCTCCGACAAGAAGATTCGAGCCGCCGTCGACATTCCTCCCGGCTTTCAGGCCGGCATCGCGCGCGGCGACCATCCCGACGTGAAGATTTATATTTTTAGGGACGACTTGAAATCAATGCTCGGCGCGAATCGCATCGAAAAGCTCTTCACCGAATATCGCGACGCGATGGTGCGAGGCCGCCTGGCGTCCGAAAATCTTCCCGAAAGCCTGATGAAGCCGTTCGATATCGATCAGCAGAACGTCGTTTCGGATGAAAAGGTTGCCGGCGAGTCCTACGGTGGCTTGATCACCTACCTGGTCATTCTGATGTGCATGACCGGCGCGATGTATCCCGCGATGGACCTGACCGCGGGCGAAAAAGAACGCGGCACGATGGAGACGATTCTATCCAGCCCGATCGAGCGCACCCACCTCGTCTTCGGAAAATTTCTGGTCGTGCTGACGGCGTCGCTCGCCACCGCTACGCTCTCGGTCATTTCCATGGGAGGCTCGTTCGCCATTCTGTCGCGGTTCGCCAGAGACCAAAGCATGGGCGAAGGTTTTCCTATGCTGACCATGCATCCAAAAACGGTCGTCGCGGTGTTCGTTATGGCGCTGCCGGTGGCGGTGTTGTTCTCCGCCGTGCTGATGACCATTTCTCTGTTCGCCAAGACGTTCAAGGAAGCGCAGAGCTACCTCACGCCGATGACCTTTGTCGTGATCGTGCCGGCCATCGCCGCGGTATTGCCCGGCATCGAGCTGACGTCGAAGCTTGCGCTGGTTCCGATTCTGAATGTGAGCCTGCTCTGCAAAGAACTGGTCACCGGCACGTACCACTGGAACTACATTGCGCTGATCTTTTTCTCCACCTGCCTCTACGCCGGCGCCGCGCTCTTCCTCGCGGTCAAAATGTTTCAGCGCGAGTCAGTTTTGTTTTCTTCGTAGCGGCGGCAGGACTTGGCAAGGATGCAGCGCCAGAAACCCTTGGAGCTTTTGCGGCCGTACCCAGC
Organism: Candidatus Acidiferrum sp.; assembly: GCA_049512575.1. Classification (GTDB taxonomy): domain Bacteria; phylum Acidobacteriota; class Terriglobia; order Acidiferrales; family UBA7541; genus Acidiferrum. Next base: position 16,689 of record JBEKWY010000151.1, read on the forward strand.
CAGGACCGTCAGTGCGCAATGCGCGGTTGCGCGGCTCTCTGCGGTATGCGGTTGTGCGTTTCCCAGTCCTGACTCAGCCGGCGCACCGTTTCGCGCAAACGCACTGCCAGCGCCGCGATCGTCTCCAGCCGCTGCTGTCCGCCATTGGGGAGCTGACCGTCATTCTTCCGGCGGACCTCCGCGAGCAGCAGTTCGGCGTTGCCAAGGATTCCGGTCAGAGGATTGTTCAGCTCATGCCGCAGCACCTCGCCAAAAGCCTCGTTCGTCTCGCCTTCGAGCACCGCTGGCGGGGCCGGGACGGCCGACAATTTTTGCGCCTGCAGCAGTCGCTGTTCCACCAGGCCCAGGGCCACGGGCAAGCACCCGCCCGATCGCGCCACAAAGTCCGCGAAGCCAGCGGTGACCAATGCCGCCAGTTCGCCCTCGTGGCTCGCTCGGCCGATAATCACCACTGGTGCGTAGGCCGACAGCGCGGATGCTGCCGATTCCAGTCGCGCGCCCTGTCCCGGGTGCTCCCGCGACTCCGCCGCTACCGATGTCTCCTCGAGCAGAATGACCGCGGGTGCCGCGTCGGCGATGATGCGATGCGCGGCTTCCACCGTGCTTACCGCCGCGACGCGTCGCCCTTCTTTCCGGCCTTCCAGCTCGAGCCGCGCCGCCGCGCAGAGCGCTGCGTCGTCGCTGACCAGTAAAATAGTTTGTTCGTGATTTTGTATCATGCTGTTCCCTCGCTACCTACGTCCTTG
>JBEKWY010000152.1:0-11870 GCA_049512575.1 Candidatus Acidiferrum sp.
ACATGATCGCGCAGAGGCAGGATACGGTGATCATGCTGGTGTATTCGGCGATGAAAAACATCGCGAACTTGAAGCTGGCGTACTCGGTGTGAAAGCCGGCGACGAGTTCGGATTCGGCTTCAGGGAGATCGAAGGGCACGCGATTGGTTTCCGCGATGGCGGCGATGAAGAAACAGAGGAAGCCGAGAATCTGCGGAAAAATGTTCCAGCCGATAATGCCGCGCTCGGGATGAATCGCCTGGGCGTTGATGATGTCGCGAAGGCTGAAGCTGCCTGCCATCAAAAGTACGCCCACCACAGACATTGTTAGTGCCAACTCATAACTGACCATTTGCGCGGAGCTACGCAGGCCGCCGAGCAGCGGATATTTGCTGTTGGAGGACCAGCCCGCGAGGGCGACGCCGTAGACGCTGAGCGCGGTGATGGCGAAGAGCGCGAGGATGCCGATGTTGAGATCGACGATGCCGAGATAGATGTCGTGGCCGAGGACGCGGATGGGGTCGGGGCCGAAAGGAATGATGGCGATTGACGTCAGCGCGAGTGCTAACGCCATGATCGGCGCGAGAAAATAGGTGAACTTGTCGACGCCGGCGGGCGTCGGATCTTCCTTCAGCAAAAACTTCGCGCCGTCAGCGAGCGGCTGCAGCAAACCGTGCGGGCCGACGCGGTGCGGGCCCCATCGCGATTGCATGTGCGCTACAACCTTGCGCTCGAACCAGGTGAGGTAGGCATTGACGGTCAGCACGATGAAGAGCAGCAACGCAATTTTGACGAGCGTGATCAGGATGTCGGCGTGCTGGGCTAGGAAGTCGGTCACGGCTTGGCGTCGGCCTCCGAAAGGGAATCCATCATGGTGCAGAAACGGCCCAGGGTGCCGCTGGTGAAAAGGGTGTCGTGCGCGGAGCGAATCAGGCCGGCTGGGACGTCGTAAGGCGCATGGCCGTTCCGGGCGACGTGGACGTGCGTGGATTCGGCGCCGCCGGTAAGCAGGCCCGCGGGCTGCACGTCGTAACCTCGCACGGCTTTGCGAATTTCGTCGAAGACGGCGCTGGGCGATTTGTAATGGAACGCTTTGCCCAAGCCGACTTTCGCGAGCTGGTGAGAGAGGATGCGCAGCAGATCGAAATCGCTGCGGGCGCCCATCACTTCGGCGGCTTTGCGCAGGAGCTGAATCTGGCCCGACGTATTGGTGACGGTGCCGTCTTTTTCGTAGGCGGAGGCGGCCGGGAAAACGATGTCAGCGGGACGCGAGGTGTCGGTCGGGAACAACTCGTGAACGATCAGCAAGTTCAAATTGCCGCGTCCGAAACCCAGGGTACCGAAGTGCGTCAGCGGGTTTGCACCGACGACGTAGAGGGCCTTGAGTTTTCCAGATTGTGCGGCTTCGACCATTTGCGGCGTGGTGAGGCCGGGCTTCGAGGGAATTACGCCGCCCCAAAGTCTGTCGAAAGTCTCCCGGGCATCGGCGTTGTCGACGTAGGCGTAACCGGGCAAACGATCGGGCAGAACACCCATGTCCGCTGCGCCGCGGGAATTGGCGTAATCGCCGAGCGCCATGTAGCGAACTTTTCCGGGAAGTTTTGAGCCGAACGCGACGAGTTCCGCAATTGCGGCGCCGGAGATTTCCGCGCCAAAAACGATGGCGACTTCGGCCTCTTCTTCAAGCGCGGCCTTGAGCTGCACGAGCTTTTCGACCAGCTCGGGAGCGAGGCGGCCCTCTTCGCGACCCATCCAACGAATGGCCGCGAGCTCTTCGCCTTCAGCGACCTTTACGAACTGCGTGGCCTGGCGGTGCAGCTTGATTTCACGCCCATTCAAGATGAAGAGTTTCGATTGATGGTGCCGGATGCCGGTGCGGATTTGCCAGGCGACGAATGGGTTCTGGTTGGTCGGGTCGTTGCCGATCAGCAGGACGGCCGGCGATTTGTAGAGTTGCTCCATGGTTAGCTGCGAATCGGCGGCACGCTCGCCGAGCGCGGTGATCAGGCCCGAATAATCAATGGTGCGATGGTGATCGATGTTGTTGGTGCCAAACGTGGCCCGAGCAAGGCGCTGGAGCAAATAATTTTCTTCGTTGGAGGTGCGATTGGACCCGATGAAGCCGATCGAATCGGGGCCGTTGGCGTCGAGAATCTGCTTCAACTTGGCGGCAGCGGTCTCGGAAGCCTCTTCCCACGAAACGGGATAGAGTTTGTCACCTTTGCGAACCAGCGGCTGCTTGATGCGATCTGGATGCTTGGTGAAATCGAAACCGAAACGGCCCTTCACGCAGAGGAAATCGCCGTTGATGCCGGAGAGATCGCGATTGTTGGAGCGCAGGATTTCGTGATTGCGGACGCTGAGCGTGGTTTTGCAACCGTTTGAGCAGTGCGTGCAGACAGTGGAGACGTACTGCATTTCCCAGGGGCGCGTTTTGTAGCGATAGGTGCCGCTGGTGAGCGCGCCGACCGGGCAAATGTCGATGCACATGCCGCACTCTTCGCACTCGAGGTGATCTTCGCGGTTGGGAATGATGACGCTGTTTGCGCCACGCATGCCGACGCCAAGAGCTTTTACGTCCATGCCTTCGTCACAGACGCGGACGCAGCGGAAGCAGAGGATGCAACGCGGGGCGTCGTAATAGACGAGGTCCGACCATTTTTCTTCGGGGCGGTGAATTTTTTCCTCGACGAAGCGGCTGGTATCCGCGCCGTAGCGGAAGACCATGTCTTGCAGTTCGCACTCGCCGCCCTTGTCGCAGACCGGGCAGTCCAGCGGGTGATTGGTCAGCAAGAACTCAAGCATGTACTTGCGGGCCTGGCGGACCTGGTCGCTGTTGGTTTTCACCACCATGCCTTCGGTCGCGACCAGCGTGCAAGCGGTCTGCAGCTTCGGCATTTTTTCCACTTCGACCAGGCACATGCGGCAAGCGGCTTGTAACGCAAGCCCCGGGTAATAACAGAACGAGGGCACTTCGGTGCCAATGCGGCGCGTGGCTTCAATCACCAGGGTTCCCGGCGGAACTTGCACGTCGCGGTCGTTGATCTTCAGCGTAACCAGCTTTTGGTCTGTCATCGTTGTTCGATCTATTCGGGCCTTGGCCTAACCGGCTCGGGCCTACCGCGAGCCGACTAGGGCTTCGGCGGATTTAAAAGGGCAGCGTCCACCCAAATGATCTTCAAATTCTTTGCGCCACTTGGCCACGATGCTGATGGTCGGCAGCGCGGCGGCGTCGCCGAGCGGGCAGAACGTGCGGCCCAACATATTTCTCGCCAGGTCGCCGACCAGGTCGATGTCTTCCGGCCGGCCATAGCCCGCGTGGAAGCGGTCGAGCATTTTCCGAAGCCAGCTTGTGCCCTCACGGCAAGGAATACACCAGCCGCAGGACTCGTGCGCGTAGAAATGCATGATGCGTCGCGCCATGTCCACCATGCAGGTATCTTCGTCCATCACCACCATGCCGCCCGAGCCGAGCATCGAGCCGGCTTTGGCCACGGAGTCGTAGTCCATGGGGACGTCGATTTCGTCGGCCTTCATGAGGGGGCAGGAACTTCCGCCGGGAATTACGGCTTTCAGTCTCTTGCCGCCGGGAATACCGCCGGCCACTTCGTAGATGAACTTTTTCATGTTCATCCCGAGAGGCACTTCGTAGATACCCGGTTTGTTGACGTGGCCCGCGACGCAGAGCATGCGCGTGCCGCCATTTTTCGGAGTGCCGCGGCTGGCGTATTTTTCGCCGCCTTCGAGCAGGATCGCCGGAACGGTGCTGAGGGTCTCAACGTTATTAATGATGGTGGGGCAGCCGTACAGTCCGACCACGGCAGGGAAGGGAGGCTTGATGCGCGGGTAACCGCGCTTACCTTCGAGCGATTCCATCAGGGCAGATTCTTCGCCGCATTCATAAGCGCCGGCTCCGGTGTGGACGACGAGATCGAAGTCGAACCCGGAACCCAGAATATTTTTGCCGAGGTAATTGCGCGCATAGGATTCGTCGAGCGCTGTCTGCACGATATCCAGCACGTAGCGATACTCGCCGCGAATGTAGATGAAGCCCATGTGCGCGCCGATCGCGCGTCCGGCAATGGTGATGCCCTCGATCATCTGGTGCGGGTCCATCTCCATCAGCGGGCGATCTTTGCAGGTGCCGGGTTCGGACTCATCGGCGTTGCAGATCACGTACTTCGGTTTCGGCGAATCTTTGGGAACGAAGGACCACTTCATCCCGGTGGGAAAGCCCGCGCCGCCACGGCCGCGTAGACTTGATTTCTTGACTTCGTCGATGATCGTTTCCGGCGTCATTTCACGCAGCGCTTTTTCCAGCGCTTTGTAGCCGTCGTGTTGCAGATAGACGTCGATCTTGTGCGAGTCCTTGATGCCAAAGCGGCGGCTGATAACCGGTGTTTCGGCGGGATCGCGGGGGTGCAGAGCGCCGGCGGTCACCGGCTCGGGCGTGGTCTTGCGGCCGGCGTCGAGATCCTCGATGAGGCGATCGAATTTCAGCGGGTTTACGTTCTCAAAGAAATCGTAGTTCACTTGCAGCGCAGGCGCGCCGGTGCAGGCGCCGATGCATTCGACTTCTTCAAGAGAGAACACGCCATCGGCGGTGACCTCTTTGTGGCCGATCTCCAGACGCTTTTTCGCGGCCTCGAGGAGTTCGGTGCCGCCGCGCAGCATGCAAGCCACGTTGGTGCAGATTTGCACATGGTGCTTGCCCATGGGCTTGCGGTGGAGCATCGAATAGTACGCCAAAGTTTCTTCCACCTGAACGGTGTGAAGTTCGAGGCGACGCGCGATTTCCGCGATCATCTCGTCGCTGAGGTAGCCGTACTCGTCCTGCGCGTACATCAGCATGGGGATCAGCGCGCTGCGCTTAACGGGATAGCGGGTTTGCAGCGTCTCGAAGCGTGTGGCGAGTTGTGGCGAAAGTTCCATGGTCCTCGTGTTCGTGCTGAACCGCTGTGCTCGACTACAGGCGGCGCTCCTCGCGCTAAAGCGTCATGCTCGGCTACGCTGTCATCCCGAGACTATCCGACGGGGACAGGCGAAGGATCCCGGCGTTAAAGGTGGTCGCAAGTGCCAGCGATTGAGATCCTTCGCTCCGCTCAGGATGACACCTTCGTGAAATTCTGGTCACCGGTCGACGTCTCCCAGCACGATATCGATCGTTCCGATGCAGGCAATCACGTCGGAAATCAGTTGCCCCTCCATCAGTTTCGGCAGCGCCTGCAAATTAATGAACGAAGGCGAGCGAAAATGGCAGCGCAGCGGCTTCGGCGAGCCATCGCTGGCGATAAAGCAACCCAGCTCGCCGCGCGGCGATTCCACGGTCGCGAACGCCTCGCCCGGCGGTGGAGCAAACCCTTCCGTGAAAATCTTGAAGTGATAGATGAGCGCTTCCATCTCCGTCTTCATTTTTTCGCGGCCCGGAGGAATGATTCCCGGAGCTTCGGTGCGAATCGGGCCTTCGGCGGGGATTTTGTCGATCACCTGGCGGATAATCTTCAGGCTTTCGCGCATTTCCGCGACGCGAACGATATAGCGCGCGAAGCAGTCGGATTCCGTTCGCGTGGGCACGTCGAACTCGAAGTCTTCATAGCTCGAATACGGGAAAACTTTGCGATTGTCGTAGGCGACCCCCGCGGCACGCAGCGTGGGACCCGTCATGCTGTAAGCGACGGCATCTTCGGGAGTAATCACGCCCACGCCTTTCAGGCGGCCAAGCCAGATGCGGTTCCCGGTCAATAGCTGTTCGTATTCGTCGATGCGGCTCGGCATCATCTTCAAAAACTTTTCGACGCGTTCGACCCAGCCCGTCGGCGGCTCCAGCGCCAGCCCGCCGATGCGGATGTAGCTGGTCATCATGCGCTGCCCGGCGACGAACTCGAAAATTTTCAGGATTTCTTCGCGCTCCCGGAAGCAGTACAAGAAAACCGACATCGCGCCCATGTCGATTGCGTGAGTGCCCAGCCATACCAGGTGCGAGGAAATCCGCTGCAGCTCCACCATCAGAATGCGAAAGTATTGAGCGCGCTTGGGTACTTCCAGGCCGAGAAGTTTTTCGACCGCGAGGCAGTAGCACAGGTTATTGCCCAGCGGATTCAGGTAATCCATCCGGTCGGTCAGCGTGATGGCCTGGGAATAGGTCTTGTCCTCGCACGATTTTTCGATGCCGGTGTGCAGATAGCCTAAATCAGGAACGGCTTTGAGAACGGTTTCACCGTCTAGTTCCAACACGATGCGCAGCACTCCGTGGGTGGAGGGGTGCTGCGGCCCCATGTTGAGGACCATCGTTCTGGCCCGCCCGGTAGCGGTTTCGACCGTGCTGCTGCCCAAAGAAATTCCTGTCGTGCTCATGGGCGCCCCTTCGTGTAGCGCGTCGCGATGGCCGGAATGTCGCGGTAGCCTTCGACCGGAAAATCCTTGCGCAGCGGATAGCCTTCCCAATCATCGGGAAGAAGAATCCGGCGGAGATCCGGGTGTCCCGTGAACTGAATGCCGAACAGATCGAAAATTTCGCGCTCCAGCCAATTCGCGCCGGGCCAGACGGGAACCATGGAATCGACGACCGGGTCGTTGCCGAAAAGGCGCACTCGGATACGGACTTTCTGGCGCAGCGGGATGGACACCAGGTGATATTGCAACTCGTAGCGAGGTTCCATCGGGAAACGATCAAGGCAGGTGGCGTCGGTAAGCAGGTTGAAGCGCAGGCCGTGATCGTCGCGACAACGCTCAGCGACGCTTCGCAGGTTCTTTCGGGCGACAACGACCGTCGTCTCGCCGCGGAATTCGATTACTTCCTCGATCGCGTTGGCGCTCCACGAGCGCAACCCGGCGACTACAACATTAGTATTCTGACTGTCGCTTTCCGTCACTGGCTCCGAAACCCCGCTTTGCGCCGACTAGTGATGCCAGTCGAACGCGCCTTTTTTCCACAGATAGATGTATCCGACCAGGAGGATGGCGATGTAGATGAGCATCTCCACGAAGCCGTAGACTCCAAAGCTGTGTGAAATCTTGAACATATCTCGGTAAATATAGGCCCAAGGGTACAAGAAGATCGCTTCGACATCGAATAAAATAAAGACCATCGCGACGAGATAAAATTTTACGGAGAAGGGCTCTCGCGCGTCGCCGACGGGCTCCACGCCACATTCGTAGGCCTGTTGCTTGGCGCGGTTCGGACGTTTCCAGCCCACCAGGACGGAAGCCGCCGTCAAAGCGCTGGCCAGCGCCAGCGCGATGATGAGGTGTATGAGAAGCGGAGCGTAAGCATGTAGACCTGATTCACTCATGGGCGTCGCGCTATAATAACGAGTCAAGCGCCGCTGGGTCAAATGTGGCGAACAAATATTCTGCGGGCGGCGATCCCGCAGGAAACGGTCGAGGCGCGTTCCGGCATGCTTTTTGGTCACAACACGAACGTTACCGTGGACGGAACCGTATTCCACGTGCAGACGGAGGATCGCGGGATCGCGACCGCCGTGCTGGATACCACGGTGCATTGCCGCGGGCGCGTGCTGCACCGGCGAACCACGAGGTATCAGGATTTGCTGCCGCTGGACGCGGATCGCGAGCAGGCGCTGAAGATCCGCTTGGACGATCAGCATCGCACCGTGCTGGAAGAGCTTCGTAGTGGCGTGTTGGTCGTTGCTGCGCCGCCCATGCCGCCCGCCCGGCCTATCGCCAGCACGGCGTCGCCCACTGTGCCGCCAGTGACGCCAGCGGCCGCCCCGGCAAAAGTCATCGCCGTGGAGATGCTGAATCCACGCACCTGGCTCACGGGGAAACACGCTACGCTATATCTCGTCGCGCGTTACAAGGATGGCGGGGCTCCCGCCGGCGGCGCGCGCATTACAGCGCGGGTCGCTGGTACGACCGAATCCACCGAGGTAGGCACCGTAGCCGGTGCGGATGGCCATGCTCATCTGGAATTCGATATGCCGCGCCTGGCCCATGAAGATGCCGCTCTGGTGATCGAGGCTTTTTCCGGCGACGCCCACGGTCAGTTGCGATTTCAGCTGCGCGCAAAACCAAAATCGCCGGTAGGATGAACTGCATGGAAGCGACGATATCTGTAAACGGAGAAACGCGGGGCACCAAGCCTGGGGCCACGGTGATCGATCTGCTGCGCGAGCTTGGTTTGGACGGTGGGCGCGTCGCCATCGAACGAAATCTGGAAATCCTGCCGCGCCAGAAATGGACCGAGACCCAAGTCCAACCCGGTGACCACTACGAGATCGTGCAATTCGTCGGCGGCGGATAAACCTCGTCAACAAGCTGGTCGCCCGATCCGCATGGCGATCGGAGAAACTAGGCTACCCGCGATGCTGCCCGATCCAGATATTTGATCAGCACCACGTCGTTTCCTTGTTCGCCGTAAATGACCTCATCGACCAGCTTCTTCGCCATCAACACCCCGAAGCCGCCCGGTCGTAAGCCCTGGTCCTCCCGCACCGCTACGTGGCGAAAGAGATCCTCGGGCGAGGTGTCTTTGGCGGCGTGACGAATCTCCTCCAGCGAAAAGCCTTGGCCCGGATCCTTAACGCGGCAGGTAATCGCCCGCCGCGAGTGAATGAACGAAATCTCCACGTGCTGGCTGGGATCAAAATGCGCGCCGTGCTCGATGGCATTCAGGAGAATTTCCCGGAACGCGGCGATCACGTCCTGCAAGTCCGCTTCGGGGATGCTTGGGTCTTTGACGCCGTGCAGGAATTGGACCAGGCGGTCCGCTGTAGCGACATCGCACCTGGCTGTCAGTCGAATCCATGTGGGTGTCGCCGAAAGGATTTCGATCCCGTCGTCCCAACAAGGCGCCGCCATGGCCGCGCGCACCATGTCCACCAGAGCGGCAGGGTCGAACGGGGCCGAAAAATAACTGAAAGCGCCTTCGCGCATGGCCGCGATGACGTCGCCAGGCGTCCATTCATCCACCAGGATAATTAAGCGGACGTGAGGGCGAACGCGTCGGATCTTGTGAAGAAGCTCGATATCTTCGCGGCCGCGGGTTTTTCTGCTGGTGATGATCAGGTCGGCGGGGTTTTCCTTGGCAAAAGAAAGAACATCCTGATTGGCAGCGATCTGCTGGATGCTCCAGCCTTCCCCCTTCAAGACGCTCCTGAGCAGCTCATCGATCTCGCACCCCGAATCGACCACCAGTGCGGTCTTTGTTTCTACACTATCGGTATCGGCGCAAGGGTATTCCACAGGGCCTCCGTGAAGAAGAATTTCCATAGCCGGCCGGCGTTGGTCTCGCTTGCGGCAAACGCAGCTTCGGGCGCGGATCAGGTCCCGCCGGCAATGGTACATCGAGAAAATCGAGAAGAGAACGCCGCGTTAGGTCAGAGGCCTTCGAGGATATGGCCCATCTTTTTCTTCTTGGTTTGCAGGTAGGAACGCGACGTTTTCGATACGCGCGGCTGGCAGGGAACTCGCTCCACCACGCGAATGCCGGCTTTTTCGAGCTGGCGCACTTTCTCCGGATTGTTCGAGAGCAGCCGGATTTTCTTCGCCCCCAGCTGCTTCAGAATCTGCGCCGAGAAATCGTAATCGCGCGCGTCGGCCGCAAATCCCAGCTCCTGATTGGCTTCGACTGTGTCCATTCCGCCGTCCTGCAGTTCGTACGCCCGCAGCTTGTTCATCAGGCCGATGCCCCGGCCTTCCTGCGGAAGGTAGAGCAGAACGCCCGACGACGCCTGCCCGATTTTTTTCAGCGACAATTCCAGTTGCGCGCGGCAATCGCAGCGCAGCGAAGCAAGCACGTCGCCGGTGAGGCACTGCGAGTGCACGCGCACCAGCGGCGCGGTCTTTCCATTGAGCTTACCGCGCACCAGCGCTACCGCCTCTTCCTGCGGGCCGCGGCCTTCAAAACCGTAAATCGTGAACTGGCCGTAACGCGTCGGAAGCTCGGCGTGCGCCACGCTGCGGGCAGCAGCTCGTCCATTCTTGGATAGCGTTCTGCGTTGCGTAATTGCGCTCATCGGAGACAACGAGTTTAACAGGAGTGCCATGATCTTGAACTATAGCCCACGCTATCCACCATTCGATGTTGCTGGCCCCGTTTCGGTGCACATTTTACCTGGGCTTTACATCTCTGCGACGCTTTACAACCAGGAGAGGATTGGCTAGCGTTAGCGAGATGGCCGCCTGATGGACGCAAGCATTTCCCGTTGCTTGCGGTATGGCCGCCGCGACGCGATGAAGGATACGTCCATTTCCGCTTTGCTGTTCACGCTCTTGCTCAAGGTGGGCGTGGCGGCGTCGTTCGCCGCGTTGTTGGCGCGCTGGAATACGTTTCGCCGCGTGCTTTTCACCGAAGAGCGCGACCCCGATCAGAAGCTCAAGTTGATGTTGTTCATGACGCCGCCACTGATCGTCGGCGTCGCGCTGCGCATGGTCGGATTTCCGTACCGGTTCGCGGACCTCTCCGTGGAAGGCGCGTTTCTGATGGGCTTGCTCGGTGGCCGCGTGGTCGGGCCTATCGGTGGCGCGATCATCACCATTCCCGCGCTGATGGGCCATGAATGGCTGAGCATGCCGGCAGCGGCTACCGCGGGATTGCTTGGCGGATTGATGCGCCAGGTGATTCCCAACAAAGAAGATCTGTGGAATTTTGGCCCGTTTACGTTTCTGAATATTCCGCGGGACCTGCTGCGTCTCGTGCGCCAGGCCAAAATGTCCTGGGAACTGCTGCCGCTGCTGGCCTGCGTCGGCCTGGAACTCGGACGTGTGGCGTTGGTTCTGGCGACGACTCCGAAGTGGCTGTTCGCCATCGATCCACACTGGAACTGGTGGCTGATGCTCTCCGTGCTGGCCACCGTGATGTCGGTAGCGGCGCCGCTGAAGATTTGGAACAACACGCGCATCGAGATGAATCTGGAGCGCCACCAGCAGTTGCTGCTCAAGGCGCGCATGGACGCGCTGTCCAGCCAGATCAATCCTCACTTTCTCTTTAATACGCTCAATACCGTGTCGTCGTTGATTCGCTTCGATCCCGACATGGCCCGCGGAGTCGTCCTGAAATTGAGCAATATTTTGCGGCGGCTGCTGCGCAAGCACGAGACCTTTGTCCCGTTGAAGGAAGAACTGGAATTTATTGACGACTACCTGGACATTGAAGTCGCTCGCTTCGGCCGCGACAATCTCGAGTTCTCCCGGCAGATCGAAGACGACGCCCTCGAGGCCTTCGTTCCCAGCATGTTGCTCCAGCCTATCGTCGAAAATTGCCTGAAGCACGGTTTGGCGTCGAAACTCGAAGGCGGCCGCATCCAGCTGCGCTCCACCAACCGCGACGGCCGGCTACACATCGAGATCGAAGACAACGGCGTCGGCATTTCGGAAGAGAAGATGCCGCACGTCTACGTCGAGGGCATCGGCTTGAGCAACGTGCGCGAGCGCCTGCGCGTGCTCTACGGAACCGACTTCCGTTTAGAGATCGAAAGCCGCCCGGGTGACGGCACCCTGATCCGCATCAACATCCCCGAACTCATCTCCACCATGCAGCCAGTCAGCTGAACCGCCGCCCAGCAAGGCACCGGCTACCGACTTCATCAGCCCCCGAGGAGCTTCTGAGAAGCCCCTCGCTAGTCTCGAAGTTGGGTAAATTCTACCCTTGACAGCATCAGCATCTTATGGTAAACTTGTTTTCATAGAAAACTGCGTCAATTGCTTGCTCCCCAATATAAGAAAGATTCCTTCGCTCGTCCGGCTGATAACCAACACATTTCTGGCCCTTTACGCCCCGCAAGTGGCAAAGCCATTCGGATTGCGCGACTCAGCCAGCGCACCAGGTGTGCCCGACAAAGGCACGCTCTGGAGCCCGTGTATCGTTCCCCTGAGATCGAAGCGAAGGACGACGCCGAGCTGAACCTGCAAGACCAGGTCACGAAAAACGA
>JBEKWY010000153.1:0-11865 GCA_049512575.1 Candidatus Acidiferrum sp.
CGCTACACGAAACAACACGAATGGGCCGATGTCAACGGTAACGTAGCGACGATCGGAATTACGGACTACGCGCAACACGAACTAGGCGACGTGGTATTCGCAGAATTGCCGAAAGTTGGAGCGAAGGTGGAGTCTGGGAAGTCCTTCGGAACTGTCGAGTCCGTCAAGGCGGTCAGTGAAATTTACTCCCCGGTGTCGGGCGAGGTGACTGAGGTCAACGGCGAACTCCAGAATACGCCGGAAAAAATCAACACCGATCCGCATGGGGCGGCATGGCTGGTCAAGATCAAGCTCGCGAATCCCGCGGAGCTAAACGGGTTGATGGATGCCGCGGCATATGAGGCATTCATCGCCGAAGCTGACAAGGGCAAGGAAGCATCGGCCTAATGCGGTATCTCCCCAAGAGCCCAACGGAACGCGAGGAGATGCTTGCCGCTATCGGGGCCAAGTCGATCGACGATCTTTTCTCCAGTATTCCGGGGCGCTACCGGCTGCGCGAGGCGTTGAAGTTGCCGGGACCTTTTTCCGAAGCAGAAGTGATTCAGTATTTCAAAGAACGGGCGACGGAAAATTCGTTCGGATACACGAGCTTTCTCGGAGCAGGCGTCTACAATCACCTGCGCTCGGTGGTGACCGACGCCATTATCCAGCGCGGCGAGTTCCTCACGTCTTACACGCCGTACCAAGCAGAGATTTCCCAAGGCACGCTGCAGGCGATCTTCGAGTTTCAGACGCTGATGTGCCAGTTGACGGGGCAACAGGTGGCCAACGCCTCGATGTGGGATGGCTCGACGGCTACCACCGAAGCTGTGCTCATGGCGGAACGCATCACCGGCCGCGCTCGCGTGCTGGTGGCGCGCTCGTTACATCCGGAGTATCGCGAGGTGCTGAAGACGTACGCGAAAAATTCGGGGCTTCGCGTCGAAGAGATCCCGTACGCTGTCGACGGCACGCTCGACCAGAGGGCGTTGCAATCGGCGATCAAGGACGATGTCGCAACCGTTGTCGTGCAGTCGCCTAATTTCTTCGGTGCGATCGAACCGGTCGCCGTGTTGGCCGACGTCGTGCATGCATCGGGCGGGCTGCTCGCGGTTTCCATTACCGAGGGCGTTTCATTGGGGTTAGTGCGCCCTCCGGTGGAAGCTGACATCGTTGCGATGGAAGGCCAGAGTTTTGGATTGGCTCCCAGTTACGGCGGGCCGTTTGTCGGAGTGCTGGCCTCGCGAGATAAATTTGTGCGGCAGATGCCAGGGCGGCTCGCGGGACAAACCATTGATACCGAAGGACGCCGCGGATTCGTGCTGACGCTCGCTACGCGTGAACAGCACATCCGGCGCGAGAAGGCTACTTCAAACATATGCACTAACCAGGCGCTTTGCGCCTTGGCGGCAACCGTGCATCTAACCCTGCTTGGCAAGGAAGGACTGCGCGAGATGGCGCACCAGAATTTTTCGAAGGCGCAGTTCGCGCTGGCTGAGCTGACCAAGATTCCCGGAGTGAAGCGCAGGTTTGCGGCGCCTTTTTTCAACGAGTTCACGATCGAGCTGCCGAGATCGGCCCGCATCGTCAATCACGAACTGCTGAAGGAAAAAATCGTTGGACCACTGCCGCTCGGCCCGTCGTATCCGGAGCTAACCAAGAACGCGCTGGTGTGCGTGACTGAAACAACCACGCGCGCCGAAATCGAAAAACTTGCGGCGGCAGTCCGGCGCGGGTTGGATCAACCTCTGCCGTAGGTGCCAACTCCTCGCCGCTTGCAAACCGCATGCCTTGAGGGTGCGGTTCGCAACAGAAAGGCATAGTTTTCAGGAAACCCAGGTGAACAGAAAGATCAAAAAAGCATCCCGCCACACCAGCCAGAACGAGGGCCTGATCTTCGAGAAGTCCTCGCCCGGCAAGCGCGCGTTTGAGCTTCCTCCCCTGGATGTTCCGACAGTGGACGCGGCGAAGGCGTTGGGCTCGAGTCATCGCCGCGAAGGCGTCGAGGGGTTTCCGGAAGTCAGCGAGATTGAAGTGCTGCGCCATTTCACGCGCCTCTCGACGTGGAATTTCGCGATCGATCTAGGCATGTACCCGCTGGGATCCTGTACGATGAAGTACAACCCACGGGTGAACGAATTTGTGGCGCGCCTCGATGGGATCGCCACGGAACATCCTTTGCAGCCGCAAGAACTTTCGCAGGGCTGCCTGAAAATCCTGCGACTCCTGGAAAAATGCCTATTGGAAATCACCGGCATGGATGCGATTACCCTGCAGCCCGCCGCGGGAGCGCAAGGCGAACTGACTGGATTACTGCTCATTCGCGCGTATCTCGAAAAACAGGGCAACGCGCGAAAGAAGGTTTTAATCCCGGACTCGGCGCACGGGACAAATCCGGCAACCGCGGTGATCGCCGGCTATCAAGTGGAGAACATCAAGTCCGAGTCGCACGGGCAGATCGATGTTGAGAAACTTCGCGAACTCGTCACCGAAGAAGTCGCAGCGCTGATGATCACCAATCCATCGACACTGGGCATCTTTGAAGAGCGCATTCCCGAGATCGCCGAGATCCTGCACGCGAAGGGCGCATTGCTTTACATGGATGGCGCCAACATGAATGCGCTCGCAGGCGTGGCGCGGCCAGGTGACCTTGGCGTGGATGTGATGCACCTGAATCTGCACAAGACGTTTTCGACTCCCCACGGTGGCGGAGGCCCGGGCGCCGGCCCCGTGGCGATGAAGAAGATTCTCGAACCTTTTCGGCCAGTGCCGATCCTTGTCGAAAAAGAGGGTGGGCGGCTGGTGCTGGAGCCCGTTCGCCCGAATTCAATTGGAAAAGTGAAAGCATTCTCTGGAAATTTCGGGGTGCTAGTGCGCGCTCTCGCTTACATCCTCGCTTACGGGCCCGGCATTCGCCAGGCAACCGAAGATGCGGTGCTCAACGCAAACTATATTCGCAAGCACCTAGAAGGCGTTTACGAACTGCCCTATTCCCTGCCCTCCATGCACGAAGTGGTTTTCAGCGATGCGATCCAGAAAAAGAACGGCGTGAACACCATGGACATCGCGAAGCGGCTGATCGACTACGGCTTCCACCCCTACACGACGGCGTTTCCGCTGATCGTGCCGGGTGCCTTGATGATCGAGCCGACCGAATCCGAATCCAAAGAAGAGTGCGATCTTTTCATTGACGCGATGCGCTCGATCGCCGAAGAAGCCGCAGCGACGCCAGAAATCGTCAAGACCGCGCCTCATACTACGCGGGTGCGACGTCTCGATGAGGTCGGCGCGGCGCGGAATCCAATCCTGCGCTGGGATCCTTCGCGCCCCGAAAAGACCTCGGCGGAAAAGAAGCACGATGTCGCGGACGCCAAGCATCGCGAACCGACCCCGGTGACTCCGACTGCCTGAAGCGTTCAGGATTTGCTTCACAGCACAGTCTCGCCCACCATTTACAGAGGACCTCATCCCTATCTGCTAAACTCAGGCTGGAGAGACCTCTCGTTTTGCTTGCATGACTCCCGCGCTAGCCGCATGGATGCCTAAATCCGTTCTCTTGTTGCGCGATTACGATCGCCGCAAATTCGTTAGTGATTTGATTGCGGGCATCACCGTAGGCCTTGTGGCTTTGCCGCTGGCAATGGCTTTTGCCATCGCCTCCGGGGTCACGCCGCAAGCCGGAATTTATTGCGCCATCGTGACGGGCTTCTTGATCTCCGCGCTGGGCGGCTCGAAAACCCAAATTGGCGGCCCAACGGGTGCGTTCGTCGTGGTCGTCTCCGGGATCATCGCCAAGTACGGAATCGAGGGTTTGTTCACCTGCACGATGATGGCGGGTGTACTGCTTTTGATCCTCGGGGCGACAGGAATGGGCTCCGCTGTTAAGTATTTTCCTCGCCCGGTAATCATCGGGTTCACCAACGGAATCGCCATTCTGATCGCCAGCACGCAGATTCGGGACCTCTTCGGACTGCGAATGGCCACCGTGCCGGGAGACTTTTTTCACCGCATGGGCGCCTACGGGCAGTCTTGGCATACGATTTCTCCGACGTCGACAGCGCTTTCTCTCGCATCGCTGGCGATCATGATTCTCTGCTTGAAGTATGCCAAGCGCGTACCTGGGGCGATCGTAGTTACGTTTGGTGCGACCCTCGCAGTGACGTTATTGCACTTGCCGGTTGAGACGATTGGCACGCGATTCGGTGGAATTCCCAGCGGATTGCCGGCATTCGCTATTCCGAAACTGCACTACAATGTCTTCCGCCAATTGCTTTCGCCCGCGTTTACCGTCGCGATGCTCGGCGCGATTGAATCACTGATGTCCGCGGTGGTTTCCGACCGCATGAGCAAGGACAAACACAATCCGAACGTCGAGCTGATGGCGCAGGGTATCGCCAACATCGTCTCGCCCCTTTTCGGAGGCCTGCCGGCCACCGGAGCGATTGCGCGCACGGCGACAAACGTACGCGCTGGAGCCAAAACCCCGGTCGCGGGAATGATTCACGCTCTGACCTTGCTGGGAATCGTACTATTCGCGGCGCCATTGGTGAAAAATGTGCCGCTTGCCGCCTTGGCTGCCATCCTGATCATGGTCGCCTACAACATGGGCGAGTGGCACGAGATACCCGAAATTTTGAAGCTCACCACGGCGGATATTGCGGTGTGGGTGCTAACGCTGACCCTCACCGTCGTAGCCGACCTGACGTTCGCCGTCGAAATTGGCATGGTGCTGGCGGCATTGACATTTATTCGTAAGGTCTCTCGTACGACCACCGTCAAGCGTGTCACCCGCGACTACGTGGAAGATAGCCGCGTGCACATCCTGCAGGGCAAGGACATTCCCGACTACGTAACCGTATTCCGCGTTCACGGACCGTTCCTGTTCGGCGCTACCGACAAATTCTCCGAAATCCTGGACGACCTGCCGACACTCCCGCCGATCATCGTCTTGCGGCTTCGCAATATGACTGCGGTGGATGCCACGGGACTGGGCGCTATCCGCGACCTTGCCGACCAAGTTCACGCTTCAGGCAGGTCACTGCTGCTTTGTGGAGCGAGAGAACAACCGGCGCAGCTGATGAAGCAAGCGGAATTCGAACGCCACGTTGGCACCGAGAACATTTGTGCCAGCATCCAGGGCGCCCTGGAACGGGCGGCGGAGATACACCAGGGGTCTCTTGCGGTCCCACCTCAGGTGCTTGTCGAGACGAAAAACTGACGCCGACGTCATACTTTTCGTTTCGGACAAAAGATGGCACTTTGCCGTTACGGCTCATTCGCAAAAGAAAAAAGCCCGGGTGAAAGTCCACCCGGGCGGAACCAGAGAGAGAAGTAAACAAAACCGAGCGAGCCAGACTTTATCGAGCCAAACGGGGCGTGGCTTCCGGCGCAGGCGTTGCTGTCGGGGTTTCCACGGTTTTTCCGTTGCGCGCTGGCGCAGGCCGTGGCGGCGCTATCGCAGGTTCCAGCCGGCGGACCGGCATCGCCAGATTTTCGCCTTCGCGAATGAAGGTCAAACGGTCCTGGCTCTTGTCCCAGTCGATGCAGACCAAGTCGCCGAGGTGAACTTGTTCGGTGGCCAGCAGGTTGGCCAACGGATACACCACATGCCGCTCGATCGAGCGCTTCAGGTGCCGAGCGCCGTAGCGCTGGTCCGTGCCTTCCTGCAAAAGAAACTCTTTGCCCGGTATGGTTACGCGAAACAGGAATTGGCCCTTGGCCGTTTCCAGAACACGCTGCTGCACCTGGCCCAGTTCGATTTCCAGAACTTCTTCCAATTGCTCGCGCTTCAGCGGATGGAATACCACGACCTTGTCCAACCGATTCATGAACTCCGGGGAAAATTTACGCCGCGCCGCTTCGATGGCGGTGCGCTGGACCTTATCGTCCAAGCCGACAGCCGACTTATCCTTCGGCTGCACGAAGCCCATGCCTCCATTGATCAATTCCGCGATTTCTCCGCCGCCCAGGTTCGACGTCAAGAAAATCACCGTCTGCGACAGATCCACGCGGCGGTTATCGCCCAAAGTCAGCGTCGCTTTGTCCAACATGCCCAGCAGCAATTGCCAGAGCGCATCGGAGGCCTTCTCGATCTCGTCAAACAGCAAAAAGGAAAGCTTCAATTTGTCGGTATGGCTCTTCGCCAGTTCTTCCTGGGTGATCAGCGGATGAGTTTCCCGGTGTCCCAAATAGCCTGGAGGTGAGCCGATCAACTTCGCAATTTCGTGAGAGTGCTGAAATTCCGCGCAATCCACTTTGATGATGGCGCGGGCATCCCCGAACAGGATCTCTGCCGCTGCCTCGACGATCCGCGTCTTGCCAGAACCAGTCGGACCCAGAAACAACAAATTCCCCACCGGGCGGCCCGGCGAGTTCAGCCCCGCGCAGAACACCTGATACATGTCCACCAGCGCCTGCACACCTTCTTCCTGGCCTACGATCTTCGCGCGCAGCGAGCCGTGGAAATCCCGTGTTTCGGTGCTACGGATGGTGGGATCCAGCTGTTGTCGAACGGCGGCTCTCATGTTTGCTCTCCCCGAACCCGCGTGTCTCAGGAACCCGCGAGGCTGGGTTAGTGCATGGGAAGTGCCATTCTTTTCCACAACTCGGCAGGTCCCCGAAGCGCAATAAACTCAATAACATGCGTGAGTTGCAGTTCTGGAAACAGTCTCAATGAGTGAGACACTGTTCCATCCAGGCGCAAAGTGAGAGATGCGAAACAGTTTGTGTCAGTCCGCAAACGACAAAAAGCGGCGGAATTGCGCCACAACGAAACGCGGGGTTTAAAGTGCTACTTTAGATAATTCTTAGGCGGGTTTATCCGACTGCCATCATCACGACGCCGGGTCGCTCGCTCGGTGGCACGGCGATGCCATCGCGAAACACCACCACGCGTCCGGAGTTTGCTGGGACTCGCTCGCCGGGCACGACAATCCCCACCAGATTGAGCGGGTCGGCCGCCGATACGCTGACGATCTCGCCATTCGCTGGGACGTTTCGTTGCGCTCGCAGCGATTCCACCGCCACCGGTAGCGCGAACTGTTCCCCTAAGAAACCGCTGACGAATCTTCCACCCCGCACCTCGCCTCTATCTTCCAGGCGTCTCAATGTGATCAGCACCTCGCGCCACTTCGGCAGGATGGTTTCGCGGCTCAAGACCTCGCGAAATACGATCCCGTAGCGCCGCAACAGCATCCAGCATGTGGCTTCTAGCGCTCGCGCGCGCTCGACTGGCTCTCCGGCGTAGAGCAGTGACCACCTCCCGGCACTGTGACGCGGCCGCGCACTTCGCCCATTTCCATGCCCGGAACGCCGTTTCGGGTCGATTAGGGCGCGCAAGTTGTCGAAGCCGTCCGCCGTCAACAAGCCGCCAGCGACGAGCTCCCAGAGCGCCGTCTCGACCTCAGCCTTTAGTTTTCCGGTGCCGCGCACGATGTCCGCGAAAAACGATGCCCCCCGCTGCCGCAAAAACTGCATCACCGCCCTGGCGTCCGGGCTAAGCCCTCGCATCTCCTCATCGCCGGTTTCCCGATGCGGGATCATCCAATCCGCATCCTCGCGCACGAAAAATGTGATCGGCGCGACGCTGGTCGGAACCACCCGCCGACGTTCCGGCGAAACCGTTTCCAGTGTCGCTGGATGCGGCGATACCCTGCCCCAACCCACCGCCCCCGTAAGGCAAAGCTGATCCAGCACCTTCGGGTCATAATCGGCTATGCGTCGCGCTA
Source organism: Candidatus Acidiferrum sp. (assembly GCA_049512575.1). Classification (GTDB taxonomy): domain Bacteria; phylum Acidobacteriota; class Terriglobia; order Acidiferrales; family UBA7541; genus Acidiferrum. The sequence continues at coordinate 7,707 of JBEKWY010000153.1, forward strand.
GAATCTGCCGCTCCCAGGAGTTCGCCGGCGCCTCGAAGCCCTGCATCTGCTGCAAAATCTCCAGCGTTCCCCGCTCGCCCAAGACCTGACTACTGGATCCAACATGCTGCCATCGCAACAGCCACCGCATGAATTGCGCCGCCGTGACCGACTCGACTTGTTTCCGCAGCGTGCCCAGCGTCAAACGGTGAATCCTCGCGAGCAGCCTCCGATCGCACCATTCCGTTTCGCCCGAACTCGCATCGGTGAACTGCCCGCGCAGCACCGCGCCGCTCGCCTCCAGACGCAGCATCGCCTTCTCCGCGTCTGCGGCACACAGCCCGAGCACGCCCCCCAACTCCGTGACCGTTACCGGCCCGGAATGGAGCATCCAGCCCGTGGCCAAATCCAGCACCACCTCTTCCTGCGATTTCGGGGCGCATTCCAGATCCGGCAAACGCGCTTCAAATTGCGCCACAGGAAAAATCCGCTGGAACGCTTTCACCCGTTCGGCGGCCACCCAATAGGTCTTGTCCGCCGCCGCCGCTCGTCCCGCGCGCCGCTCGACGATGAGACGTTCGAAATACTCGTTCCAAGCCGGGACCGACTCCTGCAGTTTCGCTGCAAGCCTTCCACTCGGCCAGAATCCACCGGTCGATTCCGCCGGCAGCGCAACCAAACTCAGCAGCGCATCGTGCAATTCTTCCGCGTCGCGAATGTCGGGCCACGCATCGGCACAAACTTCCGCAATCGCAGCAGGATCCAGCCGCCCCACCTCCGACAACACCGCCTCGGGCAGCATGCGCCGCATCTCCACCGCGCGAGCCCGCCGTTCCTCGAGCGGTGCATCATCCAGATACGCATACGGATTCGCGTTCAGAGTCTCGTGCGAAAACTGCGACGGCACCGGTGTGTCCACTGCCACGCACTGAATACTCCCGTCGCCGATATCGCGAAGCACGCGCTCAAGCCCCTCGATGTCCATCGCCTCGGTGAGCACATCCTTCATCACCTCACCGATCAGTGGATGGTCTGGAATCTTGATCTCGCCAACGATATTCTCTTGGCAAGCCTGCGCTTCCGGAAAAACCGATGCCAGCAAATCATCAGCCCGCATGCGTTGAATTGGCGCCGCCACCTTCTTCCCGCCTTGAAAGCGCAACAGAGCCAGCGCGCGGCCGGCGTCCCACCGCCAGCGCGTTGTGAACAGCGGCGAATCCAGCACCGCCTGCTCCAAAACCTGCCGCACCGAATTCGGGTGCAAGAAGTGAAAAACGTCGCCCAAAGGAAAACTGTGCTGCTCGGCCAAGGAAATATTCAATCCATTGTCGGTCGCCGCCGCTTGCAACTCGAAATTGAACGACCGGCAAAACCGCTTCCGCAGCGCCAATCCCCAGGCCTTGTTGATCCGCCCGCCGAACGGCGCGTGAATGACCAACTGCATTCCGCCGCCCTCATCGAAGAATCGCTCGGCAACAATCGTTGTCTGCGTGGGCACCGCCCGCAGCACCGCACGCCCGGCGATGATGTACTCCACAATCTGTTCCGCGCCGGGATCATCAAGGCTGCACTCCGCCTTCAACCATTGCACCGCAGCGGCGACCTCCGGCGAACTCTCCCGGTTCGCACCCACCGCCACGCCTTCGACCAGCAAGCTCACCGTCTGCCGCAGGTTCGCCACTTCCTCAGAAAGCTCCGCCGTCCGCGCCGGAGCCTCACCCAGCCAGAACGGGACGCTGGGCGCGGCCCCTTGCGCGTCCTCCACCAGCACGCTGCCAGAGTTTTGCACCCGCCGCACACGCCAAGAAGTATTCCCCAGCAGAAAAACATCACCAGCCAGACTCTCCACCGCGAAATCCTCGTGGATCGTGCCAACCACGGTGCCTTCCGGTTGCGCAATGACCGTGTAAAGCGCATTCTCCGGAATCGCTCCGCCGCTGGTGATCGCCGCCAGCCGGGCACCGCGACGCGGCCGCAAAATCCCGTTCACGCGGTCGCGATGTAAGTACGCTCCATAGCGCCCACGCCGCGCCGCGATGCCTTCCGACAACATCTCCACAATCTTGTCGAACTCCACGCGCGGCAATTCCCGATAGGGATACGCCTTCCGAATCACGTCAAACAATTCCTGTTCGTTCCAATCCTCGGCGGCACACATGGCCACAATCTGTTGCGCGAGAATGTCCATCGGCGCGTCCGGAATCGCCAGCCGATCCAGTTCGCCGCTGCGGACGGCCCGCACCAGCGCCGCGCATTCCACCAATTCATCGCGCGTTGTCGCGAAAATCCGGCCTTTTGGAATCGCGCCTCGCCAGTGTCCGGCGCGTCCAATACGCTGCAAGCCCACCGAAATCGATCGTGTCGACCCAATTTGGCAAACCAGATCGACGCTGCCGATATCAATTCCCAATTCCAACGAGGCCGTCGCCACCAGCGCCTGTATCTTTCCTTCCTTTAGCTTGTTTTCCGCCGTCAGCCTCAACTTGCGCGACAAGCTCCCATGGTGCGCCGCCACTTTATCGGCTCCAAGGCGCTCGCCCAAGTGGTGCGCCACACGCTCCGCCAATCGCCGCGTGTTCACGAAAATCAGCGTCGACCGATGCTCTTGTGCCAGCGCGGCGATGCGATCGTAGATCTCCCCCCACATCTCGTTCGAGGCCACCGGTCCAAGCTCGCTGCCCGGTACCTCCACCGCCAGATCCAGTTCGCGCCGGTGCCCGACATTCACCACAATCGGGCCCGGGCGGCTTCCTCCCGTCAAAAACTCCGCCACCAACTCAATCGGCTTCTGCGTCGCCGACAATCCAATCCGCGCCAAGGGCTTCCCAGTCAAATGTTCCAAGCGCTCCAGCGACAACGCCAGGTGCGCCCCTCGCTTGTCGTCGGCAATCGCATGGATTTCATCGACGATCACCGTCTCGACCGTTTTCAACACTTCGCGACTCTTCGCCGCAGTCAACAGGATGTAAAGCGACTCCGGCGTAGTCACCAGAATATGCGGCGGCCGCACCAGCATCGCCCGCCGCTCGTGCGCAAGAGTGTCCCCGGTCCGCACCGCCGTGCGGATTTCCGGCATCAACATGCCGCGCTCTCCTGCAAGCTGCAGGATTTCGCCCAGCGGTTGTTCCAGATTTTTCTGAATGTCGTTGCCAAGGGCTTTCAGCGGCGAGACATAAAGAACTTCCGTGCAGTCCTGCAGCTCTCCTCGAAGGGCTTTTCGCACCAGAGCGTCAATGCAAACCAGAAACGCCGCCAACGTCTTTCCCGAACCGGTCGGAGCGGAGATCAACGTAGCCCGGCCGTCGAGAATCGCCGGCCAGCCCTGCTCCTGGGGTTCCGTGGGCGTGGCGAAGCGCGCGACGAACCAATCCCGAATAAGCGGATGGGCCCATTCAAGGCCGCACAACGCACGTTGTGGCTCGGTGCTCATCGACAATCCCGATTATAAGCGTTTCAGAAAGGATCTGCTTTGGGTGGACACTTGTAGCGGAAACTTGTAGCCGCCCTCTTTGAGGGGCACGGGGCTTAGACGAGGCTCAGGCTAAGTCCACTTGGCGAATCCAAAACGCGGCCATGGAATTTCTTGTGATCGATTCCGGCCAGGAACCAACCTTCTCTGGTCAGGGATCTTAAGAGTTGGACCGCTCCGGCTTCTTGCGCGCCTGCGGCGCAGTCCCAGGCGCCGCCGCGGGTAATGCAGCCCGCGATTTCTTGGTCTCCGCCAACGCTTCCGTGGGAGCATCAGCGCTCCGGCCATCCTTGATTTCCGCCGCCGCGGCCTTCGTGTCGGCCGGCTCCGGTTCCGTCTGGACCAGGGCGCCTTCTCCTTCACGCACGAACGTAAGCCGCTTGTGCTCGCCGTCCCAATCGATCCGCACCAAGTCGCCCAGGTGCAGTTGCTCGGTTGCCAGCAAATTCGCCAGCGGATAGACAACGTGCCGCTCGATCGCCCTTTTCAGGTGCCGCGCCCCGTATCGTTGGTCGGTGCCTTCCTGCAGCAGAAAATCACGCCCCGGAGGAGTCACGCGAAACAGAAATTGCCCCTTCGCGGTCTCCAGCACACGCCGCTGCACTTGACCCAGTTCGATGTCGAGAACTTCTTCCAATTGCTCGCGCTTCAATGGATGGAACACCACCAACTTATCCAATCGATTCATGAATTCCGGCGAGAACTTCCTGC
>JBEKWY010000154.1:0-11863 GCA_049512575.1 Candidatus Acidiferrum sp.
AGCGAAATGCCTTGTCGCACCAGTTTCCGGGAGAGCCTCCGCTGCAGGATCGCGCACGAGTTGCCGGCGCGCGCTTCACTGAGATAGCCGAGAATGTCGCCGAAGGCCCGTCGGCCGACCAGATTCATTCGAGCTGGATGCATTCGCCGCCGCATCGCGCGAACCTGCTCGACCCGGAATTAACCGCGATCGGCATCGCTGTGGTTGGCACAGCATCGCGCGGCGGCGCGAGCGCGCCAGGAGCGGGATTCGGAGGCGGCGCGGCGGGGATGCTGTTTGCTGTGGAGGATTTCTCGCAGTCCGTCGCCAGCTTGAGCTTTACGGAGCAAGAGAGGCTCGTGGGCGCGGCGCTGGCGGCGCGCGGTCTGCAGGTCGCCAATCTCGGCGCAGGCGCGTTCGGTGCGCTGGCTGTCGGCGGATCGAATGGCGGCGGCGCGGAGAGCATCCAGCCGGTGGCGAGCCGATCGAACTTTAACGCGGCGGGCCCGACTGCGTCTGCATCGGGCGCGGCCACGCCGATCCTTGGAGGATCGAATGGAAATGCAGCAACCGCGATCGGGACGACTGAAGACGCGCGAAAGACGTGCGAGGCAGACCGCGGCTGGTCCGGAACGCGACCGGCGCTGGTGATTCGCTATGAAACAGGCGACTTGAGCCGGCTGCCAGCAGACCTGGAGCAGAAGATTCAGAGCGGGCGGTATCGGGCGGCGGCGGTGGGTGCGTGCGAGGTGGGGAACTCGCAGGGATTCACGCGGTTCCGCGTGGCGGTTTTGTTGTACTAGCCGCGAATAAATTGCGCGAGGCTGCGGACAAAACGGAATTACTTGCGTAGCTTCGGAAGCTTTTCGTCGATTGTGCGCCCGAGGGCGTTTACCCAAGAACCGTACATAGGATTTGGCAGTTGGAACCACCGCTCGCCCCAGAGAGATTGATGCGCGGCAAAAAGCTTGTCGCGACCTTCGAGATTGGCCGCATCCGCGGGAATCTGCAAAAAGTCGCCGAGTTGATCGCCAAAAATCAGGAGGATGCGATATTTGGAGGCGCACAGCTTGCGGCGCTCGGTTTTGTCGGAACCTTTTTCCGGTTGTGCGCAGAAGAGACGCTCGGCGATCGGCTCGGTCGGAAGATGGAGCGCGCGCAGGTTGGTGACGGTGGGATCGTCGTTGTTGGCGGGGTCGCAAGTGCGATTCGTGATGTACAGAGGCGCAACGCCGTTGGCGTGAGCGAACTGCAAGAAGTCCATGGCGCCGGGGATGAGACCAGCGCGCCGCTCGTTCACCCATTTCATCCAGGAGTCCGGCGTATAACCCCCGTCCTTATCGTCGAGCGACCCGACCAAGCGCGCCTGGTAGGCGAAATTGTCGAGCACGGTTTCGTCTAAATCGAGGATGACGGCGGGAGGCAGGTTCTCGAAGCCGGCATTCTGTTCCAAGGCGGCGGTCCAATGATGGTCCTTGAGTGCGTCGAGAAGAGCCGCTTGAGCGGCGCGATAGGTTTGTGTAGCGCTGGCTCGATATTCGACGGAAGTTTCCATCCATAAGACGGCGTTGAGGTTTTCATAATCGGGCGCAGGGGCTTTCGGGAAAGAGAGGACCAAGTACGAGCAGAAGACTGCGATGCATGCGAGTGTGCGGAACACGGATACCTCCTAAGTGCTGGCGGCGTGCCTACGGGTGGCGCCTGGATCAACCCCGAAAGGAAGGAGAGTCAACTCCAAGACCCAGGTTCAAAAAGCGAACCTGGGGCACCCTGCGTGTCTCGATACTTTCGCGAGACTTAGCGCAGTGATATTCTTTTGAGGATCACCTTGTCAACAAATTTCGATCCGAGCCATCCGCCTCCTCTGTTGATTTTACGTGTGATACGCGGATTTGGACGATTCATTACCAATATGCGCCAACTCGCTTATGTATCGCTGGTCATAATTTTGAGTTCGACTGGATATCCCCAGCAGCGGGAGTCACAGCAACTCTTCGGTGAGCTTCCAACGTGTAGTATTCTCCGCGAAAACCTTGACACTCAGCATGGGGATGGCGTCGACCAACCGTATATGGCAGCGATGCGTGCACAGGGCTTGAAGCGCGCGTTAATACAAGTACAGGCAGCGTACGAGAAAGGAAAGGCGGAGGACATCCGTGTCGTCAGGCGTCTATACTTCAGCCAGTTCGATGGGCCCAACTCGCAGATTTCCGACAAGGCTACCCTGGACGCTATAGCTGAGAGCGGCTTGCAAGCGGAGCTCGACAAGATTGTTCTGGGCAAAATAGCAACAGCGAAGATCGCTGGACGAGTCGATCCGCAGCTGTTTCCCTTCCATCGGGTCTCGACCGTGGCCCAAATTTACGCAAGTGCGTGGCTTCCACAAAACGATCCAATGCTGAGTCCATCGGGTCGGACTACGCCGCTGCTAGAAGCAGTGGTCTTGGGCGACAGCTCAGGAACTCAGGAGGTTCTACGATCGCACCGCTTTACGAGAAAAGAGCTTGATCGAGCGATGCTCGATGCAGCGTTGAGTCAATTCGACAACACCGCCTCGATCGGCGTGCTACTGCAGGCTGGAGCGAACGTGAATGCGCGCGCGCCTGACGGAACGACCCCACTAATGATCGCCATTAGTCGCCCATGTAATCTCAAGCCCTTGTTGGACGGCGGAGCGGACCTCAATGCCCGCGACAAATGGGGCAGGACCGCACTTCAGCGTGCTCGCGAAACAAAGACAACCAGCGCAATCAAGCTGCTGGAACAAGCTGGGGCCGTCGAATAGGAAATCTGGGGACAGACGGGACGTTTTCTGGCGCCGCTGATAGACGGGCGTCCCAGGAGGGATAACGCAGCGGATTATCGAGCACAGGCAGAGTTAGCTTTGGGAGACCAGTTTCGATCGGAATCCCGGCGCGCGCAGAAAATGGGTAACGTCCCGTCTGCCCCCAATTGTCCAAGGACTAAGAAAATGCTTTCGATCCTCCTCTTCCTTGTCGGCGTCGGGCTAGTAACCTTAGCAAACAAGCTGGGCTATTTGATCCTCGACGAAGTCAACGCGAGCAATCCCCCTGACCAACAAATCAGTCGTTTTGGCGTAAATACTAGGCTTGGATTAGTGCTTCGAAGACATCGAGAAGCATTTCCTAACAGTGGAAAGCGATGGCTACTACTAGTTCTATTCGTCGCCGGATTCGCGTCTGGTGTCGCAGGAGCTCTGATGGCGTACTTTCGGTACTCGGCGAGTGGCGCCTCTTAGGGACAAACGGGACATTTTCTAGTATCTCGTCATGGGAAACCTGGGGAGAGACGGCCCGCGCTTGCGGCTCGCCAAGAATGGCCGGCGCCGATAACAACTGAAGGTGACAAAGTGCAGATGCCCGTGGCCGTAAATTCGCTGCAGTCCCGCCGGCATCGGGAAACCCCGAGGAAACGAACGTCCGCCCCAAGACCCAGGTTCAAAAAGCGAACCTGGGGCACTCTCCGCGTCTCTGTACTTTCGCGAGACGTAGCGCAGTGATATTCTTTTGACGATCACCTTGTCAACAAATTTAAATCCGGGCCACCCGCCCAAGAACCAATGACTGACGCTTCCGCTGCTATCGCGGGCTTCTTTGGAATCGTAGCAGTGCTGTTCGGGCTGTTCAGCGATGATTTCTATCCCAGCATGATGGGACCGGCGGCAAAAAAACTGCCGAAGTGGTTCGGCCGGTCATGGTTTTTCGGCTTCGCCGCTATCATGTTCGGCGTGGCGCTTCGCCACTTTCTTGCTAAGAGATAAATTTTACGGGCGGGTAGCCGGGTGCCCCAGGTTTGGCGTTGAACCTGGGTCCTTGGGGTTGACCTTCGTGTCAGGCAACGTCGAGGCGTATCAAGCCGCCTTCGCCCTGCTCGTAAAACGACCAACTGCTCCACGGCAAATCCTTGGGATGGTTCACCAGTCTGCGAAGCACTGGATTGGCGTGCATATACTGGAGCTTCTCTCTCTTCTTGCCGCTGCTGTACACGTTGAAATCGTAGAAACGCGCCTGCCAGAAGGCCCGCAGCGGTTGTCCCTGCGGTTCGAACGGCAATCGCAGACTGCCCAGGGCGGACCGTTCTCTTTCGCTTCCGCAGTTTTCGCGCCATGCGCAGTTTTAACTTCTGCAGGACCATCGAAGGTGTGCCCTGCGGCGGTTCGCTCAGCAATAGATGGACGTGTTCGGGCATGACTACGTAGCCGATCAGCTGAAAACCATCTGGTCGCGCAGCTTTGCCAACTCGGTCACAAAGACGTCGCGCGCACGGGAGGTCTTCAGTAGTGGCCGCCGCTGGTAACAACTGAAGGTGATAAAGTGCAGATGCCCGTGGCCGTAAATTCGCCGCAGTCCCGCCGGCATCGCGAAACCCCGAGGAAACGAAGGTCAACCCCAAGACCCAGGTTCAAAAAGCGAACCTGGGGCACCCTCCACGTCTCTGTACTTTCGCGAGACGTATCGCAGTGATATTCTCTCGATGATCCTGATGTCAACAGGTTTCGGCCCGGGCCACCCGCCGGGACCGGCAGTGATGAATTCCGATACCACTTTCTCCCTTGAGCTGGAACACCTAAGGACACTGGGAGTGCAAGCACAGGATTGGATATTGTTACACGTACCGTACTGAAACCATGATCTCTGATTTTCTACGGGAACTGCTCAGATTCGTAATTTTAGTGCTTATCAGGCCGGTTGTGAGAGCTCTGGTGGCCATCGTTTCGCCAATCTATAGAGTCCTATTTGGGTCTTTTGGTGATCGAGCATATAGAAAGCTTCAAGAAAAGCTGGAGCACGACGTCAGGGAAAATTTGGCGTGGCTTTTCGAGAAATACGAAGGCAAAGTGATTTCGAATACACAAGATTACCCGCGAGCTTTCGACTATGCAACTGTCACAGTCTCTGTGCGCCAGATACTAATTCGTTTCATTCGGGGCCGGGGTGAACTTAGAGTTGACGTCGCTCCAGCGCATGCTCCTACTGATTGGCAGGAGGTTGGGGAAGCTATTAACTCCATTGATGAATCCGGGCAGCGCCCGCCTCGTTACTACCGTTTTCAGGACCTCGGCGACCTCCTAGAACGGAATCTAGAACGATTGAACGCCGCGTTCTCCGAAGTTGACTACGGACCACCGAGGCGGGGTCAGAGTATTACCAGGTTGGTTAGACTCTGACGACGGAGCCCTACTGGTACCTCTTTTCTCGAAGCACCTTCGACCTGAACCAACAGAGGTTTGGGCGGGTGGCGCAGACGTGAGCACCAAGGACGATTCTGGGTGCCGCACCGTCGGTTTTTAAGGGTACGTTTCCTGAACTTTCTTTCGGTTCGTGAGTTCCGGTGCGGCGCGTTTTCCTGATATGCGTGCAGATAATCGTTGAAATGTGGGGAAGGACGGCATAGACTGTGGCCGTGAATTACAGCGCCTACGCTTATTGGTTTCGCTTTTGGGACCCACATACAATTGGGCGAGGGGCGAATTTGTAAGTAGAGAGACAAGAGAGAGATTCGACCCACTCGCAAGTTGAGTGGGTTTTTTGCTTTTTAGGGGGAGGAAGTAAAGAGGCAAGGAGGCACGTAGGCAAGGAGAAAGAACGGACGGCCGGCGGCTACGAGTTTTACGGGGATAGGAGAGAGGGGACGATGATTATTTCGATGAAGTTGCATGCTACTCGGCAAGAGATTGATGAGGTGCGGGCGCAGGTGGCGCACTTTGGGTACAAGGTGCACTCGATTGAGGGGGAGGAGCGCGTGGTGATCGGCGTGGTAGGGGTGGGGGATGTTACGGCTTGTATGGAATCGGTGGAGTCGATGCCGCAGGTGGAGAAGGTGGTGCGGATTTCGGCGCCTTACAAATTTGTGAGCAAGCAGTTTAAGCCGGGGCGGACGCGGATTCGCGTGAATGGGATCGAGATTGGCGGGGATGAGTTTATCGTGATGGCGGGGCCTTGCTCGGTGGAGTCGGAGAAGCAGATTATGCAGGCGGCGGAGGGGGTGGCGAAGTCGGGGGCTCGAATGCTGCGCGGTGGCGCGTTCAAGCCGCGGACTTCTCCTTATGATTTTCAGGGGATGGAGGAGGACGGGCTGAAATTGCTGGTGAAGGCCAAGGCCGCCACCGGGTTGGCGATTATTACCGAGGTGATGAGCGATCGCGATGTGGAGATGATTGCGCAGTATGCGGATGTGATGCAGGTTGGGGCTCGGAACATGCAGAACTTTGTGCTTTTGAAGGCGCTTGGGAAGTGCGGGCGGCCGGTGCTTTTGAAGCGGGGGCTTAGCGGGACGATCAAGGAGCTTTTGATGTCGGCGGAATATGTTGTGGCGCACGGGAATCCGAACGTGATTTTGTGCGAGCGGGGGATTCGGACGTTTGAGACCGAGACGCGGAATACCTGCGATATCGCGGCGATTCCGGCTTTGAATGAGTTGACGCATTTGCCGGTGATTCTGGATCCGAGCCACGCGACCGGGAAGCGGAGTCTGGTGCCGGCGCTTTCGCGGGCTGGGGTGGCGATTGGGGCGGATGGGTTGATTGTGGAGGTGCATCCTGCGCCGGAGAAGGCGATCAGCGATGGGGCGCAGTCGTTGGATTTGGCGGGGTTTGAGAAGATGATGCGGGAGTTGCGGCCCTACGTGGCGTTGTGGGAGGCGGCGAGGAAGAGTGAGGCGATGGCGGCTACGGCTTAGCTCAGGCTGCAAGAAGGACAAAAGAAGGACGGATTGGCCACCGAGGCACAGAGGCACGGAGAAAAGCGAAACGCAGGGACGGAAAAGAAAACGCAGAATCAAGAGGAGTTGATTCGGACTTCTCACCTGGTGTGGGACTTATCTTTAGGAAGATGGCGGCGTGGCGGGGAAATTTTGGGCGGCTTCCTGGGCGGTGGGGTAGATTTTTATTAGGCGGTCGACGCGGGTTAGTTTCAGGATGCCGGCGACCATTCCGGAGATGCCGGACAAATATAAGGTTCCGCCGGCCAATTTCAGGCGCGAGAGGCAATTCACAATTCTTCCGACTCCGTCGCTATCGACTTTGATGACGTTGGAGAAGTCGAGGATGACGCGAGTCTGTTTTTCTTTCAAGAGATCGTCCATAGCCAGCTCGAGGCGCTTGCACTCGACGCCCATCTGAAGCTGACCCTTTAACTCCAGCACGATGACGCCTGGGATGATCTCTTTTCGGGTGATTTCCACGCGGAGCCCTCCGTGGCGCGATCTTGATGCGCGACCTGATGGGAGAAATAGAACAAAGAATCGAGGAGATGTCCAGTTTTCGGAGAGATCAGGCGCCGGCGGCGGTCTCCGTCGATTTGGCTTCGTCGGGCTCGCAGGGAAATTCGCGGATGGCGCGAGTGCAGCCGGCGAGAGCGTCGAGAATGGAATTGCCCCAGCCGGAAGCGATGAATGGGGCGACTTTCTGGTTGATGAGCTTGTCGGCCTGGGCGAAGAAGCGGAAGTGCTGACCCGGCGGAGGAGCGGCGAACTCCTTGACGGTGATGGTGAAGTCGATTTCGACGCCGCTGACGCACTTTTTGAAGGAAAACAGGTGGAGCTCGGCTAGCTCTTCGGAAACGAACTTCTGGGCGAATCTCCAGTCGCTCACAAACTCCTCCGGTGCAACGATTGTGGGTATCAGGGCACGTGCGTGCGGGAACAGGGGAATCTTAGGCCGCGTGGTGGAGCAAGTCAACGCGGAGCGGGAAGCGTCGAGCCAGGAATGAATTGTGTGACAACGAGGCTGCGGGCCCTCAGCGGCTAAAGCCGGATTGAGGAGAGGCTTTATGGCACGGCTGAAGACGTGCCCTCCCGTTGCCATCGACCGAAAATCGACTGTGCTATCGGGGCGGCTTGACCGGTTTTGGGGCGCGGGCTAGTATCGTGCCGACATGGCGGGCTCGGACTCTCTGGTTGGTCAGACTTTTTCTCACTACATCGTCAGCCGCAGGATCGGCAGCGGCGGTATGGGTGTCGTCTATGAGGCGGAAGACACGCGGCTGGGCCGGCGTGTGGCGCTGAAGTTTTTGCCTCATGAGATGGCGCAGGATTCGCAGCTGCTGGAACGATTTCAGCGGGAGGCGCGGGCTGCGTCTGCGCTCAACCATCCTAATATTTGCACGATTCATGCGATCGAACAGCACGAGCGCCAGCATTTCATCGTGATGGAACTGCTGGAGGGGCAGACGCTTGGAGAGCGGATGGGGCGGCAGCCGTTTGCCGTCGACCTGCTGCTGACGGTGGCGATTCAGATTACGGACGCGTTGGAGTCGGCGCACTCGAAGGGGATCGTGCACCGGGATATCAAGCCTGCGAACATTTTTATTACCGCGCGGAACCAGGTGAAGATTCTGGATTTTGGGTTGGCGAAGATCGAACGGGTGAATGCGGCGAGTGAAGCGAGTTCTTCGTCTTCGCGAATGGAAACAGTAGTCGGCCAGGAACTGACGTCGCCGGGATCGTCCGTGGGAACGGTGACGTATATGTCACCGGAGCAGGCGCGCGGGCAGTTGGTGGACGCGCGGACGGATTTGTTTTCGGTGGGGACGGTTTTGTATCAGATGTCGACGGGGAGTTTGCCGTTTCGCGGCGACACTTCGGCGGTGATTTTTGATGCGATCTTGAATCGCGATCCGGTTCCAGCAGTGCAGGTGAATACGGCTTTGCCGGCGGAATTGGGACGGTTGCTGGACAAGTTGCTGGAGAAGGATAGGAATCTGCGGTGCCAGTCGGCAACGGAGTTGAAGACGGACCTGAACCGCTTGAAGCGCGATCTGGATTCGGGGCAGAAGCGGGCGGCGGAGGTCGCCGATTCGCGGGCGGGCGTGGCGAAGCAGGGGCCGAAGTCGCTCGCGGTGCTCTATTTCGAGAATTTGAGTGGGGCGAAGGAAGATGAGTACCTACGGGACGGAATCACGGAAGACATTATTACGGAGCTGTCGAAGATACGTGGGTTAAACACGTTTTCGCGGCCTACGGTGCTGGCGTTCCGCGACAAGCAAGTAACACCCTTGCAGATCGGGCAGCAGTTGCACGCGGCATATGTGTTGACCGGAAGCTTGCGGCGGGCGGGAAACCGGTTGCGGATCAATACGCAGCTGGTGGACACGCAGACGGATTTCCCGATGTGGTCGGAACGGTACGACCGGGAAATGAAAGACGTGTTCGAAGTGCAGGACGAGATTGCGCGGAAGATTGCGGAGGCGCTGCGGGTGACGCTTTCTCCGCAGGAGTTGGAAGCGCTGGCAATCAAGCCGACGGAAAACCTGCAAGCTTACGATTTGTATTTGCGCGGGAAACGATATGCGCGGCGGCAGACGCGGCAGGATCTGGAGTTTTCGCTGCAGATGTTCGAGAACGCAGTGACCATGGATCCAAGTTTTGCGCTGGCGTATGCGGCGTGTGCGAATGCCTGCGCGATGTTTTTTTGCAATTACAGCCGCGACCAGGTTTGGGTGGAGCGCGCGCGGACCGCGTCGGGCAAGGCGGTGGCGTTGCGGTGGGATTTGCCGGAAGTGCAAGTGAGTCAGGCGTGGGTGCTCTACGCCACGGAATTGCACGATGAGGCAGTGCGCATGGTACAGAAGGCGATCGAGCGCCGACGAGATTGCGAGGGTGCGTATTACCTGTTGTGCCGGGCGCTTTTTGCGGCCGGGCGCAACCAAGAGGTTGTCGAAGTGATGGAAGTGGCGATCGAAGCGAGCGGCGAAGACTACAACGTCTATGTGCCGATCATGAATGCTTTGAATGCGCTCGGCAAACAGGAAGTGAACAGGAATATTCTGCAGCGGTGCGTCTCGGCGCTGGAGAATCACCTGAAGCAAGTTCCCGAGGATGCGCGGGCGCGGATTTTGCTGGGGAGCAATTACGCGGAGATTGGGCGAGTGGAAGATGCGATGCGGGAAACGAATCTGGCGATTACCTTGCGGGCTAACGAGGCTTCGATTCTGTATAACGCTGCGTGTACGTTTTGCTTTCTGAAGAAGAAGACGGAGGCGTTGAGCACGGTCGCGAAGGCTTGGGAGGCGGGATTCAAGGATGCCAGTTGGGCGCGGCGAGATCCGGATTTGGCGCTGCTGCATGGGGACCCGGAATTTGAGCGGATGTATCCTCCGTCAAACTAGGTGGGGTGCATTTAGATGTAGGGATCAAAATCCCCGCACGCAAAAGCGGCGTGTGTGGCACAAGGACCTAGCCGCGCAACTAGAGTGGCGAATCGTTGTGTGCGGCTTCAAATATGGTTGAAGAGGAGCGGGGCTCCGAGTTTTGAGGTGTAGTTGGGGCGGTAGCGGTCAGTGTTGTAGAGCGTGGCGATGTCGACCCTGCGCGCTCCGAGCGATGAGGCGGGCAACGGAGCGTGCGCGTAGCAGCCATTTTGCACGGCGACCATGCGGCCGGTGACGCCGTCGGCGAGCATTTCCACGGCGATGTTGGCGAAGGTAATGGCGACGAGTTGATCGATGGCGTCGGGTTCGCCGCTACGCAGGTCGTAGGTCAAGTCGCTGATCATGATTTCGTCGCCGGTGCGGCGGCGGATTTCGTCTCCCAAAACTGAGCCGATATCAGCCTTTTTGCGATGCCCGTAGGCGTCGGCTTCGCCGTATTCGGCCACGTTGCCCTGTTTCCAGACGGCGCCTTCGGACACAACGACCAGCGCGTAGTGGCTGAGATTTTCCTGCTTGTCGTGAGAAAGAATTTCGGCGACGTGATCGAGATCGAACGGATATTCGGGGATGAGGCAACGCGTGGAAGTTACGTAAGCGGTGTAGAGCGCAGTGAATCCAGCATCGCGGCCGAAGATCCGGAAGACGCCGATGCGTTCATGGGAGCCCAGTGTGGTGCGCTGGCGAGTGATTAATTCTTTTGCGCGGGTGATGGCCGTGGAGAAACCGATGCAGTATTCGGTGCCCTGGACGTCATTGTCCATGGTCTTGGGAATGGCGATGACCGGCATGCCCGCGGCAGAAAGCGCGGCCGAGAAACTCAGCGTATCGTCGCCGCCGATAGTGACCAGGCAGCCGATGCCGAGGCGGTCAAGATTTTCGAGGACGATCGGCGTGAAATCATAATGCTTTCCGTCGAAGGGCAGTTTTTTGATGCGATCGGGACTGATGTGCTTGGGCAGCTTGGCTTCGGCCATTTTGCGCGGATTGGTGCGCGACGTGTGGAGCACAGTGCCGCCGGTGCGATCGATGGTGCGGGTGTTGTCTCGCGTCAGCGGGCGGATGTAGATGGGGTCTTCGTTCGAGTCGGCCATGTGGGTGAGGCCTTCCCAGCCTTTGCGGATCCCGATGACCTTGCGGCCCATTTCCGTCGCGCGATAGACGACGGATTTGATCACGGGGTTCAAGCCCGGCACGTCGCCGCCACCTGTCAGAATGCCGATGTTAGTTTTCGCAGCCACGAATGCCCTCTCCTCATCACGCAAAATTTGTCGCGACGCGAGGTGCTCGCGTTAGCGACCTTGTATTTTGGCACAAACCCGATGGAACAACGCGATTTGAAAAAAATAAGTGAGTTATAAGGAAAACTATTTGCAAATGGGGGATTTGTAGCTAGGCTAAGCCTCGCTGAGGTGAATCGATGGCGGCCAGCGGGGCTTCTGCGGCGAAGAGTGGGTTGGGGAGTACGTTGCGGCAGGATGCGTGGTGGGTGGAAGTTCTGCCGGTAATTGTGGTACTCGGAGGGTTCGGGCTTTACGCAACTTTGCGCGCGTTCGAAGGGAAATTCTATGAATGGGGACCGTATCTGTCGCCATTCTATTCGCCACTGATCGATCCCAGTCATCACTGGTGGAGGTGGTCTCCGGCGATTCTGATCCTCGGCGGACCGCTCAGTTTTCGCGCGACTTGCTACTACTATCGGAAGGCGTATTACCGGG
>JBEKWY010000155.1:0-11824 GCA_049512575.1 Candidatus Acidiferrum sp.
CAACCAGAAGCGTTGCCATCATCGTCTTCGGCAGCGCCTCGGTGTAGATCAGTGGAATCAAGATCAAGATCCCCAGGAAGACGACCTGGGCCACCATCGAAAGAACGACAGTCCAGGGTTTGTTCGTCTTGCTGGGATTGGCGCTGGATACCACCATATCTTCAAACATAGTTACCTACCTCCTCCCGGCAGGAGCGAGACGTCCGGTGACGCCTTCACTTCCGCGGGGTTTGTTTCCGGCTGCGGGTCCGGTACCTGCCACAGTGCCTCGTTGGCCGCGCCAATGATTCCACGCGACCACCAGCGGTGCAGCTATGCCAAAACTGGAGTACGTTCCTACCACAATCCCCACCACCAGGGCAAAGGAGAAAGCGCGAAGCACCTGGCCGCCCATCAGGAACAGGACGAGCACGGTAAGGAAAGTCAGGCCGCTAGTCAAGATCGTTCTCGACAAAGTTTGATTGATCGACTTGTTGACGACCGCGGCGAACGATTCGCGGCGCAGCAAGCGGTTGTTCTCGCGGATGCGGTCGAAGATGACAATGGTGTCGTTCATCGAATATCCGACTAACGTCAAAAGTGCCGCGATAACCGTCAGCGAAATCTCGAAATGCAGCAGAGAGAAAAATCCCAAGGTGATCAAAACGTCGTGAAATACCGCCAGGACAGCGGCAGCCCCGTAAACCCACTCGAATCGGAAGGCAATATATACCAGCATGCCTGCCAAAGCATAGAGGGTAACGAGAATTGCCTGGCGCCGGAGCTCGGCGCCCACCTTGGGACCGACAATCTCAACATTTCGAATTGCGAAGCCGCCAAGAGCGTAACTGCTCTTCAAAGCTGAAAGCACTGCTGGCGTGACGCCGTCCACCGCGGACAGATCGTCCAGATTCGCCAGCACGCCATTCTTAGTAGTGTCGCGGTAGGACAGAATTTTCTTGGCCAGCTGCTGGTAGCGGTCCCCGGCGTTGACCGACAAATTCATTGGATCGTGGGTAGTGAGCAGGTCCGCCAGGGAAGACGGTGTGGCGGCATTGAAGTCCGGCTTACCTGGATCTTTGGGGCCGTACGTAGCGTTCAGCGCCGTCAAGACTTGCGCCTTGCTGGTATCCAGCGCCTGGTCGCCTTGGCCTTTTTGCTCGACGAAGATCAGCACTTCGTTGGAGTTCGAAGCGTTCAGCCCACCGTTGCTGATGGCCTGAATCTCGCTGTTGCCCAGACCCTGCGTCCTTAGCGCGTTGCGAACCTCATCGATGTTGGGAGGCTGAGCGAAGCGCACATCCACGTTAGTGCCACCCTTGAAATCGATGCCATAGCGCAAGCCGCCCTGGGACACCCAGGAAATCACACCTGCAAGTAGAAGAATGCCGCTTAGCCCGTAGAAATACTTGGCTTTGCCCATCCAGTCGATATTGGGCTCTTTGAAGAACTCAATCATGCCGAGATTCGTCCCTTCTTTAGACTCCAATACCTGACGGTTTGTTCCCGGCGCCCCTGCGGTGTCTGACCATTCGATGGCTCAAAAACCAGAAAGTGCTGCCGCTCCGGTCTGCTGGTGCGGTGTAGGGTTCGGTCTTTAGACCGAACCACTCCAAACTCTCCAGCTCCAGCCCAGCCCCGCCGAATACTAGTACGCCTAAATGCTAAGCTCCGCCTGCCGGTCCATCTTCGTAAGGTGGTACTGGAAAATTGTCTTGGACACGTAGATCGCTGTGAATACGTTGGCGATAAGACCGATCGTCAATGTGATCGCGAAGCCCCGGATCGGCCCAGTCCCAAAAAGAAACAGGAAGAACGCCGAAACCACGGTGGTGACGTGCGTGTCGATGATGGTCAGAAACGCCTTGTCGAATCCGGCCTGAACGGCGGATGCCGCCGACTTTCCATTGCGCAACTCTTCCCGGATGCGCTCAAACACGAGAACGTTCGAGTCCACGCCCATGCCGATCGTCAGAATCACGCCGGCAATTCCCGGCAGCGTCAGCACCGCGCCAAAGGCGGCCAGGGCGGCCAGCAGAATCACCAGGTTCAAAACCAACGCCAGCACAGCATTCGCACCGGACAGCCTGTAGTACACCAGCATGAAGATCATGACCACCAGCAAGCTGAAGATCGAAGCCTGCACGCCGTGACGAATGGAGTCCGCGCCCAACGACGGACCGACCGTGCGCTCCTCCAGATATTTGATGGAGGCCGGCAGAGCACCGGCACGCAGAACCAGCGCCAGATCATGAGCCGAATCCTGGCTGAAATTTCCTTCGATCACGCCAGTGTCATCGATCCGCCCATGGATTACCGGCGCGGAATAAACGCGGTGCTGCAGAACGATCGCCATCTGCCGATTGATGTTTTGCTCAGTGAAAGGACCGAAGCGCCGCGCAGCGTCCGCCGACAATGAAAAGTTAATTTGCCACTGTCCCGGGTTCTGCGTGCTGCGATTCTCCGTAGCGCTGCGAAGATCGCGGCCGGTCACGACAGGCGCGCGGCTGAGCAAGTACCACACTTCGCCCGTATCCTCGGCGGGAGTTCGGCTTTCCGATCGCCCCGGAACCAATTCCGTGCCGGACGGCAGCACTCCGCCGTGCGCCGCCAGCGCCGCCACTTGCGAAGGATACGTCGTCGGATCTTCCACCAGCTTCAATTCCAACTGCCCGCCCGCCTGAATGACCGCTTTCGCTCGCGAAGGATCGCCTTCGCCCGGCAGCTGCACCAGAATCTCGTTGTCGTTGCTCCCTCCGCGCTGCTGGATCGTCGGTTCCGTCAAACCCAGCGCATTGATACGCCGCTCGATCGTCTCGATCGACTGCGTCATCGTCTGCTCGCGAATCGCCGCGACCGCGCTCGGACGCAGCGTCAGTGTGTAGCCCGTCGGGTCGCCCGCCGCCGGCGTCAGGTCCCACACATTCTGCAGCTGCGCGCTGACCAGATCGCGAAAATCCGACAACTGGTCCGAGGCCACATTGCGCACCAGGATATGCGTGTCGTCCACCCGCCGAACTTCGTCGTAATGGATATTTTTCGAGCGCATCTGGCTCGTCAGCCGGTCCACCGTCTGATCCGTCTCTTGCGCGATGGCTTCCTGCGTCTGCACCTGCAAAATCAGGTGCGTGCCGCCCTGCAGGTCCAAACCCAGTTTGATTTGGCGGTTGAAGTTATCCTTAAAATCCGCAAGCGATGTCGGGAATGTCGGCAGACACACCAGGCCGTAGATGCAACCCAGAATAACCAGCAAAATAAACAGCGCTTTCCACTTCAGGTTGGGATTCATGTCAGAAGGTCTGGACTCCGGGCCTGCCGGTGTCTCCGCAAACTACGTTCGAAGCTGCGTGCGCAGCCAACTTATTTCGCATCTTCCGGTGTCTCCACTTGCGTAATCGCCGACCGCGCGATGCGAATTTTTACCTGATCGGCGATCTTCAGGATTACCGTGTCACCGTCTAAGCCGTTAATCGTCCCGTAGATCCCGCCGTTGGTGACCACTTTGTCGCCGGCCTTCAAAGCGCCCAGCATCTCTTGCAACTTCTTGCGCTGCCGCTGCTGCGGCAGAATGAGCATCACGTAAAAGATGCCCATCACAATCACCATCATGATCAACGGACTGCCGAGCGCACCGCTCAAACCGCCCGCCTGAAATATCGTCGCCGCAAACATAATCGTGGCTGAACCCAACCCTTTCCAACACCCGGCTCGATCTGCGTTCCAGAAAATCGCGAAGATAGCAGCAGCCAGCCGCGGGGACGTCCCCGCTCTCTACAACCCTTACGATTCTTCTCTTCTGGTGGTGTCCCGCGGACGACCCGCGCGCCTCGCAAGCTCCGGAAACGAATTGCCCTCAGGCCGGACCTGCGGCATAACGCGCGTGCATCGCAGATGAGAATTTCGCTAGGTTCCCAAACCCGATAGCCTCGCGGATTTGGCGCATGATGTCAAGGTAAAAGTGGACGTTGTGGTGGGTCGCCAGGATCGCCGCGGTGATCTCTCCCGCCGCGAACAGATGGCGCAGATACGCGCGCGTGTACCGCTTGCAAACCGCGCAAGAACAAGCCGGATCGAGCGGCCGCTGGTCCGCGGCATACCGCGCATTCTTGATCAGCACGCGCCCTTCGCTGGTATAAATGCAAGCGTGCCGCGCAGCCCGCGTCGGCAACACACAATCCATCATATCGACGCCCAGCGAAACGTAATCGGCGATCTGCTCGGGACGCCCCACGCCCATCAAATACCGCGGCCGATCCTTCGGCAGCAGCGCCGCAACCTCGCCTGTCATTTCGCACGTGAGCGTATGTGGCTCGCCCACGGCCAACCCGCCCACCGCGTAGCCCGGAAAATCCATCTCCAGAAGTTGCCGCGCGCTCTCTCGCCGCAAATCCGCAAACGTCGCACCCTGTATGATTCCGAATTGCCACTGCGCCGCGCCGGCGTCCCCGTTGCGTCCTGCTTTCTCTGTAAAATACTCCCGCGCTCGCCGCGCCCACAAAGTCGTCCTTTTCACGGCCGCCTCTGCAATATCCCGCGGCGCCGGCGTCTCGATGCATTCGTCGAGCACCATCGCAATGTCCGACCCCAGCGCCATCTGGATCTCCACGGCCTTCTCCGGCGTCAGCAAATGCTCGGACCCATCCAGGTGCGAGCGAAACGTAACTCCTTCGTCCGTGATCTTGCGCAGCTCCGACAAACTGAAAACTTGAAAGCCGCCGGAGTCCGTAAGGATCGCCCGCGGCCAGGACATAAATCGATGCAAGCCGCCAAGCTTTCGAATCAGCTCGTGCCCCGGTCGCAGATATAAATGGTAGGTGTTAGCGAGGATGATTCCCGCGCCCAGTTCTTCCAGCGCGCCCTGCGTAAGTCCTTTAACGGTAGCCGCGGTACCCACCGGCATGAACGCCGGCGTTTCGAACGCCCCATGCGGCGTAGTCAATGTCCCCCGCCGCGCCCCCGTCGGATCAGTCTCCGATACCTCAAACGAAAATTTCACCACTCAAGTGTATCGCACCCCGCAGCCTGTACTTGCGGCAGGCCCTTGTAGGAGCGCAGCACCGCTGCGCCCCAGCTTGCCCGGGCTCCAAAAACATCGCGATGTGCTTTTCCCGAATCTCGCCGGCCCGTCGAAGATCCCCGCAACGTCATTCTTCACAACGCCGCCCAAGCCACTTTGGCCAACACCCACACCGCCCACAGCCCGAACACGATCGCAAAACTCGCCCCCAGCTTCACTTTCTTCGGATTCGCGGCCGAAAAGCCAATGGCCACCAGCACCAGACACCAGATAAAAAAGAGTTCGAGCGATCCTCCCAACGCCAGCAGCGGTTTCGGCGCGCTCTCCGGCAGATACGCCTTCAGGCTCGTCGCCACCACATTCTCCGGATCGACGTCACCGTACGTCTTCAACGGAAGTATGATCAAGGCCAGGATGCTGGAAATCGCGGTGGGCAGAAACGCGTGCGTGGTAATCGCAAAAGCCTGACCGAAGCGCAGGCCCGCCCCGCGAAAAAGATTGAACGCTCCAAAGTAGATCAACGCAAAAATCAGCGTCGACAGCGGCACCGCCACAATGCCAACTCCATAAGAGAAGTTGGACCAGAACTTGACCTGTCCCGCTAATGCCTGATCCTTCTGCTCCTCCGACAACTGCTCGAACCGGGCATTTTCCTCGGCCTTGTGCCGGATATACTCTCCCCAATTCATTTTGGTATTCAGCAATGTCCCCACACACGTAGCCAGCACCATCATCAGCAACAGCGGCGCAACCCAACTGGGTCGCTCCGCAATGCTCGCGAACGTCTGCTTGGGACAGGTAAAAACTCCGATGATCCGGCCAAAGGGATTGATTCGGGGCTGCGCCTCAGGCGCAGACACAGAAGTAGTAGCCATCGTACATTTCCTCCACCACAGTAAGCCACACGGGACGTAACTGGCTTTCTATCCTCCTTTACGCCCAATTACCAACAAAAATTTCACCGGCTCTTGTAGGGGGGCTTGTCCCTCCCGGCAAAGCATCTTGCTTAGAAAACCCGGACGCCGGTGGCCCATCCACCCAGAATCGTTCTCTGTGATCTCTGTGCGCTTTGTGAACTCTGTGTTAATTCTTGTCTTCCCTGCCGCGACTAAACCCTCGGCAACTCCGGCACCGCCGCCAACAACTCCTTCGTGTAACCATCAACAGGCCGATGCAGCACCTGCTCCACCTCACCCACTTCCACAAACCGCCCCGCCCGCATCACCGCCACCCGCGTAGCCACCTGCGCCACAACCGGCAAACTGTGCGATATAAAGATGTAAGTAAGCCCAAACTCCCGCTGCAGCTCCTGCAGCAAAAGCAAAACCTGGGCCCCCACAGAAACATCCAAGGCCGACACCGGCTCGTCTGCCACCACCAGTTTCGGCCGCAAAATCAGCGCCCGAGCGATGCCCACCCTCTGCCGCTGCCCCCCGGAAAACTCGTGCGGATACCGCTTCATCGCATCTTCATTCAACCCTACGCGTTTCAGCATCGCGACCGCCCGTTCGCGCCGCTCCACCGATGAAAGCTTCGGCTCATGGATCGCCAGCGGCTCCGCCACGATCGCCCCCACCCGCATCCGCGGATTTAGCGACGCGAATGGATCCTGAAAAATCATCTGCATCTGCCGCCGCCGAGCCCGCAATCCTTCTCCGCTCAACGTCAGTAAATCCTCGCCGTCAAACCGCACCTCGCCCGAATCCGGCTCGATCAACCGCAACATCATCCGCGCTAGTGTCGTCTTCCCGCATCCGCTCTCCCCGACGATTGCGAACGTCTCCCCAGCCGAAACGCCAAAACTAACGCCATCGACCGCCGTAAAACGTGTTCCCTCCCCACCCCCCGAGAGAATCCCCGCCACGCGCCCGTAGCTCTTCCTCAAGTCCCTCGCTTCCACCAGCGGACCAATTGTCGCCGTCTTCTCGCTCAAGTTCTTCTCGCTAAGCATTCCCTGGCCGGTCAATCCTTCACTCGTTTTCCAGACAAGCGCGCATCTTCGCACACTTTCCAATATGCGAGGTCGTTAACCAGAGCCATGAGCCATGAGTTTCCGGCTCCCTTAAATCTCTACATCTGAGTTTCTAGCTTCCGCCTTCCATTTCCCTGAACTCATATCTAAATCTGAGAACCCGAATAAACTAACTCTCTTTAGAAATAGGAACATCCCTCCTTTCAACGAAACTTTACAAGAATGATTTCGGCATTCCACTTGCCAAGTTGATCCCCATTCTCTTCTGCAACTCTTTTCTTCATACGGAGGATCGCCGTGGGTAAAGCTTTTTGGGGGACTGCTTTTCGTGTTTTCGCTGCAATCATTCTCGCCGTCGCATGTCTCTTACCAGCTCCCGCTAGGGGGCAATCGGGCACAACCTCGCTTCGTGGTACCGTCTTGGACAAAACCAGCTCCGTGGTCGTCGGCGCCAGCGTTGCCCTGACAAACGCAGCCCAGGGATTGGCGCGCCAAACCAGGACCAACAACTCGGGCGAATACGAATTTCTGGCCCTCCCGCCCGGCACCTACCTCCTGACCGTCGAAGCTCCCGGCTTCCGCAAGTCCGAACAGAGGAATTTGCATCTCCTCGTCGATTCCCCGGCTACCGCCGACGTAACTCTCGACATTGGCTCCGCAAACGAGACCGTGGAAGTTTCCGCTCAAACCGTGACCCTCAATACTTCCGATGCCTCGCTCGGCAACGCCTTCAACGAAAATCAGATCAAGCAACTCCCCATCGAATCCCGCAACGTCCCGGACCTCCTGTCCCTTCAGGCCGGCGTCGCCTACACCGGCAACCGTACCGATATCAATCCGGACGTAGACACTCGCAACGGTGCCGTCAACGGCGCCCATAGCGATCAGAGCAACATCACTCTCGACGGCGTGGACGTCAACGACGAGACCCGCGGTTATGCCTTCACTTCCGTACTGCCCGTCTCTCTGGACTCCGTCCAGGAATTTCGTGTCACTACTACCAACTACAACGCTGATAGCGGCCGTTCCTCCGGCGCCCAGGTTTCTCTGGTTACCAAGAGCGGCACCAACGATTTTCACGGTTCGCTCTACGAATACCACCGCAACACCTTCACCAGCGCCAATGATTACTTCGTTAAGGAATCCGAGTTGCAGTCCGGAGAAGCCAATCAGCCGCCCGAGCTGATTCGCAATATCTTTGGCGCATCCCTCGGTGGGCCGATCTGGAAAAATCGCCTCTACTTCTTCGCGAACTACGAAGCATACCGTCAAGCCGAACAGGAGAGCGTCGTGCGCATCGTTCCCAGCGCCGCCATGCGCGACGGCGTCATGCAATATCAGTGCACCGATCCGAGCGCCTGCCCCGGCGGCGCGGTGCAAGGCCTCAGTGGCGCTTCCTATACCGTCGCTCCCGGCAACGAGGCTCTCTCACCCTCCCAGTTGCAATCGCTCGATCCGCTGCACCTCGGCGCCAATCCCGTGGTCGTCAATTACCTCAAGACCTTCCCGATGCCCAACGACAACACCCAGGGTGACGGTCTCAATGAAGTCGGCTACCGCTTCCGCGGCCCCATCTCCATCAATAACAACTGGTACATCTCGCGTCTCGACTACAAAATCACCAGCAACGGCAATCACACCTTGTTCGCCCGCGGCGCCATGCGCAACGACTCAAACGCTGGAGTTCCCTACCTGCCAGGCCAGGCGCCCGAACAGACCCTCGCCGATTACAGCAAGGGCGTCACCGTCGGCTACACCGGCGTGCTCAGCGCCGCCTTGGTCAACAACTTCCGCTGGGGCTTCACCCGTCAGAGCTTCGGTCAATTCGGCAACTCCGATGACCCACAGATCCTGTTCCGCGGCTTGAACGACAACAGCACCACCAACAATTCCAGCCTCGCCGTGGTGCGCACCAGAACCTTCCAGGTTCCCGTGCACAATCTCACCGATGACGTTTCCTGGCTCAAGGGAAAGCACACCTGGCAGTTCGGCACCAACGTCGCCTTCATGCGCAACCCCCAGTCCAGCCAGCTCAGTTCGTTCAGCGACGGCAGTGCCAATCCCGGCTGGCTACCCGCCGCCGGTGTCGCCAATACTGGCACCGCCATGGATCCCGGTGCGAACGGTCTGCCCGCCGTCGCTCCCTCATTCTCTAGCGGTTACGACTTCCCTCTTCTCACCCTGCTCGGCGCCATCACCGAGGTCGACGCGCAATACAACTACAACCTCAACGGCAGCGTGCTGCCGCAAGGCGCTCCCATCACCCGCAGATTCGCCACCGATTCCTACGAGTTTTATTTGCAAGATTCGTTCAAGGTGAAACCCAATCTCACCGTCATCTATGGCCTGCGTTATTCTCTTTTCCCCGCGCCCTGGGAAACCGACGGTTACCAGTCCGAGCCATCCATCAACCTCGGAAACTGGTTCGCTACTCGCGGCGCCGACATGGCACAAGGCATCGGATCGTGGGCTGATCCGCTGGTCAGCTTCGAACTCGGCGGTCCGGCGAATAACAAGGCCGGCTATTACAGCACCGACTACCACAACTTTGGTCCCCGCCTCGGCATCGCTTGGTCTCCCGGCTACGGTGATGGACTCCTCGGCGCCCTCTTTGGCGGCCCCGGCAAGACCAGTGTTCGCGCCGGCTTCGGTATCGTCTATGACCGCATCGGCCAGGGTTTGCTCGCGACCTTCAATCGCCGCGGCGCTTTTGGCCTTTCCACTTTCCTCACCAGCCCCAACGGCCAAACCACTCTGGACACCGCTCCGCGCATCACCAGCTTGGACACCATTCCCACTACCGACCTCAACGGTGACGTGATGTTCTCCCCCGCCCCTCCAGGCACGTTCCCGCAGACCTTCCCCAGCGGCAGCGACGGTGGCGCCTACGCCAGCACCTTCGGTGTAGACAGCTCCATGAAGACACCCTACTCCTACACCATCGACTTCTCTGTCGCCCGCGACTTGGGCCACAACCTCTCGCTCCAGGTTTCCTACGTCGGCCGTCTCTCCCATCGTCTCCTGGTCCAGGAGGATCTCGCCCAGCCTGCCGACCTCGTCGACCCCAAGACTCACATCGACTACTACACCGCCGTGCAGGCGCTCGCCAAAATCTACCAATCTCCCAACGCTCCTCTGCCAAGCCAGGTCACCGCCGCCATGGTTGGACCTACCGCTTCCTATTGGACCGACATGACCCAGGCCCTTCAGCCCAATGGCGCGTACTCCCTCGATCCCATCACCGCGCAGGGATGCCCGCAAACCATCAGCACCAACCCGTTGCAAATCAACTACGCCCTGTTTAGCTGCTATTCCGGTAACGAAACCACCGCCATCCAGCGCATTGATCAGAGCGGTTTCCCCGACCCCAACCATCCGGGCGTCGTCTACAACGGCAATTGCGGCCAGCCCGCGGGCAGCAGTATTCCCAACTGCTACGTGAACTCCCAGTACGCCTCTCTCACCGCGTGGCGCTCCATCGGGGCCGCTGCGTATAACGCTCTTCAAGTCAATCTCGAAAAGCATTTCTCCAAGGGTTTGCAGTTCGGCTTGAACTACACCTATTCGAAATCCATGGACATTGAATCCGATGCCGAACGCGTCGACGTCCTCGGCGCTGGCTCGCTCGGCCAAATCTTCAACGCTTGGCGGCCCACGCAGCTTCGCGCTCCCTCAGATTTCGATACGCCGCATCAGCTGAACGTGAACTGGGTGGCGGAATTGCCTTTCGGGCAGGGCCGCTGGATCGGCAGAGAGTCCCACGGAGCGACCGAAGCTCTGATCGGCGGATGGCAGCTCACCGGTATCGCCCGCTGGACCACTGGCTTTCCCGTCAGCATTGCCAACGGCTTCCGGTTCCCCACCAACTGGGAGTTCGAAGGACTCGCCACACAGATCGCTCCTGCGGTTACCGGCACTACCAAGAATGCCGATGGCACCGTCAATCTCTTCCCGGATCCGCTCGGCCCGAATGGTATTCAGGCCTTTGCGCCGACCCTTCCCGGCGACAGTGGCACGCGCAACTCATTGCGCGGAGATGGCTTTGCCGGCCTCGACGTCGGCTTGGCCAAGCGCTGGAAAATGCCCTGGCGCGAATCCCACACCCTTCAGTTCCGCTGGGACGTCTATAACGTCCTCAACCTGACCCGCTTCGACGTCCAAAGCGTCTCCACCGCCATCGATTCCGGCTCCTTCGGCAATTACAGCGGCCTGCTAACCAACCCGCGCGTAATGCAGTTCGCGCTTCGCTACGAGTTCTGAGTTCGAACTGGTAGCGCCGGCTTGTCCTGAGCTTCAAAGGACATCCTGTCGGCTCCGAGGATCACGCAAGCGCAACAAATCGATCCTGTGGTGGAAAAAGGCCCCCGCCGAGTTTCCGGGGGCCTCATTTTTCCCTTGACAAAAGATAGATCTATGGTAATATTAGCCTCATATAACTCTGCGTCTTATCAATCCCAAATCGACAAATCCTGGTTTAGTGTCCGATGCGCAATTATTCTGCGATCGCCCGCCGTGTCCGTCGTCAACTCTCAGCTGTCAGACCAGCACAGCGCCGATTTTCACCAAAAAAATGAAGCATGGATGGACGCGTCCGTCCATGCTTCGTGCTTGAAATGCGATGCCGGTCCGCTCGTAAGGCCGGCCGATTCACCAGCAACTGGCCTGCAATCAAATCGATGCACTAAAGCGTCTGACACAGCACGCCACCGGTTCAACCAAACGCGACCGGTTTCACCGAAAATGAAGGAAGGACGGAAGCGTCCGTCCTTCCTTCACGCCGCATGCAGTGCAACCGAGCCTCGCAAAGCGACTCCGTCAGCTCGATGGGGTAATATCGCTATCCATTTGCTCCGGGA
>JBEKWY010000156.1:0-11732 GCA_049512575.1 Candidatus Acidiferrum sp.
ATTCATGGGGCGAAACGACGGATCCTCTCGTGAGGTGCGTTGAAGAAGCGCTACTTTTTCGTGGCCGGCGCGGTCTTGCCAGCCGCCGCTGGCGTCGGCTCGGGAGCGGGCTTCACGTCCGCAGCCGACTTCTGCAAATCTTCGACGGGCTTGGCATCGAGCTGATACAGAGACGGCTCGTTCTCGCGCTTTGCGATGTAATTGTCGCCGCTCTTGGAGATTAGCACTTTCTCGGTGCGCTTGCCGTCTTTGGAGGACACGGTCAAGTCGATGACCGGCGTGGTGAAGCCCGAATCGACGAGTTTGCTGGCGGAAAGATCGCGGACTTTGTCGATGAACGCCTGCACCGTGGCGTCATCCATTTTCTTTCCGTTCGACCACCAATCCTGCCCGCCCTTGGTGAGGAAATAGGCTTTCGATCCGTCGTGCAACTCAACCTTGTTGGGTTCGTCGAACGCGAAATCGAACAGCTTCTTGTTGCGGAAGTCGTCGAGGCTTTTGTCGAGCCCGGTGCCGAGATCGTTGGCTACCTTATAGATGCCGGAGACGGCGCTCGATTTTGCGTAGTAAGCGTCCTTGTCTTTGCGGATTTGCAGCTCTTGGGTGCCGGCAGCGTCGGTGACCTTCGCGGTGGCGATTTGAGTTCCGGAAGCAAACGCCGCTGCTAACTTTTTCTCGTCGGTGTCGGTTGCAGCGGTCAAATCCATCTTGGCGTCTTTCAGCCTGCGCACCAGATCTTCCACGGTGAAGTTGTCGGCGCGGAGCGGCCTGGGCTTGAGAATTTGCCAGGCGTCCTTGTTGCGGCCGAAGTCGATCGATTGTTTCTTGGAGGTCAGCTCGACCTGACTGATCTTGTCAAAGTCCGCGGTCAGCAACCGTTTGTCGCGAAGATCGTTGGGACTTTTGTCGACGCTCGTTTTCGTATAGCTGGCGATCGTGAACACGCGGGGATCGCCGGACGCCGCCGCAAATACGGCGTTGCCCGCCGGAGTGTCGTCGCCAAGCAAGAGCTTCTGCGATTTTCCATCCTTCAACGCGATGTCTACTTCGAGCGCAGGATCGGTGAGACCGTATTGCTTCAAGTCTGACGCTTTGTCTTCGACGACGCGCTCGGAGTTCACGGACGATAGCGTTGAGACCATGCCGGAGACGGCGTCTTGATCGGCGGCCAGCGGTGTGGGAGCGGTGATCTGCCACTTCCCCGCGTCGTTTTTCGTTAGCGCAATTTCTTCGGCGCCCTTTTTCTTAATTTCGATTTTGGAGAGATCGGAATCTTTCAGCGTGAGAATTTTCGGAGCGGCGTCGACCGGCATAGCGGTTGTGTCCGCAGCTTTGTGATGATCCGACCAATACAGAGTTCCCGTGAGGGCTGCCAAGACGGCGGCCGCAATCAGCAGTCCAGTGCTTTTCATGGATATTGTCCTGACATGATGAAAACCGGCGCGGTTCGCTCTACCGGCGCTTCCACCAGACCGAGACGCCGGCAAAAACAACGATCAGCGGCAGAATGAATTGGCTGGTGATGCGCACCCAGCTGAGTTGCGCCTGGGTCATGGTGATGCGGCGGTCTTCCTGTTCCTTGGGGCGAATCGAAATCAGGTCTTCATCGGAAGAAAGCCAGTTCATGGTGTTCAACGCGAGATCGCGATTGCCGTTGAAATTAAGGAACGAATTGGCGGCCCAGGAGGAGCTTCCGAAAACCACAAAGCGTCCCTGGGAATTTTCCTTGCCGGTGTCGTAGCTTCCTGCCGCGGCCAGCACCAAAGGCCCTTTCTTATTCTTGGGATCGTTCGGATCGATGTCGGGGGAATTGAGTTTGGAGGTCGCCAGGCTGGAATCGGAGGAACTGAACAGTTTTTGTACCGTCGATTTTCCTTCGTTCTTGACCTCGAGCGAACGCGACAGCGGGAAGCCGGTCGCCGTCCCTTTCATCTCGCTCACAATGGGTTGCGAGTCGTACGTGGTGACGAGCGCCACCTGCGGGCCGAGGCCAGCAAGCTGTCCGATCGGATTCAAATCCAGAATCAGGTCTTTCTGCGGCGTGACGCCCCAGCTCGTAAGCAGCGCGGTCAGAGCATCATTGTCGGCAATCTCCGAGCGGCCGATTTTGAGCGGCGGATCGAGCATAAACAGGGCGCGCCCGCCATCTTCCACAAACTTTTTCAGCGCATCGACTTCGGGCTGCTGGTAATCGCCGCTGGGTCCCGCGACGACCACCACGGTGCACTCAGTCGGAACTTCGGCCTTTTGCAGCAAGTTGATGGATTTCGCTTCGTAGTCGTCCTTGCCGAGCAGGTCCTTAAACCGCGAATAGCCGCTGCGCTCGGAATCGTCGATCTGGTGCTCGCCGCTGCCGGTCACGAAACACACGGTGCGGGTGTTGTTTTTCAGATCGCGAATGAACGCGCCGGTGATGCCCTCTTCGGTCAGGCTCTTGGCTTCTTCCTTTTTCATGCCGACCTGCACGATGGCCGTGCCGTAGTTCTTGATTCCTGCTTCGCGCGCGAGTTGCGGCTTCTTGTCGGGATCGACGTACTCGACGTGAATTTTCGGAGAGAGGTTCGCGTATTGGTCGAGCTGATCTTTAGCTTGAGAGAAGTGCGTGGACTGATCGTAATAGGTGATGGTCGCGCCGTTCTTGAGGCCCTTGACGATCTTGGCGGTCTGGTCGGAAAGGCTGTAGCGCTTGTTGGAAGTGGAGTCGTAGGACTTGTTGTAACGGTCCGCAAGAACATTCGCCGTAGCGATGATGGCGACGATCACAACGATATAAAGCGTTGCGTAAGCGGCGTACTTGGTTTGCCTCGCCCTAAGAAACTGATTAGCCAATTACGACCTCCACCGCAGGGATTCCATCGAGCGAGCCGTCAGGAAAAGTCCCAGGAAAATGACACTCACGTAGAAGATAGCGTCCTTGGTTGCGAGAAGGCCTTTCGCGAAGGACTCAAAATGGGTGATCACCGACATATAAGAAAGCACCTTGGCCCAAGTGGAAGTTTCGTATCCGCTGACCCATTCCAGGACCCAGAGGAGCAAGCAAACGCCAAAGGTAGCGCCGCCCGCAATGATCTGATTCTTCGTCAGCGTGGAGATGAAGGTGCCGATGGCCAGCAACGCGCCGGCCTGGAGCAGCAGGCCGAGATATCCGATGACGAGCGGCTTCCAATCGGGATGTCCATACTTAAAGATGAACGCGAAATTGATGGCCGTGAGCAGCAACATGCCGGAATACAAGACCACCGCGGCGAACCATTTCCCAAGAATTACTTGCATGTCGGTAATCGGGGATGTAGCGAGCAGCTCGATAGTGCCCGTTCGCTTCTCTTCCGCGAAAAGCCGCATGGTGATCATCGGAATCAGAAACAAGCCGACGACGCTGATGTTCGATAGCAGCGGACGGATCAGCTCTTCATTCACGTTCATCGGGAAACTCTGGCCGCGCATCTGCGATTGGATGCCCATGTAGACGAAGTATCCGAGCGAGTTCCAGAAGAAGAAGCCGAAGATGATCGCGAACATCGCCAGGAGGAGGTAGGCCACGGGCGAAACGAAATAGCTGCGGAGCTCTTTGCGGAAAATGACCCAGATATTTCGCATCTATTTGGCCCCCGCAACGACAGCTTCTTCGGGGGCGACAGCCGCGGGTTCGCCGGTAAGCTGCAGGAAGATCTCTTCCAGGCTAACGGCCGTTGGCCGCAGTTCGTTCAAGTCCCACCCCGATTCCACGACGGCGCGAGCCAGGTCTCCGCGAACGAAGCCGTCCTTGTGGCTCTCGATTTCGAAGGCCGCGCGGTTCTGCTGCTTTTCCTTAAACACGACACGGGTGACGCCGGAAATCTGCTCGAGGCGGCGCTGCACGATCGCGGAATCCACATCACCGTTGCGTCCGGCGATTTCGACGAGGAGCGATTCAGCACCGCGCGCCCGATTCTGCAGGTTATTCACCGAGTCCTTGGCCACCAATCGGCCCTTGTTAATGATCAGCACGTATTGGCAGGTCTGCTCGACTTCTGGGAGGATGTGCGTGCTCAGAATGATGGTGTGATCCCCTGCGAGACTCTTGATCAGGTCGCGCGTCTCGTTGATCTGCTTGGGGTCCAGGCCGGAGGTGGGCTCGTCGAGAATCAGCACATCGGGATTGTGAATGATGGCTTGCGCCAAGCCAACGCGCTGCCGGTAGCCTTTCGAGAGTTTGCCTAGCAGCTTGTCTCGCACATCGGCCACGGCGCAGCGATCCAGGACGTATTCGACGCGCTTGTTCAACTCCGCGCCGGTCAGCCCTTTGAGGCTTCCTACAAACGCCAAGTATTCGGCAGTGCGCATTTCCGGATAGAGCGGCGGCGTCTCCGGCAAATACCCAATGCGCTTCTTGACCTCGAACGGTTGCTCCAGGACGTCAAAGCCCGCAACGGTAGCCACGCCCGACGTGGGCGGCAGAAAACACGTCAGCATCCGCATCGTAGTGGTTTTGCCGGCGCCGTTCGGGCCGAGAAAGCCCACAATCTGCCCTTTTTGCACTTCAAACGACACATGGTCGACGGCCGTGTGCCGCGCATACCTCTTCGTCAGGTCAGTAACTGTAATCATAGAAATTTAGTTTTGGAAATCAGGTGCACAGCGTTCGAACTAGCCCCGCAAGAAATTCAGATGCAATCGCGTTCCACAGCAAATGGTTGAAGTTCTATCCTAGAAGTCAAAAGGCCCCCTGTCAATCCCTGGCGGGAATGATGGAGAGCCTTCCGAGTCTGCGCCGACGTTGGTAAGGCGCGCCGGCGTCGAAGGAGCGCCACGAATTTTAGTTTGTTGCCGAGATGGGACGCAGCATGCTGCGCCCCTACAGGGGCTTATTGCGGTTGTTTGATTTCGGGGCCGGCCTGCTCGATGCTGCCCTTCACCAATTCAGTTTTCACTTCTGATTTCTGATTGACGAGCAGGTTTACTTCGGTCTCGAACGTCCGGTAACCCGGCAGCTCGACCTTAATCCGGTGCTTGCCCGGGCTGATCAACATGGAGTGGCCGACTCCGCCAAACTCGCTGGCGTGTCCGACAAACTTGCCATCCAAAAATACCGCCGCGCGGCCGGGTTGCACGTCCAGCTTCAGCGTGGAAGTAACGTCGGGGGTTACGGCACGCGGGCTAAGGCTCAGCTTTACGGCCACGGTCTTCACTTGCGTGGGTTCGACCACGACACTTTCCTGGAAATCATCGTAGCCGGACTGGCGTACAGCGATCTGATGCTCGCCGGGGAGCAACAGGAGCTTCTTGTCACCCTTGAGTTCCTTGAGGTAGCCGACGTAGTTGCCGTCAACCCAAACGCCGGATTCCCTCTCCACCTTCGACGCGCCTTCGAGCTTGACTTCGCCCAAAACCTTGCTTCCGCTCGTCGGAGGCGGCGCGGGTGGAGCATTCTGAGCCACACAAAACGCGGTAGTCATCGATAAGCACAACGCAACCAGTGAGATAGCTCGTCCAAAAGCCGGGATTCTTGAGTTTTCCTTCATTCGATTTCTTTCCCTCCAAATCTAGAGTTGGGCCTTGTCTCAATAAGCGACTCGTCTTCGGGTCTCGCCTAATTGGATTCCACCTTGGTCAGCTGGGTTTCGGCCAATGTACTCTAATTCGGCTTGGCCACTGATTTAATTCGCCCACTGTTCGCCTTTGAGTAACCCGCGAGTTTTCTCAGCGACGGGAGTCGGAGGACGGGTCTAAAGACCCGCCACTACAACCGGAGAGCAACCGGACGACCCTTACGCATGCTCACGCGCGCGGAATTCAGCCGTCTATGCCGACAGTAGGGTTGGTCCGGGGAGTATCGGTTAACGACAGTCGACCGTGAATCCGCAAAAAACAGGAGGGGTTTGCATGCGTACGATGTGTAGCTGGCTTGTGATTGCCTTGTTGGGGTTGGGTTGTTTGGCTAGCAGCGCTAGGGCTCAGTTTAAGAATGGATCGCAGGCCACGGAGCTGAAGCTTCCCACGCTCAGCCAGCGCTCCATTATCACGCAGCAGATTGGACTCACGGACATCACCATCAACTATTGCCGGCCGCTGGTGAATGGGCGGACTCTGTTCGGCAAGGAGATTCCGTATGGGCAGGTTTGGCGCGCGGGCGCGAACGAAAACACGGTCATCACGTTCACAGATGACGTTTCCGTGGAAGGCCATGCGCTGCCTGCCGGCAGTTACGGGCTGCATATGATCCCGGCCGCCGAGGAGTGGACGATCATCTTTTCGAAGAATTCCACGTCGTGGGGCAGCTTCAGCTATGACCAGAAGGAAGACGCGTTGCGGGTGACCACGAAGCCGCAAGCCGCCGAATTTGAGGAAGCTCTCGCCTACACCTTCGAGGACGTAAAACCCGATTCGACGGCGGTGACCCTGCGCTGGGCGAAGGTGGCAGTTCCCTTTCACGTTTCCGTGGATGTGAACGCTATCGTGTTGCGCAGCATTCAGAATCAGCTCCGCAGCGTTGGGGGCTTCACATGGGCGGGATTCGATGAAGCCGGCATGTGGCTGCTCGATACCAACACCAACCTGGATCAAGCAATGAAGTGGGAGGACCGATCGATCCAGGCAGAGGAGCGGTTCGACAATCTCATGACGAAATCGCAGATTCTGGAGGCTCAGGGTAAAAAGGAGGAAGCCGAGGCGACCAAGGCGAAAGCACTTGAACTGGCGTCCGGAGTTCAGATTCATATCTATGGCCGGGGATTGCAACGTAAAAACAAACAGGAAGAGGGTTTTGCGGTATTCCAGATCAACATCAAAAAGCGCCCTAACGAATGGTACACGCACGGCGAGTTGGGGCGCATCGCCTCGGCGAAAGGTGACTTTCCCACTGCGATCAAGGAGTTGAATTTGGCGCTGGCTGGAGCTCCCGACGCGACCAAATCTCAAATTCAAGGGCTGATCAGCCAGCTCGAGAAAAAACAAGACATCAACCCGTAACCGCAAGCTACTACATAGACCGCAACTTCGTTGCATTTCTTCTGACCCTGCCCTTGGCCGCGAGTCCAAGGGCAGGGTCTTTTTTTCTGCCCGGTCAATTCCTGCATGGTCAACAAGACGAGATACACGAACTAATCTCTTGTTGTTCGCGGAGACAAACGGATATTGTTCAGGCATTGAAGCGGTCCCCGGTCGGGTCTGGCCCCCAGGCGTGTGTCTGGCAGCCGGGTTACACTTTTCTTTGACGCGAACTCCAGCAGGAGGGCTGGGCTATGAAATTTGGCATTCGAAGGACCGGCGTTGGTATTCGAAAGCGGTTCCAGGTGCTCGCGCCGGGCTCCTCCCTCCGACGGCGTGTGGGTTACAGCCTGGCGATCGTCCGCCTCATCCTGGTGCCGGTGATCTTCCTGTCTGTTTACTATTTGCTGGAAATCGGCTGGATTGTGGATCGCATTGTCAGCTTTGACGCTCCGGCTGCAACCCTAGCTCAGCAGGCTTCGATACAAATGCTGGAAGCACGGCACAATGAACGGAACTACCTGCTGCTTTACGATCCGGCGTCACTCCAAGCGAGCCGCGATTCGCTGCAAAACATTGAACGGATTCTGACCGCGATCCGGGACCTGCAACCAACCGATGAACTTCTGACCCAACAAACCCTAGACGCGTTGCACCAATACCAACAGCGCTTCGAGGCCGCGGTTACCGCCATCGGACAGCCGGGTCAAGCGCCCGCCGATCGCATTGACGCAGTGTTGATGACCTATGAAAGGGACCTGGACAGCTTACTGAAAAGCGAGCGCTACAAGACTCGAGCGCAGCTCGTCGATGAGTTGCGAAGCCGGGTAGGATCCTTCGACGCGCAAATTACCAAGACGGTGCAGGAAGGAAATCCCGCATTGCGGCACATCACCGTGGACCTGCAAAATTCCGGGCAAGAGGTTCTCGGTTTGACCGGCAAGATCGAAGCGCGCAGTTGGGACCGCGTCGAGCACGACCACCGCAAAGCGCGGAGGCTCATCTCGGCCGCCGAATGGTCTCTGACTGTGGTCAGCGCGATCACCCTGCTGGTCAGCGTGTGGATCAGCTTCATCCTACCGAAACAAGTGGTTAAGCCGCTGGTCAGTCTGAAAGAAGCGGTGGATCACGCGGCCGCTGGCAACTACGAAATCGAATTCGATATTCAGGGTCAAGGCGAAGTCGTGGAGCTCGCGAACAGCATCCGGTTGTTGATCGCGCACCTGCGCGAAGCGACGGGGATCTCGTAAAGCCCGCCCGGAACGTAGCCTCGGGTGAGGTACGCTTGACACCGACGTTTCGCCGCCGTATCGTCTGCGCAAAGTAGGTCACTGTCGAGAGTCCGCGCCCATCGCGAGACCCCGACTTGGAGGTGTTCGATGCCATTGGACCTCATGACCCTGTCGTTGGTATCCCAGCCGGTAACCGTGGAAGAAGGCGTACGCATCCTGGATCGCGACCTATATCGTTGCCAGTACTGCGGTCTGGACGGCATGGCCAGCTTCGACAACGCGCTCAACATGTCCGTAGATTTCGTGGTGCCGCGCGCGCGGAAAGGTAAGAAAGACCCCAAGAACCTGGTGGCATGCTGCCGCGCCTGCAACATGATCAAGGGACGCACCGTGTACGCCAACTTCGACGAGGCGAAGGCCTACGTGCTCAAGAGCCGCGACGAGCTGCGCAAGACGTGGGAGGCGAAGGCTGCGAAAGCGCTTGCCAAGGCGGCAAAGACGTAGGACGCGGGCAGTCGTTGTTGAATCGATGGCCCGGAACAATCGCGATTGCAATCGCCGCGTCAATCGTGCCGAGATGGCCGCAGGAGTCCCGCGCCCCTACAAGTTTCCGGACTGCGAGTGGCGCGGAATTGGTTATTCCGAGCGCAGAGCTTCCATTACGTCGATGCGCGCGGCGCGGGCGGCCGGCCAGACGGATGCGACGACTGCAGCAGCCAGTAGCACGAACGCCGAGACAATCACGGGCAGGAGACTCGGCATGCGAATATCCATGATGTAGCTGCCCGCTAAGCGCGCGAGCACGTAGCCACTTGCGGCGCCGGCGATGACCCCAATGCCTGCCATCACCGCCCCCTCACCGATCACGCTCGTGAGCAGATTACTCGGCTGCGAGCCCATGGCTAGGCGGATACCGAACTCTCGCGTGCGGCCACTAACCGAAAATGCCAGCACGCCTCCAACCCCGACGATCGCGATTAACAGCGCGACCGCCGCGAAGCCGCCGAATACCAGGGTGTTCAGCCGATCGGGCGTAAGCACTTCCGCGCGGATGTCGTCCAGCGTCGCGGCGTGCTCGACGGGTTGGTCGGCGGACATGTCGCGGACGATGCGCGTGACCGGGGTCACCAGCGCGTAGGGATCCATCCGCGTGTGCACGAACACGCGGCCTCCAAAAACCGGCAACTCGCCGTTGCCATCGGGTACTTGACCAAACGGATGGTAAACGGTGAGCGACGCGCCCGGAATAACGTGTTCGTCGTCCACATCGGCAGCTATGCCCACGATGCGGCGTGGTCCTTTGCTGACGTAGATGAAGTCCATCACCGGATCGGTCCACATGATGTGCCGGTTGAGAGCGTCCTGACCCGGGAACATGCGTTGCGCCACGCTCTGGCTAACGATCACAACCGGCTCTCCGCCTCGGCGATCGTCGTCGTTGAAATCGCGTCCCTCAAGAATCGGGACGCCAAGAGACCCGAAGAATCCTGGAGAAACAGCGCGAAATTGTGCGCGAGGATCCTCCTCTCGAACGCCCTTCACATGACCCTCGCCACTGAACGCGAAGCCAGGACCGAAGCTGCCGGCGTCACGCCACGGGGTGGTCGTGCCCAAGGCGACGTGATCGACACCCGGCACTGCTTCGATCCGGCGCATGACTTCCCGGTAAAAATTGATGATCTGTTCGGGAGTTTTTCCGTACGACATCACCGGCACATTCAACGCGAGCACTCGATGCATGTCGAAGCCGGTCTGCGCGGCTTGCAGCGAGAGCAGCGTCTTGATCAGCATGCTAGCGCCGGCCAGCAGCACGAACGATGCGGCGATCTGCGTCACCGCGAAGACGCGCAGCCGGCGGCTGGTGCTGCCGGTGATGCGCACGCTGCCGTTCGCCAGGCCCATTCCTTGCGAAGACTCGGCCGACGGCAGCCGCGGAACGAACGCCAGCAGCACTGCCGCTATGATCGCCAGCACCGCACCGACCCACAGCATGCTGGAGTCAACGGAAAGGTCCTGAGCGCGCACCGAGAAGCGCGAGGCGTAGCGTCCGAGGATCGACACCATCGGTCCGGCACTCAGAACTCCCAACAGCGCGCCGCCCACGCAAAGCAGCAGACTCTCGGCCAACAGAGTCCGGCGCAATGCAGCGCCGCTCGCGCCCAGAGCCGCGCGGATCGCCAGTTCGCCTTCGCGGCGAACGCTACGCGACAGAATCAGGTTGGCGACGTTGGAACACGCGATGATGAAAATGAGCACCGACGCCGCCAGGAGTACCAGGAGCACGGTCTTGGCACGGGAAGTAATCTGATCGCGCAGAAGCACGGCGGTAATGCGCCCATCCGCTTTCGGGGAATACGCTTCGGGATGTTCTTTCACCATGCCGGCGTAAACGGTCTGGAGTTCTGCTCGGGCCGCGTTCAGATCGCTGCCCGGAGCGAGCCGGCCAAACAGCTCGGTCATGCGATGCACGCGTCCTTGAACCATGGTTGCAGAAAGATGGTGCGGGCTAGTCACCACGTTAGCGATGATTTCGGTCTCGGCGGGATATGGCACCGAAGGCTCCAGCACACCAACGATGGTCGCGGTGCGGTCGCTGAGCCTCACGACCTTGCCAATCACCGACGGGTCGCGATTGAAGGCGGATTTCCAAAAGCGGTCGGTCAGGACCGCGGCCCCTGCCGCAGTCGGCCCATCGTCGCGCATGTCGAGCAGGCGTCCCAGCTCCGGGTGCAGCCCCATGACCTCAAAATACGAACCGCCCACGACACCGGCACGCACTTCGCGGGGGTCGCCTAGGCCGATCATGGTGAAGCCGATGACCGAGAAGTCGCCAAACTCGCCGACCGTTTTGACGCTCCTCTTAAGATCCTGAATTTCGGGCACCGAGAAGTTGGTGTTTTCGACGCCGATGCCCTTGGCGGTCTGGCGAATGTAGATGAGGCGGTCCTCGTCACGGTTAACCAGCGGCCGCAGGAGCACGCCGCGCACGACGCTGAAGATGGCGGCATTCGCGCCAATGCCGAGCGCCAGCGTCAGCACTACCGTGATTGCCAGTCCTTTCGAGCGAGAAAGAGATCTCAGCGCGACCTGCAAATCCCGAAGGAACAGCTCTGGCCTGATCATCGTTCCATCTCCCTTTACTCGCTCCCCGGCTCCTTCCGTCAAGACGCGAAAGCCGGTAAAAGTGTTTCCGACAATTGCATATTGCATGGAAAGCCGCTCACCGCAAAGGGAAAGCTCACTCTTGGAAGGGGCTCTCGTCCGCTGAGGGGCCCAAGAATCAAGCTCCCTGACGTAGGTCAGTTTGAAACATATTACTTTTTAAATGCGAGTGAGTAAATGCGTAGCACCTCATGGGCCCTTGGACCGGCCCTACTGCTCTCAAATAATACGACGCAGGACGCGAGGTAAAATCGACGAGGCAGAGACCAATTCAGGTTGGCATCCCGGGATGGCTTCAGATGGTACGCGGATGATCCGGTGGGCGTTGTCTCAAGTCGCTAAGAGGTGGCCGGACGCGCGCGGGAATACAAG
>JBEKWY010000157.1:0-11714 GCA_049512575.1 Candidatus Acidiferrum sp.
CGGATAGCGGTGAATCGAGAGATGGAGGCACTCGGGCAGTTTCTTTCTCGGACCCCCGCCACATTAAATCCTGGAGGACGCCTGGTGGTGTTGAGCTACCACTCAGGTGAAGACCGATTGGTGAAGCACGCGTTCCAAGAGGGCGAGCGTCAAGGAACGCTGCGGGTGCTGACCAGACACGTGATCCAGCCGAATGAGAGAGAGATTTCGGCGAACCCTAGGTCGCGAAGTGCGAAGCTGCGGTGCGCGGAAAGAGTGCAAGGATGAAGTCGAGGAAGAGAAATGTGGTGGCAACGCAGTTTCACACCGTAAAACGCATTGATAACTCACGGTTGGTGCGCAGCGTCGAGCCGGTGCGCTTACGAGGCTACTATCGCACCGCGGGACTCGGCGCGATTATCGCCGCGTTCCTGATGATGTACATCTACCAGCATTTTCAGTGCATTGACTTGAGTTTTCAGCTCGAAGATCTGAAGGCCAAGCAGACGCAATCGATGGCGCTGAATTCGGAATTGCGGCTGGAGATCGAAGGGCTGCGCGATCCGCGGCGGATTGACGTGATTGCGCGCCGACAACTGGGATTGACGCAGCCGATGCCGACGCAAGTGCAGGAATACGACGCGCCCAGCGGCGCGGAAGTGGCGGCGGCCCGGTATGTGCGGTCCAATCACGAATAGAGTTCGCATCGTCCCCGCGTGGCTCTCCGTGGACCCCGACCTACCCGGGGTCTCACCGGAAATTGTCCCGATCGTTGTGGCACCGGTGGTTCCACTCAACCTTCAACCCGAGCGTTTGCCGACCTGAGTTCTCATGCACAAGAATCGAGCCCACGTCGCCGGTAGTGACCGCATCGCGGCCCGACGTTTGCTGATCGTGGCTGGCGTGGCCCTGTTGTGGGCCCTCGCGATCTTCGGGCGCCTCGGCTATCTGCAACTCGTGCGACATAGCGACTATCTGGCGCGCGCGCAGAGGCAGCAACAGCGCACCATCGAAATCACTCCCCAGCGTGGTGTCATCTTCGACCGCAACATGCATCCCCTGGCGATGAGCGTGCCGGTGAAATCGGCGTTCGCCGTGCCCGCGGAAATTGCCGACGAATCGATGGCCGCGCATTTGCTGTCCGGCATCGTGAACGTCCCGGAAGACGTCCTCGAGGAGCGATTTAAATCTTCGCGCTCGTTTGCCTGGGTCTCTCGCAAGCTGCCGCCCGAAAAAGTGGAAGCCGTTAGCGCGCTGAACCTGAAGGGCATTTATTTTCAGGACGAAAATCAGAGATTTTATCCGAAGCGCGATCTTGCGGCGCACGTGCTGGGATTTGTGGACCCCGATGAACGCGGCTTAGGCGGCATCGAATCCGAGCTGGACAGCCAGATTCGCGGCAAGAGTGAAAAGATCATCGTGATGGCCGACGCGCGGCAGCGCTGGTTCGACGGCAGCGAAGCACGACGCGAGCGTGGCGCCAACGTAGTTCTGACTCTGGATGAAAAAATCCAGTACATCGCGCAGCGCGAGCTCGCCGCGGCGATCGCCACAACGCACGCGCTGGCCGGCAGCGTGATCGTGATGAATCCCAACAACGGCGAGATTCTGGCGCTGGCGAACTGGCCCTGGTTCAATCCCAACGCGGCGACCAACGTGTCGGCGGAGTCGCGCATGAACCGTTCGGTGAGCGCGATCTACGAGCCCGGCTCGACCTTCAAGCTCATCACCCTGGCCGCGGCCTTCGACCAGAACGCGGTGACCTCCGATGAGATTTTCGACTGCGAGCACGGCTCCATCATTGTCTCGGGCCATCGGATTCACGATCACAAACCGTTCGGACTGCTGACCGTTGCCGACATTTTGGCGAAGTCGAGCGACGTCGGCGCTATCAAAGTGGCAGGATTAGTGGGTGAGCCGAAATTCTACGATTACGTTCGCGCGTTCGGGTTTGGCTCGACGACCGGAGTGGATATGCCGGGAGAAAGCCGCGGCATGCTGCGCAAGGTGGAAACCTGGAGCGGCATTTCCATGGCGTCGATCTCCATGGGGCAAGAGGTTGGGGTGACGCCGATTCAGTTGATTGCGGCGGTGTCGGCAATCGCCAACGGAGGAGCGCTGTACCGGCCGCACGTGGTGTCGGAGCTGCGGCGAGGGTCGGTGACCCTGCCGGCGACGGGGATTCTGGCGCCCACCGAGCCGCGCCGCGTTATTCGACCGGAAACTGCAGCGACGCTCCGGCGCCTGATGGAAGGCGTGGTGTTGAGCGGCGGCACGGGCTACCGCGCGAGGCTGGACGGATGGACTGCGGGCGGTAAGACCGGAACGGCGCAGAAAATCGATCCCGACACGGGGCGATACTCTCCATCTCAGCTGATCGCTTCGTTCACCGGCTTTGCGCCGATCAACGACCCGGCGGTCACCATTCTGGTTTCGCTGGATTCGCCGGTTGGTTTGCACGAAGGCGGCCAGGTGGCGGCTCCGGTCTTCAAACGCATAGCCGAGCAGGTGCTGCCGTACCTCGACGTTCCGCGCGACGTACCCTTGAATCCGCTATTGATCGAGGCCGCCTACAAGCACCAGGACCCG
Organism: Candidatus Acidiferrum sp.; assembly: GCA_049512575.1. GTDB lineage: Bacteria > Acidobacteriota > Terriglobia > Acidiferrales > UBA7541 > Acidiferrum. The sequence goes on from JBEKWY010000157.1 coordinate 2,569, forward strand.
GCCGATAGCAGTTCGCTGGAAGATTTTGTGCCCACGGATTTCTCCGCGGAGCCGGAGGACGTGTCCTCGGACGCAACACTGCCGAAGGTTGCCGAACCGAAGCCGCGCGCAGCCGAGGTGATGATGGGCGTGGACGAGGGCGGCGACATCACTGTGCCGGACTTTGCGGGGAAGACGATGCGAGAAGTTACCGAGATGTGTTTGCAGCTGGGCTTGGACCCAGTGTTGGTTGGCAGCAATCTTGCTACGGATCAGACGCCAGCCGTCGGTGCGACCGTGAAACGCGGGGCGAAGATCACGGTTCAGTTTGGCACGCCGCCGCCGAAGCCCGCAAATTCAGCGAAGGCGCACAAGAGTTCGAAGCGATAGAAAGATAACGGGGTCGGCCGGTTCATGGCCGTGGATTCGATTGAGCCTACTTCAAGAAACGGAACGCAAAGCGGTTGCGAATGACACTGGCGGACAACGGAACCCTCCTCCGCGAACCTCCTTGCGAAATCGAAAGATAAAATTGGGTGCGTTGCTGAACGATGTGGAAGCGGACGCGCCGGCGAGCGTCGCCGAGATCGACATTCAGCAAGTCGTTTGCGATTCGCGCAAGGTTCTGCCGGGCACGTTGTTTTTCGCGCTGCACGGCGCAAAGGTCGATGGAAATGCGTTCGTGCGCGACGCGATAGCGAAGGGCGCTGCGGCTATTGCGAGCGAAGAGAATCCGCCGGAAGGGCTTCCCGCCGGCATCCCCTGGATTCGCGTGCGCGAAGCGCGGAAGGCCCTGGCAGTGACGGCGGCGAATTACTTCGGGCACCCAGCCAGGGCGCTCCAGATGGTAGCGGTGACAGGTACGAACGGAAAGACGACCACGACCTCGGTCATCGATTCGATCGTCAAGGCTTCGGGAGCAAAGACGGGGCTCTTTGGCACGATTGCGTATCACACGCCAGCCGGAGACTATCCTGCGCCAAACACGACGCCGGAGTCAGTAGACCTGCAAGGATTCCTAGCGGAGATTCGCGACGCTGGCGGGCGTAACGCGGTGCTGGAAGCAAGCTCGCACGCGCTAGCTTTGGACCGGCTTTGGGGCTGCCACTTTGCCGCGGCCGTATTCACGAACCTCACCCGCGAGCACATGGACTATCACAAAACGTTCGACGATTATTTCGCGGCCAAACGCCGCCTGTTTGCCGGGACCGGCGCGGGCGCGCCCGATGTTGCCGTGCTCAACACCGACGACGAGTACGGAAAGCGCCTGTCGGGCTTGGCGAAGAAGACCGTCACGTATGGTCTGGAATCGGCCGCCGACATTACCACCAAGAAATTTCAGCTTACCTTTTCCGGCCTGTCGTTCACGGCGCAGACGCCCAAAGGCAAGGTCCAGGTTTCCTCGAAGCTGGTCGGCCGCATCAACGTCTACAACATTCTCGCGGCGATTGGCGCCGCGCAGGCGCTGGACCTTTCGAACGAAATCATTGAGGCGGGAATCCGCAATCTCGAGAGTGTTTCCGGGCGCTTCCAGCGCATCGATCTCGGTCAGCCCTTCTTCGTGGTGGTCGATTACGCGCACACCGACGATGCGCTGGAAAGCCTGATTCGCACGGCTCGCGAGCTCAATCCCAAGGGTCGCATCATCACCCTGTTCGGCTGCGGCGGCGGCAAAGACCGCACCAAGCGCCCGGTCATGGGCGAGGCCGCCGGACGCTTGAGCGACCTCACGATCTTGTCCAATGACAACCCGAAAACGGAAGATCCGCTGAAGATCATCAGCGACATCGTCGTCGGCCTGCAAAGAACAAATGGCAAGTACCTGATCGAACCAGACCGCGAGAAGGCTATCGGGCTGGCGATGGACCAGGCGCACGCAGGGGATATCGTGTTGCTCGCAGGCAAGGGCCACGAAAACTACCAAATTCTTGCCGATCGCACTTTGAACTTCGACGATCGCGACCAGGCGCGTCGCGCGTTGCGTGAGCGGGGATACGATCGGTCGCCTGGCAGTCAAGGTTTTGGCACCTGACTCGCTTCTGTAGTTAGCGGTCGCGAGGCGCTCAGGTGCATGGTTACCTTTAGTCAGGAGGAGCCCTCAAAATCGTGAAGACTGACCCGTCCGTGTGGTATTTGCGTAAGCGGAATCCTTTGAGGCGGTTATGCGGTGGACGATTACACAGGTGGCTGGCGCGGTGGGTGCTCGGACGGGGGAAGGACTCGACCCCCTGGCCCGGGTGGCCGGCGTCTCGATTGATTCTCGCACGGTACGCGCTGGAGAACTGTTCATCGCTATCCACGGACCGCGTCATGACGGACACGATCACGTGGCGGGTGCGCTGGAGCGTGGAGCGCTCGCCGCACTGGTTTCGGAGTCGCAACTCGGGCGCTACACCGAGGCCGTGCGCGGCCGGTGCCTCGCTGTGGCCGACACGTTCGTCGCGCTCAAAGGGCTCGCGCGCGCCGTTCGCGAAGCATGGGGCGGCAAAATTGCCGGGGTCACTGGCAGCGTCGGCAAGACCACTACCAAAGAGATCCTGGCGGCATTGCTGGGCACGCGGTTTCGCGTCCTGAAGTCCGAAGGGAATTTCAACAACGAATACGGCTTGCCGTTGACGTTGTTTCATTTGGACGAAACGCATCAGGCCGCGGTGCTGGAAATGGGCATGTCGCGGAGCGGCGAACTTTCGCGCTTGGCGGAAATTGCACGGCCGGATGTAGGGGTGGTGACGCGCGTAGCTCCGGCGCACTTGGAATTTTTCGCTTCGGTGGAAGAGATTGCGCTGGCGAAGCGCGAGTTGATCGAAGGGCTAAACGGGCGTGAGTCGGTTGCGGTGTTGAACGCGGACGATCCGCTGGTGGCGGGTTTTGCGTCCCACGCTCCGGGGCGCGTGCTGACCTACGGAATCGCCAACGCCGCGGATTTTCGCGCGGAGGCCATCGAAGATCGTGGCGCGCTGGGCTCCACGTTTGTGCTCGTGCAGGGCGGCAAGCGCGTGCGGCTGGAGTTGGCGCTCGCCGGGCGGCACGTTATTTCGAACGCGCTGGCGAGCTTGGCGGCGGCCAGCGTTTGGGGGATTGGTGCGGCGGAAGCTCAGGAAGTCTTACGTGATCTTCGTGCGCCGGCGATGCGTGGCGAGTTGCTGCGGTTCACAAATGGAGCGGCGCTGATCAACGACAGCTACAACTCTAGCCCGGCGGCACTGCACGCGATGATCTCGGTGCTCGCGGCGACTCCCGACTATCACCGCCGCATTCTGGCGGCGGGTGAAATGCGAGAGCTCGGACAGACTTCGCCGCAGCTTCATCGCGATGCCGGAAGCTTCGCGGCGAAAACGGGAAAAATCGATTGGGTCATCGGCGTGGCAGGCGACGGCTCGCAGATTGTCGAGGGCGCGGTGGCTGCCGGTCTGCCCAGGGCCCAAACGAAATTCTTCGCATCTTCCGAGAATGCCGCGAAGTTTCTCTCGGATTTTGTGCAGCCCGGAGACTTGCTGCTCGTAAAGGGCTCGCGCGGCGTCAAGATGGAACGCGTCGTGGAAGAACTGGTCGCGCGTCACTCCGCCGGCACGCCGCTCGCCGAGAAGGTGCCCCACTAGATGCTCTACTACCTTCTCTACCAGGTCTTGCAGCGTTATTTCAGCCCACTGAATGTTTTTCGCTACATCACGGTGCGCACCGTGTATGCCAGCCTGACGGCAATGTTTCTCGCCTTTGTTTTTGGCCCCTGGCTGATTCGCAAGCTTCGCGAGCTGCAGATCGGCCAATTCATCCGCGAGGAAGGCCCGCAGGCGCACCAGAAAAAAGCCGGGACGCCCACCATGGGTGGAGTGCTGATCGTGATCTCCACGCTGGTGCCAACACTTTTGTGGGCGGATCTTACCAATGGTTTCGTGCTGCTGGCGATTTTCTCCCTGCTGGCCTTCGCCACCATCGGTTTTATCGACGACTACGCCAAAGTGTCGAAGCAGCGTAATTTGGGCCTGACCAGCAAGAAAAAGTTCTCCTTGCAGATCCTGATCAGCTTCGTCATCGGTATCGGGCTCCTGGCTCTCGCGACCCGCAGCGCGTATTCGACGGAACTCGTCTTTCCATTTCTGAAGAGAGTGCATCCGGACCTGGTGATTCATTCGTTGCTCTCGTACCCTCACTTGTGGCCGCTGGCGTTTCTTCCATTCCTGCTCTTTGTGTCCATCGTAATTGCCGGCGCCTCGAACGCGGTGAACCTGACCGATGGCCTGGACGGCCTGGCGATCGGCTGCACGGTAATTGCCGCCGGCGCGCTAACCGTCTTGACCTACGTCAGCAGCAACTACCGCTGGGCGACGTACCTCGAGATTGGATACATCCCGCGCGTCGCGGAGCTTACGATTTTCTGCGGCGCGCTGGTCGGCGCATCGCTCGGTTTCCTCTGGTACAACGCTCACCCTGCCGAAGTGTTCATGGGCGACGTCGGCTCCTTATCGCTCGGCGGAACGCTGGGCGTCATCGCCGTGGTGATCAAGCAGGAGATTCTGCTCTTCTTCGTCGGCGGGATTTTTGTGATCGAAGCGCTTTCCGTAATCCTGCAGGTTGGATCATTCAAGCTGCGCGGCAAGCGAATTTTCCGTATGGCGCCGATTCACCATCATTTCGAATTGATCGGCTGGAGCGAATCGAAAGTGATCGTGCGGTTCTGGATCATCGCGCTGATCTTTGCGCTGTTTGCGTTGACCACGCTGAAATTGAGGTAGCCACGGTTCGATGGAGCTGAAGAACAAACGCGTGTTGGTGGTCGGGCTGGCGCGGACGGGTGTCGCGACGGCGCTGTTTTGCGCGGCGCGCGGCGCGGCGGTGACCGCAACCGAATCGCGCACCGAAGCCGAGATTGGCGAAAACGTCGCGCGGCTGCGAAGCGCTGGCGTGACGCTCGAGCTGGGCGGCCACCAGGAAAAAACGTTCCTGCAGCAGGAACTGATCGTCCCAAGTCCAGGCGTGCCCGCGGATTTCCCCTTGCTGCTGACGGCGCGAGCCAACGGCGTCACGATTTGGAGTGAAATCGAGCTGGCCTACCGGTTTCTCCACGGAACGCTCATCGGCATCACCGGCTCGAACGGGAAAACGACGACGACCGCGCTGGTCGAACATATTTTGCGAACCGCCGCTTTCCCGACGGTGCTTGCCGGAAATATCGGCACGCCCCTGATTTCCTGCGTCGAGAATACGAAGAGAAACACGATAACCGTCGTAGAGCTAAGCAGCTTTCAACTCGAATTGATCGAGACCTTCCGCCCCAACATCAGCTTGTTTCTGAATCTCACGCCCGACCATCTCGACCGGCATCGCAGCATGGACGTCTACGGTGCCGCGAAAGCGCGCATCTTCGAGAATCAAACCGAGGAAGACGCCGCGATCTTGAATGCCGACGATCTCGCCGTAACGCCGTATGCGCCGGCCAGGCGGCGGGTGTACTGGTTCAGCCGCAAACAGCGCGTCGCGGAAGGCGCGTATCTCCACGGCGACGACATTATGTTTCGACACGAGGGAGCGGAAGAAACCATATTGACCCGCGGCGAAATTCCCTTGGTGGGCGCGCACAATCTGGAAAATGTTCTGGCTGCGGTGGTCGCCACGCGGCTGGCGGGCGCAACCGCGCCAGCGGTCACCAAAGGCATTCGATCGTTCGCCGGAGTCGAGCATCGCCTGGAATTTGTGGCCGAAGTCAATGGCGTGCGCTACTACAACGATTCGAAGGCTACCAACGTCGATGCCACGCTGAAAGCACTCGACGCTTTTCCCGGCCGCATCCTGATTATCCTTGGCGGCAAGGACAAAGGCAGCGACTACACCGTGCTGCAAAATCCGCTGCGCGAAAAAGCGATTCTCGCGCTGCTGATCGGCGCGGCGTCGGAAAAAATCGAAACGCAGATTGCGGGCAGCGTAGCTATCGAACGTGCTGGAACCCTCAAACGCGCCGTCGAGATCGCGTCGCGCGCCGCGCGTCCCGGCGATGTGGTGCTCCTCGCGCCGGCATGCGCCAGTTTCGATCAATTCGAAAATTACGAACATCGCGGCCGCGTCTTCAAGGATTTAGTGCGGCAGCTTCAGCCGCAGGCCGCCGGGGCTATTTCCGGGAAATCGACGCCAACCGCGTCGGGCCGCTCATGAGATTGGGGAGGTGACGAAACGTGCCAAGACCGCTCGAAAATGATCGCTGGCTATTTGGCGTAACGCTTGCCCTTTGCTTGCTGGGCGCGGTAATGATCTTCAGCGCGTCGGCCGTCACCGCCGAGCACCAGTACGGCCGCCCGTACATCTTTCTCGTACGCCAGGCGGCTTGGCTGATCCTCGGCATCTTCGGTATGTTCGCGCTGATGCGCACCGATTACCGCCGCCTGCGCGAGCCTTCGGTCGTGTGCACCGCCGTGTGCGTCGTGCTGCTCATGCTGGTCGGCACATTTTTTCTCGACAAGTCCCACGCCACGCACCGCTGGATCAAGTTTGGGCCCATTGGCATTCAACCCTCCGAACTGGCCAAGCTCGCGATCATCCTTTATCTGGCATGGTTTCTGGACCTGAAGCGCCGCAGTGCAGCCGCAATGGAATTCAGCAAAGATGATTTCCTGCAGACCATCCTGCCGGCGGTGGGTCCGATTCTGCTTTTCGTGCTGCTGATCGTGGCTCAGCCGGACCTGGGCACCTCGGTGGACATTGTTCTGATCGCCACGGCCATTCTTTTTGTCGCCGGCCTCTCGTGGAAGTGGCTCGTCGTCGGCGCCGCCGCTGCGCTTCCGATGCTTTACCTGCTGATCTCTCACGTCTCCTACCGCCAGGCCAGGTTCATGGCGTTTCTGAATCCCGATTCCGACCCGCTCGGCTCTGGTTTTCAGCTACTACAATCCTTGATCGCCGTAGGTTCCGGCGGCTTCACCGGCGTCGGGCTAATGGAGAGCAAACAAAAACTCTTCTACCTTCCTGAGGCACACACCGACTTCATCTACGCGGTGATTTGCGAAGAACTGGGCTTCATCGGCGCCATTCTGGTGATTGCGCTTTTCGGGATATACGCGTGGCGCGGTTTGCGCGCGGCGTTTACCGCCCCCGATGGTTTCGGCCGTTTGCTCGCCCTCGGCATCACCGCGATGGTGCTCAGCCAGGCGCTCATTAATTTCGTGGTCGTGCTCGGCATGGTGCCGACCAAAGGCATTCCTCTGCCGTTCGTAAGTTACGGCGGATCGAGTTTGCTGGTGATGCTGCTGGCTACCGGTGTGCTCCTGAATATCAGCCAGCAGGCGGAAGAAGCTTAGACGCGTGAAGCTTCTGATCGCTGGCGGCGGCACGGGCGGCCACGTTTTTCCGGCCATCGCCATCGCGCGTGAATGGTTATCGAGAGGCAAGGACAGGGAAGTTGTGCTGGTAGGAACACAACGCGGACTGGAAATGAAGCTGGTGCCTCAAGCGGGGCTGCCACTGGAGACCCTGCGCGCCGCAGGATTGAAAGGTAAAGGCGGCGCCACGCTGCTGAAAAATCTCGCGATACTTGGACCCGGCTTGCTGGACGCCATGCGCATCCTGCGCAAGCACAAGCCGGTCGCCGCGTTCGGAGTCGGCGGCTATGCTGCAGGACCGATGCTGCTGGCGACATGGCTGCGCCGTGTCCCCAACGTCATCTTCGAGCCGAACGCCGAGCCCGGCTTCACCAATCGCGTCCTCGCAAAAATGTCGAAGCGCATCGCCGCCGGATACGAGCGCTCCGCAAAAGCACTCGGACCCAAAGCCGTCGTGACCGGCTGCCCCGTGCGCGAAGAATTCTTCGCCATAAAACCGCGCCTGCTGCAAAAGCCGTTCCGCCTGCTGGTCACCGGCGGCAGCCAGGGCGCCCTGCCGATCAACCGCACCTTCGTCGATGCCATGGACCGCCTGGCTGTGCGCAAAAGTGAACTGGCCATCGTGCACCAGACTGGCGAACGTGACTATAATGCTGTAAGAACTGCATACGCGCGGCGTGAGTATGCAGCAGAGGTCGTGCCGTTCTTGACGAATATGGCGGAGCGCTTTGCCTGGGCGGACATGATCGTTTGCCGGGCCGGAGCGATTACCGCCTCGGAGGTTGCCGCCGCCGGCCGGGCCGCCATTTTCATCCCCTTCGGCGCCGCCACCGACAGCCACCAGCTGCGCAACGCGCAAGCCATGGTCGCCGCAGGTGCGGGCCGCGTGATTCCGGAGCCGGAACTCACCGCCGAGCGTCTTTGCAGCGAAATTTTCTCCCTCCTCGATCAGCCCCGGGAGATTGAACGGATGTCCATCGCCGCACGCAGCCTGGCCTCGCCCAACGCTGCGCGCGACATCGTTAACTTGATCGAAGCAGCGACGGGGACTCGAGGGAACCCATGATGGTCTCGTTCCGGAATTTCCAGCGCATTCATCTGGTCGGCATCGGCGGCATCGGCATGAGCGGCATCGCCGAAGTCCTGCTGACGCTCGGCTACTCCGTTTCCGGCTCGGACACCAAGCTTTCGGCAATCACCGAGCGGCTGCAAAACCTGGGCGCCCGGATTTATGACGTTCACCGTGCTTCCAACGTGGTGGATGCGCACGTGGTGGTCACTTCCTCGGCCATCAAGTCCAATAACCCCGAAGTCGAAGAAGCGCATAAGCATAAAATTCCGGTCATCCCCCGCGCAGAGATGTTGGCGGAGCTGATGCGCCTCAAATACGGCATCGCCGTGGCTGGCGCTCACGGCAAGACCACCACAACTTCCATCGTCGCCTCGGTCCTGGCCGCCGCGCATCTCGATCCTACCTTCGTCATCGGCGGGCGCGTCAACCAAGCTGGCACCACCGCGAGGCTCGGCAAAGGTGAGTTCTTCGTCGTCGAAGCCGACGAAAGCGACCGCAGCTTCCTCTTGCTCGCTCCCGTCGTCGCCGTCGTCACCACCATCGACCGCGAGCATCTCGACCAATACGCCTCGCTCGAAGACATTCAATCCAGCTTCACCGAGTTCGTGAATCGCGTGCCCTTCTACGGCTCCGCGATCCTGTGCCTCGACGAACCGAACGTCCAGGCCATCATCCCCAACGTGAAGCGCCCGATCATCACTTACGGGACCTCCACGCAGGCCGACCTGGTCATCAGCGACGTGAAACTCGAAGGCCTGGGCAGCGAATTCCGCCTCACCTATAAGGGA
>JBEKWY010000158.1:0-11581 GCA_049512575.1 Candidatus Acidiferrum sp.
TCGGGATTGCGAATCTCGCCACCCAAATGACAGATGTTGTAGTAACCCCAATAGGTATAAATCGTGTTCACCGTGGCGGACCCCAGCATCGCGAAAAACAGCCACGAAAAATCCCACGCTCCGGGCGCATAGGTAAAGACGAGTTTCGGCTGGAAATGCGTTACACCGCCCCAGATCAGCCACAAAATTGTCCCGACAACGCCGGCCCACAGAAAAAGCGAAATCCGCCCAATCGAGCCGATCCGCCGGTAGAGCAGGACCACCAGCGCGATCACCAGCAATCCCGACAGCGCCTTCTCTCCATATTTTCCCAGCGGATAAATGTAGGAAGCGTACTGCGAAAATCCAATCGCTCCTGACGCGAGGCTGAGCGGCGCCTGAATCAGCGTCTGCCACACAAACAGAAACGACATCATGCGGCCCATGCGCCCCGGCCCGTACGCTTCGCGCAAAAACACGTAGCTGCCACCGGCCAGCGGCATCGCCGCCCCCAACTCCGACCACACAAACCCATCCAGCAGCGCCAGCACCGCGCCGGCAGCCCAGGCCAGCAGGCACTGCGGCCCATCCATCGCCTTGATGACCAGCGGAATCACGACGAATGGACCGACGCCGACCATCTCGATCATGTTCAGCGCCACCGCTTCCTTCAAGCCAAGCCCGCGCTCCAGCTCCCCGCGCTTCTCCAGCGGAGCGTCAGGGCCCCCGGCAGAGTCACCATTTTGTGGCGATGTCATCGCGCCGCCGAGGATAACAAATGCGCGCCGACGTACCTAATCCACGCTGGCGCGCACCCCATCGGACCTGATTCACTATAACTTCGCGAGATAAGTTCGCGAACAATGGCATCTCACTTATGTTGCGCTTCCTTCTTCGCGCCTTACTCGTTCTGCTTGCCGCGACACTCAGCACAGCCGCGCCTCTCCGCTGCGCCAAACTCGACTTGTCCCCGGCCGCCTCTCGCGTCATCGACGAAATCTATTCCGGCGATCTCGCCGCGGCCGTCGAGGGCGCCCACCGACTGCAGCAGGACCAGCCCAACCATCCTCTCGGCTATCTGCTCGAGGGCGAAGCGATGTGGTGGAAGGTCTGGTGCACCTCGGCGGAATTCCGCTATGGCATGAGCTATCCGCGCCATCGCGCCAAGCTTGCCACCGATCAGCACTATCTCGATCTCGCCGTGAAAGCCACCTCTCTCGCCGAGGCGCAGCTCGCGCTTCACGACTCTGCGGAGATGCAGTTCTACGCCGGCATGGGCGATGCACTGCAGGCGCGCATGTACGGTTTGCGCGCCGAAACCCGCAACGCCGCACGCGCCGGTGTTCACGCGCGAGAGCGCCTCCTGCGCGCCGTCGCTCTCGATCCCGAGCTCGCCGATGCCTACCTAGGCCTGGGTCTTTACAACTATTACGCCGACACGCTCTCTGCCGTCGCTCGGGTCCTCCGCTTCTTCATGGGTATTCCCGGCGGCACCAAACAGGAAGGCATCGAGCAGCTGCAAAGCGCCATCGCCGAAGGCGTCCTCACCCCTCCGGAAGCTCGCTTTTATCTGGCCATCCTTCTCCACAACTACGATCAAAAGTACGAGCAGGCGCTTCAGATTGCCGGCCCGCTGGCCGACAAATATCCTTCCAATCCGCTCTTCCAGCTCATCCGCGGCGACCTTTACGCCAAGCTGGGAAGGCGTGAACTGGCTGCGGAGTCCTATCGCGCCGCCGCCGAGCTTCGCGTAAACGATCCGGAGTGCAACGCTCACATCCGTAGCCTGATTCAGGCGTCCTTGGCCGCGATCGGCGCCGAGCCCGCCGCCACCCACTGACATTTTCCTGAATGCCTTCGAAGGCTCATCACCTGTACCTCTCATGGCCAACCCGCATTGCCGATTGACCTTATCCGGGCGGCAATGGTAATCATGTAGGGTTGCGCGACGCTCACTTTTCAGGGCAAACAGAGGTCGCGGCGCGGTTTCCGGAGGCCGGGGTAAGTTGGGCGGTACCCGGCGGAGCCGTGGTCAACGCGCGGCAACGATTCCGCATCTCACTCCAACAGCACTTTGGCGTCGCGGGCTCCCCGCCGTGCGCCTCGGCAGGGCGGGCCGTCGGTGGCCACCTGGTAGCTAAATCGACGTGGCGAAATCGACCGCAACGCGGTCACAAGTTTCAGATGAAGGAGTATCGATGAAGTGGTTTGGGGCCGTCTTCCGTGTGATCTGGTTACGTGTCAACCTGCAGCGCGATTCAGGCGCTAAGGATGGTTTGGTGTCACGCGATTTTCGCGCCAGATTGGATTTTGCGCGGCGCCCAGCGTTTGGTTTCGCGCTCCTTGCAGTGATACTAGCTATCGCCGGTTGCAACGACTACGGCAACACCTTCCAAAGCCCGACTGGCGCTGCGATTGGTTTCCTGGCGCCCTCTACCGCCAGTGCCGGTGGCCCGGCTTTCACCCTTACCGTCCAGAGTCCGAGCGGCGGATTTGTTACCCAGACCGTCGTCCAGTGGAACGGCAAGACCATCCCGACGACCTATGTCAGCGTCTCCATCGTGACCGCCACGGTTACCGCTGCGCAGATCGCCGCCGCGGGAACCGTCTACGTCAACACCCTGAATCCTTTCTCTGGCGCCGGGAACAACGGCCTATCGAACACGCTAACTTTCATCATCAATCCGCCGGCCAACCCGGTTCCAACCATCACTTCGATTTCGCCGAATACCGCTACGGCCGGCAGCGCATCTTTTGCTCTCACCGTTAACGGGACCAATTTTATTCTCACCTCGGATCCCTCGGGCGGTTCGCAGGTTCGCTGGAATTTGGGGGCCACGCAAACAACGCTTCCTATCGTGAGCGTCACCTCTACTCAGATTCAGGCCACCGTAGACAGCAGCCTGCTGGTCAACGCCACCAGCCAGCCGGTCTCGGCGATCGTGACCGTGTACAATCCGCCGTCCGCGCAACCTAGTACGTCTGGCGGAGTTCCCACGCCATCCAGCGGCGGCGGCGGTGGCACAAGTCCCGGAGGATTGCCCTTTTCGATTACGCCCGCAACCGGGGCAAATGCCACGCCAAGTAACAACGTCGCGGAAGAAACCCCCGCCGTCAGCTTGGACGGCCGCTACGTTGCCTATACCGCTACGCAAGGCGAGTACGCGCAAGTTTTCGTTCGCGATACGTGCGAAGGCGCTGCTTCCGGCTGTCAGGCGCGCACCCTACTTCTTTCCGCTGCCCCCGATGGTAGTGCGGGCAACAGCGACAGCCACGCGCCCTCGATGAGTTCCGATGGCCGCTACATTGCCTTCAGTTCCGCGGCGACCAACCTCGCTTCCGGTGTGCCCGCAGGCCGGCAGGTTTATCTGCGTGACACCTGTTTCGGCGCGGCTTCGACTTCGTGCAGTCCTTCAACGCAGCTCATCTCCATCGATCCGGAGGGTGCGCTCGTCGGCGCGGAAGGCATTTTGCCCTCGGTGAGCGCTTCGGGCCGCTTCATCGCTTTCCTGGCAGTGACGCCCAGCGCCGCATCCGGCAAGTCCGCAGCGCAGACCAAATCCGTCACCGGCAGTGCCAGCAATAGTGGTTTTCGGCAGGTATTCGTCCGCGACACTTGCATGGGCGCCGCCAATTGCACTCCAAAAACGACGCGCATCTCGTTGCAACCCGGCGATGCTGCCGCCTCTGACGCAAAACCTGCCGGACCGGCGCTCAGCGGGAGTTCCACGCACGTTGCTCTTCCGGATGCCACTGCCGCCACGCTCTTTACTCGCTCCGTCTCTGTGGATGATCGCGTCTTTCTCGCTCTCACCGGCAGTCATCCGTGAGAACGCCGTGACCTGGTGAACCTAATCGACGGAACCAACTCGGACAAAGTTATTTTGGTCACTGGCGCGGGCGGTTGCATCGGCTCCGCCCTCGCCAAGCGCCTCATTCAATCTGGCGCGAAGCTCGTCGTGCTGCTCGATCACTCCGAGCAAAATCTTTACGAGATTCACAACGAGCTAAGTGCCGACGCCGGTTCGTTCGTCCACGTTCCCATTCTCGGCGACATTTGTGATAAAGCTCTGCTCGACGAACTTCTAGAAAAATACCGTCCCGGCGCGATTTTCCATGCCGCTGCGTTCAAGCATGTGCCGCTGATGGAGGCCAACCCCATCGCCGTAATTCGCAACAACATTCTCGGTACCTGGATTCTGGCAAACGGTGCATTGCGCCACGGCGTCGGCCAACTCGTCATGATCTCGACGGACAAAGCGGTGAATCCTCGCAGTGTCATGGGCGCGGCCAAGCGTGTCGCCGAGTTGATTTTATTACGCCTCAGCGATTCGCGAACGCGCATGAGCGCTTTGCGTCTGGGCAATGTTCTGGGTTCGAACGGCAGCGTGGTGCCGCTGTTTCAACAACAGATCGCGCGCGGCGGCCCGGTCACGGTCACGCATCCCGACTCCCGCCGCTATTTTGTATCTCTGCCAGACACCATCGACGTAATTCTCGCTACTGCAGAGTTGAACGAAAATGCGGCGATCTTGATTCCGGAACTGGGCGCTCCCGTAAAGATCATCGACCTCGCGAACACCCTGATCCGCGAAGCCAGTTCCCAAGCCGCCGAAACTGAAATCGTCTTTACTGGCCTGCGCCCCGGCGACAAACTCACCGAAGACCTGGTCTCCGCGAGCGAGTGGCTCGAATCCACCGCTGATGCCAAGCTTAAGAAAATAAACGGACCACAACCGCCGCCAACACGATTGGATTCCGCGATTGAGGCTATCTCGGAAGGAGTTCGCACCCGCGATTTGGCGGCACTGGTGGAAACACTCTGCGCAGTAGTTCCGGAGTACGAACCCAGCCAGACACTGCTAGCCTTACTCACAACCCAATTGCTTGTGGGGCGCACCGCCTTGCCTTGAGGCTCGAAGGGTGCGCCCCAAACGCCCAGCCCTAAGCCGTCGTGCTCCGGCAGACCGGGCTATCCCAAAAATCCCAAATTCGTAGCCTGGAAATTCGCCAGGTTCGGGAAAATCGTCGGCAGATCCGTATTCGCCACGCCAAACCACGCCGCCAGCGTAGCCGCGTATTGATCGACCGACGTCGACGGAATCCACCGCCCGTTGCTACCCGTATCATCCGGCCCGCCCAGCGACAGCGTCGGAAATGTCCCATACAGCGCGTTTCCCTTCACCGCGCCGCCCATCATCAACTGGTGCCCGCCCCAGGCATGATCGGTGCCGCCGTTCGAACCCGGCTGGAACGTCCTGCTGAACTCCGACAAAGTAAATGTCGTCACTTGGTTCGAGACTCCCAATTCCTGCGTCGCCGCGTAGAACGCCGCCATCGCCGGGCTCAGTTGCGAGTAGAGGCCTACCTGCGTGGGAAGCTGGTCGCTGTGCGTATCGAATCCACCGACGGAGCAGAAGAAAATCTGCCGGCTGATTCCCAACGCGTCCCTGGCCGCGATGACTTGCGCCACCTGCTTCAACTGCGACGCCAATCCATTGTTCGCCGGAAAGGCCGTCTGAATCGCTGGAATATTTTTCAACGCGGTAGCCAGTACCTGACTTTCCTGCAGCGCCTGACTGGTCACCGCGCTGGTTGCCTGCACGAGCGAAATTCCCGTATCGAACGTCAGCAATTGCTGGACACCCAAGAATCGCGCCTGCGCCGCCGCCGAACTGTCGATTCCGCTCAACCCCGGAGTACTTCCCGGATTCATCGTGAAGGGTCGCGTGGTGATTCCCGTCGAGAAGATCGTGCTCCCCGCCACCGACAAAATCGGCGGAAACAGTGCGCTGCTGTTGAACGTGGGCGCGATCTTGTCCGCCACCTTCCCGGCCCACCCGGCATCTTGCAATCCACTGAGCTGCGTCGTCTGCCACTGGTTCTGCTGGTCGGAGTGCGAAAACAAATTCTCGGGCAGGCTGCTCTGGCTTTGATATTGCGCCCGCGTGGTCGGCTGCACCAGCGTCCCCACGTTGGTCAATACCCCTAGCACCTTCTGGTTGTTAAACAAGCCCTGCAAGTCCGGCAGATTCGGGTGCAATCCAAAACTCGCGGCGCTCCCGACCTGCAAAGGAAGCAGCGAAGCCTGCGACAGCGCCAGGTTCGCGCGAATGGTCTGATAGTTCGCATACCCGGCGGTATCGACAGGTATGACCATATTGTTCGAATCGTTGCCGCCGAACATAAAGATGCACACCAGCGCCTTGTAATCGGTAGTCCCCTGCGCCAAGGCACTCACCAATCCAAACTTGCTCAAGCCGGAGACGAGTGACGCCGTCGCCGCCGAGCAGCAAGCCAGCCGTACGAAGTCTCTTCGTGTGTGGTGCGTCATAGTCCGTTCCCCCAAGTCGTTTGGCTGCTGCCTTCATTCCACAAACTCGAAACTCCGACGAAAATGTAAGGCCACGCTGTAACTCACCTTTGCACCTGATATTGCGACGACGCGGTCACCAGATAAATTGCTGCCTTAGCCTGATCCTTCGTGTCCGTAGCGCTTAAAGCCCTCAACGCCGTCACGATGCTCGACTTCATCTGGCTCGACATCGTCCCGTGCAAAAACAACGTATTCAACCAATCGGCCATCTGGTCCGGCGTCCCCGCATTGATTACCGGAGTCAAATCCACCGTTGTGCCACTGCTGATCGTTCCGTACACGATCGAATTGAGAAAGTTGATTCTCGCCAGAGTCGTACTCGTGTTGAAAATGGCGAATTCCGGCCCATTCAATGTCGTTCCGGCGATCGGATTGGTTGGCGGAAAGAAATTGAAGACACTCCCGGCATTGAACAGGTCTTGCGACAAATTGCCGCTCCAATATGTAAAGCCACTTCCGTCGGTCGTGGCGTGAAACGCCCGCGCGATGCTTGTCATCATCACGACTGGCTCACGCAATTTCCCGTCTGTTGCCACAGCAGTCGTCGATGAATCGCCGCGCCGGGCTTCGGGGTCCAACAGAATTGCCGCCACGGTCGCCTGCATGTCTCCGCGCTTCCCCGTTCCATACGACTGAAATTTTCCGCTCGCGAAAGCTGCCGCCACCCGGCTTACATATGCCGGGCTCGGATTGCTCGTCACCAACTTCTCGATCAACTGCTGCGCCACGAACGGCGGCAGGTTCGCGTGATTGAAAATAATCGTCAGCGCAGCGTCCAGCTCCTGCTCCGCGGTCTCCCCCGCCGCAAGTGGCTGTCCCAGAAACGTCTTCGCGCCGGTGTCGTGGTTCGATTCGAACGCCACCATCGGCCCGCCGTAATACGAGGGATTGTGCTTCTGCAGCGTCTGGCCGGGCTCGGTCGGATACGTCCACCCGGTAAACGCGCGCCCCAGCGCCATCACATCGTTCTGCGTATAGGTCGGAATAGGATTGCCGCTGCTGTCGAGCTGCGACGTCCCGTCGGGATTGAGCAGATTCAATCCCAGCGTGAACAGCTGCATGGACTCGCGCGCGAAATTCTCGTTCGCGTGCTGCCCAGTCGCGGGCTTGTCGTTGTTCACCATGTCCAGGAAGTGCCCCATCGCCGGCGTAAGAGTCACGTCCTTCATCACGTCGTAGTAATTTCCCAGCGCGTCGTTCGTCAGCGCCAGCATGTAATTCGTGTAACCCGTCGGATCGCTCACCTTGTTTTCCGACACCACCCAGATTTCGTTCAGCGCAAACGCTACGCGCTGGCGAAGCTGGTCGCCGTCGTTCACCGCGTTGATCCAGAATTGACTCTGAACTTTCGTAAGGTCTGTGTCCGTCGACAATGGTGTCGGATACGTAGAAGCCGGCGCAGCCAGCTGCGTCTCCAGGAATGGCGCGAACCCAATCTGCTGCACCTGGCTCACGAGTTCCGGCGTCGGCCCGAATGTCGACTGTTCCAAAAACCGCACTGCCGCCGCCGCGGACACCGGCGACTCGCCTCCAACAACGGTGGCCATCAGTGAAAAGGACGCAGCCGCTCCAGGATCAGGATTCTGCACCACCACCGGGACGCTGCCCACTTGCGCTGCTGTCGCGGTCCCCACTGCCTGCAATTCCGTTGCGGAAACAAACGTCGCTGCGAGCGTCTGCCCGCCGAACGTTACCGCTGAAGTCCTAATAAAGCCGCTTCCATTCAACGTCAGCGAAAACGAACCGGGAGCAATCGTGCTCGGGCTGACCGAAGTGAGCACAGGCACGGGATTTTCCAGTGTGACCCCGCTGTTGCCCGTCTTCGTGTTATCCGCCGCGCTTGTAGCGGTCACCGTGATCGTATTTGGTGTCGGCAGATTTACCGGCGCGGTGTACAACCCGGTCGCATCAATCGTCCCGGTCGTCGCGTTCCCGCCAGGCACCGCGTTGATCGACCAAGCCACGCTCGTGTTCGTTTTCCCCGTCACCGCAGCCGCAAATGTCTGCGTCGAGCCCGCGCGCACCGCCGCCGTTGCCGGCGTCACCGTTACCACCACGCCCGCATTTTCCGGCGGTATCGTGGGTGACGAGCCTCCACTCTTGCTTCCAACCCCAGCGCAACCTGCCACCAGCAAGACCAAAATTACAGTTACAGCGATCCAGAGGCGTTTCACGGATTTGTCCCCCATCGTTGAGTCACTCTTTGACGCGCGGGCAAGCAGGGCACGCCAAATGTCGCCCGCGAGCCCGCTTCGATGGCTAAAAGTTGCAGCTGAATTGGTATTGAAACTGGGTAGGCCGAGAGTAGGCCGCTTGTGTGGGACTGGCTACTGGCCTGGCGGCCAGATTGAGTTCATGTGCCCTTGCGGCCCATCACTTCGCTTTTTATTTCTTGATGGCGCCGCGACATTCCGGCCAAGTAATTTCTAGTAAAATCTCACGCGCACGTCCGGCCGTTTCTCCAAATGCACCGAATCAATAAATCGCACCTGGCGGTCATCCAGCGTCAAAATCATCGACATCGTGCGAACCCCTTCACCGAAAAATCGCACGCCCTTCAATAAATTGCCGTCGGTCACGCCGCAGCACGCGAAAATAATCTTCTTCCCCGGCGCCAAATCCTCCGTATCGTAAATCCGGTGCGGATCTTTCACACCCATGCGCGCCAACCGCTCCGTATCTTGCGGCTTCGTAAGCACCAAGCGCGCCAAAATCTGCCCGTTCAAGCAGCGCAGCGCCGCCGCCGTAATCACGCCCTCCGGAGCGCCGCCGATTCCCATCACTGCATGTACGCTCGTCCCCACCACCGCGGCGGAAATTCCCGCGGACAAATCGCCGTCTCCGATCAATCGAATGCGCGCCCCCGCCTTGCGAATATCGCCGATCAATTTTTCGTGCCGCGGCCGGTCGAGAACAATGATCGTCAAGTCCTCCACGTCGCGATCCAATCTTTTCGCGATGGACTTCAAGTTGTCGGCCACCGGCGCATCCAACTCCACCGCTCCTTTGCATGACGGCCCGACCACGATCTTTTCCATGTAAATGTCCGGTGCGTGCAGCAATCCGCCCTTCTCGCTCGCCGCCAGCACCGCAATCGCTCCGCCCGCTCCGGTCGCGCAAAGATTCGTTCCTTCCAGCGGATCCACCGCGATATCCACTTCTGGAAACAAAGCCTTCGGTGCGTGCGTGGCTAACCCGACTTTTTCCCCGATGTACAGCATCGGCGCTTCGTCGCGCTCGCCTTCGCCGATCACGATAGTGCCGTCCATCTGCACCGCATCCATCGTCTTGCGCATGGCCTCGACGGCAACTTCGTCCGCTTTATGGCGGTCCCCAAAACCCATCGTGCGCGCGGCTGCGATCGCGCCATTCTCCACCACGCGCAAGAATTCCAGGCTCAACTGTTCTTCCATTTAGCGTGCCTCCAAGAAATCCCACGTGTCCGTCAAATCAGCTCGATCTAGATCGGCTCAAAGTGCGCAAACATGTTCTGAAATTCAGGCAGATTCGACGGCGTCTCGTACCAGCAAGCCGCTTCGAAGCGTTTCCATAAATCCAGCACGACGGGATTTGTGTGGGCTCGCGCGATGGCCTCCTGCGAGACCCATTCGAAGATCTCAATTATGGTTCCATCCGCTGCCCGCATAACGATATCGGCGCCCGCTCCGTGACCAGGCCTTGCGCACGTAGCGGTGGCAGATGATTCCGGACGAGTTCCATCAGCGCGCTCTCGCAGCCAGGCCTGAGCTTGTAGCAAGCAACCGAGATCGATCCCATGGCGCGTACCCCAGGTAACTATTTTGATTTGGCCTGAACGAAAATCCCGAGTCCGCTCTTCGCAGCCCCGTGCGGCACGCTATGCTAGACCAAACCCGCCACGCCCGTCGATAGCGTAGAATTACCCCAAGCCTCCTTGTCCACACGCAGCGCAGCCCTTACAATTCCTGGATGTTCGACGCGCATCGTTTTCTATTGTTTCTTGCGGCCGCTATGCTACTAGCCGTCACCCCGGGGCCGGGGATTTTCTATGTTCTCGCGCGTAGCCTAGCTGGCGGACGTCGCGAAGGAATTCTTTCCTCGCTAGGCACATTCGTGGGCGGACTCTTCCACGTCTTTGCCGCGGCGCTCGGCGTGTCGGCAGTCCTCGCCGCGTCCGCGGCAGCGTTCCACACTGTAAAATATGCCGGAGCAGCCTACCTTATCTATCTAGGCATCCGCATGATCCGCACGCGCAATGCGGAACTCACCGTGGCGACCTCAGCTCCCACGCGAAACGCATTTCGTCAAGGCATCCTCACCGAAGCCTTAAATCCAAAAACCGCGCTGTTCTTCCTATCCTTCATCCCGCAATTTATCTCCGCTCCAGCCGGCCACATCTTCGCGCAATTCGTAATGCTCGGCGCAATTTCGGTCATCCTCAACACGACGGCAGACCTGCTAGTGGTCCTAGCGGCCGCTCCCCTCGAACAAAAGCTAAAGCACAACATTCGCTTCCGCAACCGCCAGCGCGTGGTCTCTGGCCTTGGCATGATCGGCCTAGGCGCCTACGTAGCCCTAGCCGACGCGAAATAGTTTCCCAGCCTCGGCCGATGTGTCGGCCCGGGCTAGCTAGGGCACAGCAGTGCTGTGCCCCTACAACGAAAGGCAGCGCGCCGCGGAATTCTCGCCATTTGATCGCGTAACGGTCGAACTCGCCCGCCTTTTATTTCGCCGTCGCCACCACACTCCCGTGTTCCGCCAAAAACGCCCGCGCATGCCCTAACTGCGGCAACCCCGCATCCGCATCCTTCCAAGCCGCCACAAACTCCGCATACTCCGCCGAAGCCGCCTTCGCATCTCCCGCCCGTTCGCTGCTCAACGCGATTCCGTACAATGGAAATCCCGACTTCGGCCGCTCCGCCAGCGCCTTCTGATACGAGGCCTTCGCATCCGTCCAAGCCGACGCCGTCAACATCGCTGCCGCCTCCGTCTCCGCAACCGGCCGGATGTATCCCGGAGGCTCGCGATAACCCAGATCCTTTTCTTCGCGCGCCGCCTGCGCATAAAGTTTCTTCGCATCTTCTGTCTGCTTTTTCGCCAAGAGCAACCCGGCCCGCAACTCCAGCGACATGATCGACACGTTGCTCACCAGAGGTTTTCCCTGCGCGTCCGGCATCACCTGCATCTTGGGCGCCCCGGCATCCGCTAGCGCTTTCTTGTCTTTATCCTTCGCATCCTTGGCGTCCT
>JBEKWY010000159.1:0-11567 GCA_049512575.1 Candidatus Acidiferrum sp.
GCGGAGTTTAACGGCCAGCGGAGTGACGTGGTTCCGCACCAGGACGACGAAGAAGCAGATGGAGCTTAAGGATGTGCTGGTGGTGGCGCCATACAACGCTCAGGTCTCGGATTTGCTGGTGAAGCTTCCAACTGGCGCGTGCGTTGGGACGGTAGACAAATTTCAGGGGCAGGAGGCGGCCGTGGTGATCTATTCGCTGACTACGTCTACGCCGGAGGACGCGCCTCGGGGGATGGAGTTTTTGTACAGCTTGAATAGGTTCAATGTGGCTACCTCGCGGGCTAGGACGGCGGTGATTGTGGTGGGGAGCCCGCGGTTGTTTGAGCCGGAATGTAAGAGTCCGCGACAGATGCAGTTGGCGAATGCGTTTTGCGCCTATTTGGAGCGGGCGACGGTGGTGGAGTTCTAGAGAGAGAGAGATGAAAGACTTGCCACGGAGGCACGGAGAGAGACGGGAACGGAAAGAGAACGGAAAAGGAAGAACCCACCCTTAAACCCGAAGGGTAGGCCACCCGCCACGGAGACACGGAGGCGGAGAGGGAGAGAATAAAGAGGACGGGTCTAAAGACCCGCTACTACGGGGCTTTGCCGATCCACCACAGGACTTTGGCTACGATCTTCCAGGTTTTCTTTGGGCTGAGGGTGATGGCTTCGTAGGCGGTGTTCTCGGGTTGCAGCACCTCGGTGTGGTCGTAGCGGCGAAAGCGCGAGATGGTCAGGCCCACGTCTTTGTGCCAGGCGATGACAATTTTTCCGTCGAGCGAGCTCAGATCGGTTTCCGAGGAATCGACGGCGACTACAAATCCATCCTGAATCAGGGGCAGCATGGAATTGCCGCGCACGCGGAGGCAACTGGTGTAGGAAGGATTGGGGCACCAGTCTTTGGGGGCGGCGATCATGCTCTCGACGGGCGCATCGCTGAGCAGCGTCAGATTGTCGCCTGCTTTTCCGGGTGATCCGGCGGCTACTTTCAAGAGCGGAACGGCTACCAATTCGTGCTTTTCGGATCTCTTGGGACCGCTGCCGGCGCTTACGATTTCGAAATTATCGAGAGCGGAAGTGTGTGTGTCTCGCTGGTGGGTGGGCAGGACGCGCAGCACATCGTCGGTGCGCAGCCCGGCGCGTTCCCAGAAAAACCAGCAGTTGGCGTTACGAGACAAATTTCCCAGACCGATGTAGCCGTGAGAAGGAGGCTCTTGCGCGCCGCGCTCCCAGCGCGAGACAGTCATGGCCGAGAAGCCGATTCTGGAGCCGAGATCCGATTGACTGAGTTTGAGGCGCAGGCGCAACTCGCGTATGGCTTTGGCCCAGGGCGGGCGGCCGGAGGGAGTTGACTTACGCAGCATTGCAAAACCAACCTACACAGCAAACTGTACGCTTGCGTACGGGGCGGCGCAAGGAGAAAGAAAGACCTCCGAGGTTAACATATTAGACTAGCCGAGAACGTTAAAAGAGTGTACGGTGGACGTGTTTCCATCAGCATCTTCCGCACCATTCAAACCATCGCGGTTTCCGTGCGAAAGCAGACGAAGTTCGCCGAGGAGTCGCATCGTGGCTAGCAAATTTCCGCTCAACAAAGCATCGACTGAATCTTCCGACGGCAACAACGGCAAGCACGCCGTGGCCAACAAAATCCTGCTGGGGCTGCCGCGCAAGGAATACAAGGCGGTATTTCCGCGACTGGAGTGGGTGGACCTGCCGGTGCATACGGTTTTGAATCAGGTCGCGAAGCCGATCGAGAACGGCTATTTCATGAACAGCGGCCTGGCTTCGGTCCTGATCGTGTTGGATGGCGGGAAGAGTGTGGAAGTCGGATTGACGGGCGCGGAAGGCTTCGTGGGCGTGCCGCTGGTGGCGGGATTCAAGAGCAGCCCGACGCGGGTGATCGTACAGATTGGCGGCAGCGCGTTTAAAATCAGCGCGAAAGATTTGGTGCGATTTTTGCGTGAATGTCCGTCGCTGGAAAGGGGTTTGCAGCAGCACTCGCAACAGATGTCGCTGCAATCCACGCAGGTGGCGGCGTGCAACCGGTTGCACGACGTGAACCAACGGCTGGCGCGATGGCTGCTGATGAGCCAGGACCGCGTCGGCGGAGACGTGGTGAAACTCACGCAGGAATTTCTGGCACATATGCTGGGGACGCGCCGCGCCAGCGTGACGGTGGCCGCGGGCGTGCTGCAAAAGGCGGGATTGATTGGCTACTCTCGCGGCGACGTGAAAATCGAAAATCGCGCCGGGTTGGAAGCGGCGACCTGCGAATGCTACGCGTCGATCACGCGGCAGTCGGGTATGTGGCAGAGCGAAATCGACGTCTGAAGCGATTTTGAGTTGAGGTCTCGGCCGTTCGGAAGACAAACCCTCAGGTCATCGAAACTTTCAAGCAATTCCTTTCGAAAAGCTGCTGCTTATCGCTGGAGCACGGCGGCGTGAATTCCTACGGTGGGCTACACGGAGCAGTGTATTGCGTCGGCGGCGCGGCCCTTGATAGGGTCACGTATGAAGGCGCTGTCCAGCGTGTTGGCCGCCGCCTCACCCGCGACCGCCATGCCGGAATGCATTCTTATCGTCGACGACGATCCCAACATTCGAAAACACACGCGAAACTTTTTGGAGCGGGAGACTCAGTACTCGGTGTGTGGCGAGGCCGTGGATGGGTTGGACGCCATCGAAAAGGCGCGCGAACTGCGGCCGGACCTGATTATTTTGGACATGTCCATGCCGCGCATGAACGGACTCCAGGCCGCGCGGGTATTGCGGCAGATGATGAGCGATGTGCCGATCATTCTTTTTACTCTGCACGCGAGCGCGATTCAATTGTCGGAGGTGCAAGCCGCGGGGGTGAGCTCGGTGGTGTCGAAATCGGGCGGGTTTGATGGGCTGCGAAAGCAGGTCGAGAGCTTGCTGGAATCGGTGTAGGGATTTTTCGCGGGGAAGGCCGTTGGGTTCGCCAACCTCGTTACGATGCGGGTTCAGCCCTTCAATAAAGTTTGATGACTCGAGTAAACCGCGTTAGCGCGTAGTTCCTGGCACGTCCGCTAAATCCAGCACGATCGTGGAATGCTTGCCGGAGTCGAGATTAGGATTCAGGCGTTCTTTTTCGAGCGTGACGAGCGCATTCAAGGCGTCGGCCACCGCGGATTGTTCGTCGACGTCTACCGGCGCGCAATCGAACAGCCTGCGGCGAATTTCGCGGCGCGCTTCGGTGATTTTACCGGGCAACCGCCGGGAATCGGTTTCCAGAGCTGCAGCGAGATAGGGTCGCTGCCATTCGTAGCGGACATTGGGGACATTGCTGTGGACGTTCATGTTAAAGCTCCTGCAGAAACAGGGAAGTTCTCCGCCTAAGTCTTTGGAGTTTAAATTCTAATTCTGCCGTTGTGGATTTCAAGACGATTTTCGCGCCGCAGGTGTTCTGTACGCCAACGCAGCGAGGGCGTAAGACCTGGGTGTTTGCGAGGTCGTCGTGGAAAGTGCGTTACTGCGGGCCGGTGAGATACGTCTTGCGATGGCGAACCTGATAGTTGCCGGCCACTTTGACTTCGATTTTGCGGTAGGTGTTGGCGGGGCCGCGAGGCTCGGGGTAGTAGCCGAGGCGGTATTGGGTGCGCAGTTCGCGGTTGATGCGGTCGAAGATGCCGTCGAGTTCCTGGATTTCGTCGGGGTAGAACATGGCGCCGCCCATGGTGTCGGTGATGGTTTCTAGGGCGTGCTCGCCGGCGGTGTTGCGGCCGCTTTCGTTTTTCACGGGGCGCACGACGATGGTGTAGAGCAGCGCACCGGATTGCACGGCGGCTTTGCGCGCGGCGTCGAAGTCGGCGTAGCTGGTGGTTTCGCCGGCGTCGGTGACCAGGATGATGACGCGGCGGCGATCTTCGCCGCGGCGCTCCAACGTGCGAGACGCGCGGATGATGGCGTCGTAAAGAGAAGTGCCGGAGCCTGCGGGCATCTTGTGTACCGCCGCCTGCAGCTCGGCGACGTTGTCGGAGAAGCCGGCGATCTGGTTGACGTCCTCGCCGACTGCATAAACGGACAGGCGATCGCCAGGACGCAGCACCTGGCGTATGAAATGTGAGGCGGCTTCCTGCTCGAAGGCGATTTCTTTGTGGGCGCTGAGGCTGGCGTCAATCATGAGGGCGAGGTCGAGAGGTTGCTGCGTTTCGGCCTCGAAGACTTCGAGTTTTTGCTCGACGCCTTCTTCGAAAATTTGGAAGGCTTCGCGCGGGAGGTCGGGTGCGGGGCGATTGTGATCGTCGAGGACGCTGGCGAGCACGCTAACCAATTGGACGTTGACGTGAATCTTGCCGCGCTGCTGCTGGGCGGGGATTTCGGAATCGATATCGAGCGGATTGACGGGCGACGGGGCTGCCGAGGGAGCTGCCGGCGGAGCTGTGGTTGTCGTTGTAGCGGCTGCGCTGGAGCTGGGCGCTGTTTTGCGCGCCCATGGCGGGCGATCGGTCTGGTCCTGCGCGCGTAGTGCGCCTACGAGAAAAATGGCGGCGAGGCATACGAGGATGGCGAAGCGCGCTGGCGTGGGTGTCGGACGCATCGGATTATTAAGATGCAGGTTTCGCCAGCGGTGTATCCGGCGGGGCCGCGGGCAGTTCGCCATCGGCCCAGACAGCGCCGTCTTCGAAGTATTCTTTTTTCCAGATCGGCACGGTGCGTTTGAGGGTGTCGATGGCGAAGCGGCAGGCGTCGAACGCTGCGGGCCGATGCGCGGCGCTGACGGCGATAAAGACGCTGGTTTCGCCGATTTCCAGACGGCCGAGGCGGTGCGCGATGGCCACCCGGTGGACGGCGAACTTTTCATGGATGGCGGAGGCGATCTCGCGGATTTTGGTTAACGCCATCGACTCGTAGGCTTCGTAATCGAGATATAAGGTGCGCCGCCCGTGCGACTGATTGCGGACACATCCGTCAAAGGTAACGACCGCCCCGTCTCCGGCTCCGCGAACGTGAGCGATCAAGGCGGACGCGTCGATCGGCTCGCGAATCATCTGGAACAAATCTTCAGTGGGTTGCGTTCTGGGCATGGAGGGTGGATTAGCCGCCGCTAACCGGCGGGAGGAAGGCGACTTCGTCGCCGGCTCGGAGCGGGGTGGTCCAGGCGGCGAATTCCTGGTTGCGGGATGCCACGACCGAGCTGCGATAGGCGGCCAGTTCGGGGTGAGTGACGCCTAGGCTGGCGAAAACGTCTTCAATGGATACGCCTTCGGCTAGCTCGAAGGAGTCTTCGGGCCGGCCGACGATTTCCTTCAGCCGGCCGAAAAACAGCACTTTTACTGGGATGGTCTTTGAGGCTGTGGCCACAGCAGGATTGTAACTCCCCGAGCGGGTTGCAGCCAGCATAGCGGGTGGGGTTAGCCCAGGCATCGCTCAGGAAGTAAACACGGCTCGCGGGGTATAGTTGCGAAGGCGCGCGGGATGGGTTGACTGATTTGGTTTGACGGATCGGGTTGACCGATTGGTTGGCGATCTACCGATCTAGAGATCGGCCACTACAGGAGAACACCATGAAGGTGTTGATGACTGGGGCGACCGGCTTGGTGGGCACGGCCCTGACGAGAGCGCTGGTGCGCGATGGCCACACCGTGTGCCGGATGGTGCGGCGGGAGACGGTCTCGCGCAAAGCCGGTTCACCCGGGCAAGCTGCGGGCCCGCGCGTTATCGACGTGCCTTGGGACCCCGAGGCTTCGGGTGGCTTAACCTTTGCGGATTCGCAGGGAGACATAACCGGCGCGGACGCGGTGGTGAATCTGGCGGGAGCGTCGATCGCGGGCGGGCGATGGACGACGCAAGGAAAGATGGTGCTGCGCTCGAGCCGGGTGCGGACGACGCAATCGCTGGTCACGGCGCTGGGCAGGCTGAAGAGTCCGCCAAAAGTCCTGGTCTCCGCCTCCGCCATCGGCTACTACGGCGATCGGGGCGACGAAGTCCTTTCGGAGGACAGCAAGCCCGGTGATAATTTTTTGGCGCAGGTCTCGCAAGAATGGGAAGCCGAGGCGAAGAAGGCGGAAGCACTGGGAATGCGCGTGGTGCTCACGCGATTCGGAATCATCCTCGCGAAGCACGGCGGAGCGTTGCCGCAGATCATGCGGCCCTTTACGTTTTGTGTAGGCGGCAAAATCGGCTCGGGCCAGCAATGGATGTCGTGGGTGACTTTGGACGATGTGATTGGAGTGATCCGATACGCGCTGGACGATGCGAGCGTAAGTGGCGTGATCAACGTGGTCGCGCCGCAGCCCGTGCGCAACGCCGAGTTCACGCGCGAACTGGCGCGAGCCATGCACCGGCCTGCGGTTTTCCCCGCACCGGCGTTCGCGTTGCGGCTGGCCCTCGGTCAAGAAATGGCCGATTCACTGCTGCTGGCCAGCCAGCGTGTTCAGCCTGCACGGCTAGAACAAAAGGGCTACCGATTTCTTCACGCAGATCTGTCTCCGGCTCTTTCACACACTTTGAAAGTCAGCTAGTCGAAACGATGCTAGGCGGCGACGCAACTCCGATCCTGTCTATTTTATGACGTTAAGGGTGAGCTCGATCTTCAGTAGCCGGCCGGTCAAAGGGTCCGTGGCGACGGTGCTTTCAACGGTCTGCCCATCATGCATTAGGAGATTCACGTCGGTCTTATATTGACCGATTACGGGTTCCTTGAATTGGCCTGGTGTCCCCGCAGATTGAACATCGACCGATTTCTCGACGGGAATCATCACGTCGCCGTTAACCCAAGAACGCTCGAGGGACACCTTAACTTCAAATTTTTCTGCGGCCAACCGGTCGGCCCGGAAGTCAAGATTCGTTCCGACGTCGATATACTGAAGGCCGTTTTCTTTGCCGGTGTAGAGTGGAACGCGGCTGCCAATTCGGATCTTCGCGAATTCCACGCCGCCGGTCCCCGCGGTGAGCAGCGTCGAATACGGCATGCTCTTGACCTTCTTGTCGCCGTCGAATTCCGTGAAGACGACCCGAATTTTTAGGGAGACGGGATGGACCTCGGCCTTCACTGTCTCTTCCGCTTTCGGTTTCTCTTGAGCTAACAGCGGCTGAGAGAAAATGAATACGGCCGCGAGCAGAGTGAGCACAGTTGCTGTCTTCTTCATGTCTTTTCCTCCGTTGGACGTTGCGCCGATAGCGGCTGGTATGACGCCCGCTTCCGCTATCTGTCGTTGCTTTCCTCGAGCGGTCGCACAATGAGTGGTGGTACGGTGAGTGCTGAAATTTCAATTTCGGGCGTCTCAATAAGCGCGTCAGGGCGCTCATGCCGTTCAACCATCGGTTTCACCAAGGCTGCCGCGAGGTTCTGCTTTCCGCTCAGATCAGACAGGAACCGTTCGAACGCCACTCTTTCGTCAGGAGGAACCAGCACTTCGGGTTCGACATTTGCCTCGGGTCGCGCCGTTCGCTTAGGAAATTGTTGCGACTTTCGCGCATTGACGTGAGCCGCGTCGAGCGCGATCGCACGAGCCGTTTCTCCAGTCACACTCTGCTTCGCGGCATACTGCGGAGCATCGAACAGCGCGACACGTTCCCTGGCATTTCGTGGTCGCAGAATTGGCAGCGTCAACACAATGACGGCGGCGGCAACCGCCGCTGCATACATCCACCATCTCGGACTCGCAGCGCCCTTCGCAGGCGCTTCCTGCGCGATGCGTGCCTCGAAACGCTGGAGGAGCAACGTAGGCAACGCCGCGTTGGCGCTAGCCTGGACGCCGGAGTCGATAGCGGCGAACAGAAACTGTTGTCTCTCCATGTAGGAGCGGCAGGACGTGCATTCGTCGAGATGTCCGCGCAGGTCTCCGACGGGTTCGGCTCCGTTGGCGGCCAGGTCGATCAACGCGGCTTGGTATTTTTCACATGGCATCGCAACTTCTCCGCTAGTTGTTTCCGGGCAAAAAATAATCTTGATTTCACGGTGCCGATCGGCAGTCCCAGCAATTCGGCGACTTCGTCGAGGGTATGGCCTTCCATGGCAGCGAGCAGCAGGACCAGGCGCAGCTTCGGCGATAGCTCATCGACGGCGCGGGCGAGGTGCGCTTGGAACTCGCTGGAGGCGGCGAGATCTTCCGTTGAGGGATGCGCTACGGGTTGCGCCCACAGCGTTTCGCGCTGCTCGCGGCGTTTCGCGGAGCGCGCGCGGTCGAGCGCCAGGCGAAACGTGATGCGCACCAGCCACGCGCGAAACCGCTGGCGATCGCGCAGCCGGTCGAAGCGGCGGTAGGCCCGCAGCAGCGCTTCCTGCGCGACGTCTTCGGCGTCGGCGGCGTTGCGCAGCACGCCGCGAGCGATGCGAAATGCCAGCGGGCCGCACTCGGCCAGACGTTCTTCGAATTCGCGACGGTTGGCGGCGCTCGCCGCTTCGCGTGCCCATTCGGTTTCCGCCGCGCGACCAGGCTGGATCAGAACCAGCTCCTGCATTGGCTCGTGTGTGCGAGCGGGATGCGCTCGCCCTCCCCGTACATTTACCAGACGCCTCGATTGGGAAATTGGTTCACTGCGGAATTCAGCAGCGTTGGCGGCGTTCATTGTGCCGAGTTTGACGCCGGGCGGAGCAAGCCCCGCCCCTGCAACGGGGCGGGGACAACGCGTGAATGACGGGAAGGCTGACGACGCTCGGCGTTCGAAGGGGCTTTCAGACTGGAACTGCGCAGTTTCAGTCTGGGAATGCGGTGGGAGGCCGATTTTCGGGAGCGAAGTAGGAAGCAGGAACGGAAGCCGAACACCGTCTACAACCCATGACGGAATAAATCCTTCACCAGCAGCACGTTACACCATCCTACAGCGCCAATGGCGGCCCCTTTTCCGCAGGTTTTGCAATTGTTTGGTTTCGCTGGTTGTTCGCTTGCATGGGTTGGGGTATGCCCCCCTTTCCGCATGACGATGGGAGGATTTCACGGACGGAGGCGGGGACATTTTGGCTTTGGGCGCTCGCTAAGCGCTCGCTGGGTCCCGCTGAAGCGCGCCCCTACATTGAGGAGCGGTCCCACATTGAGGTCGTGGCTCTTTTCGTTCTTTTTGTTGGAGGCTGGATGCAGGGTTGCGCCGGGGTTGGCGCTGCGTATGTAACGCCGACGCCGACGCCGACGGTAACGGCTCCGCCGAACTCGCCGGGAGCGATCGCTGTGACGGTCGTTCCGGCGAGCGCGGCGGTGATTCTGGGAAACGCGCAGACGTTCACGGCGACGGTGACGAACGCGGGTGATACCAGCGTGGTGTGGAGCGTGAACGGCGTGGTTGGCGGCAACGCGGCAGTGGGCACCATTTCTACGACTGGCGTTTACACCGCGCCGGCTGATTTGCCCGCCTCAGCGGGCATGCCTGCCACCGCGGCCGTGCAGGTCACCGCGACGAGCGCCGCGGATACGACCAAGTCCGGCACTGCGACGGTGACGATTGAAAGCGACGTGGTTATCGCGCTCTCGACAACCGCCGCAGCGGTGGAACTCGGCGCGACGCGAAGTTTTCGTGCGTCGATCACCAGCAGCGGGCATCCCGACCTGGGAGTGCGGTGGACGCTGTTGGGCGCGGCATGTTCCGCCGGATGCGGAGCGGTGGACGCGGACGGCAATTTCACCGCGCCGCAGATTCTGCCGGTTCCCGCGAACGTGACGCTGACGGCGCAGAGCGTTGCCGATCCCTCGAAGCAAGCGGCGGCAGCGCTGACGATCACCAGCAATTTCACGCTGCAGCTTTCCGCGCCATCGAGCGTGGCGGCGGGAACTTCAGCGGGGATCGTCGCTACGCTCACGCCCGTTGCTGGCTCCAATCCGAGCGAAGTGCTGACGTGGTCCCTGTCGGGCGGCGGGTGCAGCGGGGCTGCGTGCGGCGTGCTGAATGTGGTGACGGCGCAGTCCGCCGGAGGCGGCGTGAACGCGGATTCGGCGACGTATGTGGCGCCGCCGTCGGCGCCGAGCCCCAACACGGTGACGATTACGGCTACACCGCAGGCCGACCCGTCGAAGCGCGCGCAAGCCACTTTGCTGATTCAACAAAACGGCAGTGTGATTCTGTCGCCCAGCACGGCGACGCTCGCGGCAAATCATCGCGTCACGCTAGCGGTGCAAGTTGTCGGAGCGACCAGCGCCCGCATCGCGTGGAGCGTGAATGGCGTTGTGGGCGGCAACACCACGATCGGCCAAATTTGTGTGACATCTGTAAATCCTTGCCAGCCGGTGACCAATGGAACGGCCGCGCAAGTGGACTACCTGGCGCCGGGGGCGATTCCCAGCCCGAATCCGGTGACGGTGCAAGCCACCAGTGCGGCCGATTCCACGAAGAACGCGACTTCACAGATCACGATCATCAATCACGACGTAGTGACCGTGCAGCCCGCGAATGTGACGCTGGCGCCGCTGGCGGTGCAGGGATTCACGGCCACGGTGATTGGCGCGAGCAATCAGACCGTGGTGTGGCAAGTGGAAGGCTCCGCATGCACGGGCGCCGGTGGAACGGCTTGCGGCGCGATCAACTCAAGCGGGACGTATACCGCTCCGAGCGCAGCGCCTTCGCCGAACTCGATTCAAATCGTGGCGATCAGCTCGGACGACCCCACGCAATCCGGCACCGCGAATGTGGTGATTTCTACCGGCGCAAATATTTTGGCGCTGCATCCGGCCAGCGTTTATGCGGGCGCGGCGGGGGGTTTCACGCTGCTGGTGGACGGCAGCGGCTTTGCGGCGACGGGCCCAGGGCCGGGATCTGCGGTGTTGATTGCAGGAGTGGCGCGGGTGGCGTCGTGCAGTTCCACGACGGAGTGCACGGTGCCGATCACAGCGGCGGATGTAGCGGCGGTGGGGAACGTCACGGTGCAAGTGCAGAATCCGGATGGGACAAGCTCGAACGGCGTTTCGCTGGTGGTTGCCGCGTCAAACATTTCAGGTGAGGTGATTTCGCTGACCAGCGGTGCGCCGGTGGCCACCGCGCAGGACATCGTGGTGGTCGATCCAACGACCGCGGGAGTTTCGGTCTCTGGCGACGACATCGACTTGAATCTGGAAGCGCTCGGAGCGTTCTCGGCAGCCACCGATACGTGCGCGCTGGGAGGCAATCCCGTGGCGCTGCAACGTCCCGCGAGCGGAACCGCGAATGCGGACCTTTGCGTGTTTTCCGAGAGCGGCTTGGATACCAGCATGACCTTCATGGTTTCCGGTCCGGGGGACGTCACCGTGATCGCGAAGCAACTGGTCGGGCTGGGAATCGTACACCTCACGTTGCAGATTCCGGCCACCGCGCTGCCTGGGCTGCGCACACTCTTCGTGCAGAACACCAATCTCGATAAAGCCGCGGCGAGCGGCGCTTTGGAGGTGAATTGAAATGAGCTACGTGGAACGGCGGCGGTTTCTTTGGGTTGTTTTTCTGGCGGGATTGCTGGTGCTGGCGCTGAGCGCGGCGCTAACCAACGGCACGACGCTGGTGCGGCTGCGCTTTCAGGACCTGGCGCAGCGCGCGACGGCCATTGCCCGCTTGCGCTGCGTCGGATCGGAGAGCCGCTGGGAGCAGGGCGAACTGTGGACCGAGACGCGTTTCGAGGTGATGGAGATGCATAAGGGATCGCTGTCGCGGCTGGTGACCGT
>JBEKWY010000160.1:0-11559 GCA_049512575.1 Candidatus Acidiferrum sp.
TGCTTCTTCGAGCATTTTCCGTACCGACAGTTGCACATGGTGTGGCGGCTTCAAGGCCTGTGGCAATATATGCGCGGCGACATGTCTTGGAAACCCTTGGAGCGCAAGGGTCTCCGGTCGACAACCGCGCCTTAAGCAAAACCGCAGTAACTGCCCGGCCCCCTTCCTGCCGGGATTACTGCAACGATTGTTGCTTATAGTTTCGCATCAGACGTCAACTCTTTGGACAGTTTCGAACTGGTCAAAACGTCTGAAACCGCACAGTCTAACGACTGTCCTTCGTGCTACTGAATCATGTGGAGGCGACCATGCATACCCGCACTTACCCTTGGCGAACGGATTTTCTGTGCGCAGTCTTTGAAACAGATCACGCCAAAATCCCGGCCCGAATCAGCAAAGCGACAAAAGCGATTGACGCCAGGCTAATCGATCGTGATCGACTCGACGACGTCGAGTCCAGAGCCATTCAAGACGCGCGGACGAGCTTGGCGACGTTGAAGGCTGAGTGGGTTTTAGTTCTTGTTGATCCAAGGAAGTCCCCTTAGCTAAGCGACTGCTACTAGCGTGAGCGAGCATTTGCATAGGAACTCGCCTCTGCCGATTCTGCCCCCTCCGAACGAAATCCAAAAAGGACGTCATAAACCTGTTTGACCATCGCTACAGGTCTGAAAGACTTTCCAGCTGGACCCGCCTGAGCTTTATTCGACCTGGCCACGTTGTGAGGTGCGAAGTCGAGTCACATCAGCTCCGGAATTGCCAAGAAAGCGATACAAACAGATCGCGCAAGACCAAATACTCAGTTTTTCTTTGGCATAATTCTGCGTTGCCAATGCGCGTCTAGATCTAGCCGCAGCGAGTCTTCCGGATTAGTATCGCCGGCCTGCCGGAAGACAACTTTGAATCTAAAGTCTCGGGCCAGCATTTTTTCTAGAGCCTTGAGGATCTCCTTGCCGTCCTTTCTAGTGTCTGGCGCAAAAGTTTCACCCGTAGCCGATTTAACTGCCAGCGGAAGGACACAGTTCGTTGGATACGCAACTTCTTGAAACTGAATGCACCAGGTCATTGCTCCTCGGGTAGGCATTCGCTGTTTTTCGCTCTTTATTTTTTCAATCGCTACGACAATATCTCGGACGCCGACTTTGCTGAGCCAATCTTGCGATGTCACGGTGGATTGCCTCCAATGGTGAACCTGTTTCACTGCGCCAGTGACTCATGGACGGAGAATCAAGATGGCTTCACGATTTGTCAGCTTCGAGGATGCGACTCGAGCCATTCGTGAAAGCCAGAGACGGTACGGAAGGTCTTGGAGTTGACTTGAGCTCCGACCGGCTGCCAATAGATGGTCGCGCTATTTGTTAAGCCGTCGAGACATAGGCGCTTGTGAAAGTTGGTCCCCACATCCGGCAACCTGCTTCTTAGCCACTCGACACTGCCATCTTCAGCTATATTAACGGCGATGAAATCATCGTCGCGGGCGGCAACTCGAAATGCATGTAGTTTTACCATACCTCCAGTATACGCCACTACGCGTAGATGTAATATAATCGAATATTATAATATTATAATTATGATTGGTCGTGGTCTGAGTCCTTCGGTCTGAACACTTGCCATTTCCGATGGCAGAATTCTGCGGGCGCGCCTCAGGTCCTTCAGGTGTGTACTACAGGGCAGTAAGATTGCCAGGGAAGAGTTTGCGTATTGCGATGCAGCGCGGACTTCATCGTGTAGTCGGCTCTCCGTCGCGAACACCGTTCAAACGGCAAAGCGGCAACCGAGGCCCCGCAGAAAACTTACCAAGTATTGTAAGCGGTGCCGTCCGTCAGCGAAGTCTGGTTCGAGGTCGAATGAACGTCGACGACACCGTTGTTGGTCTGGTCCGAACGAAGAGCCAAATCTCCAAAATCCAAGTGCCAATCCTTCGTCCGGGTCATCGGGTCAATAGGAACTTCACGCAAGTATGGGGCCTGCGGATTGGCCAGGTCCTCTAGCGACTGCGGGGCCGATTCCCGGTCTGAGGTGTAATTGTTGATGGCTTGCCGCATCACCGTCAGATCAGTCTTCAGTGTTGCTTCCCTCGCGAGCTGTACCGCACGGTCGTATCGTATGGCGGCCATGCCCACCAAGATGAAAATGATCGTGATCACGATCATCAATTCGATTAGCGTAAACCCCGCGCCAAATTTAACCCAACATCTATAGCCAAATACCATTCCGACGCGCTCCGGCTGATGCCTTGGACCTTAACCACAGAGCTTGTCTGCAAGTTGTTCGCCATTGGAGAGTGCAGGAGCCATTGGGCTCTGTTCGCCCGGGGCCCTCTCTGCGCCAAAGTTCTTCACGCCTGACCGCCTGCAGAAACCGCCACGCGGTGCCGCGTACGATCACGGGTGTCTTGACAATCTCGATATTCGTTCTGCGCCACTTTAGAAGATCGTATCTGCAGCGAGGAACCGAGATTCAAAGATGTGTCGACACGGTAGGTGTGCTGGTTGTACTTCGCCTCCTCACACAGAGTCATTCGCATCCTTGGGCATTCACTGACCTTGGACTTAAGCCTTGAACTCGAGCAGATTCCGTTTTGGAACGGCTGAACCAAGTAGGGAAGGTGAGAGGGCTAGCCCAGTCCTGACAATCCGCTAAGTCCCTTGAACCCGGTGGCCCGATCTTTGGAAGAGCACATGCAAACGATCATTCTCGGCAGTTCTAACGTCGGGGTGACAGTCGCGTGATGTGGCGAGGAATTATTCCTATTTTGATTATATGTTCATGCGTGTCATCTGTTGGTGCAGCTCCTGGAGGGTTGCATCATCACTCGACAACGCCCCCTACTTTGTCGGTTGCAGATGTTGAGGATGTCGAAGTCGTCGTTCCCATCAGCGAGCTGAGCCTCGGCATTGGAATTGAGGTCAAGTTTGGCACGGGCTTTTGCCTAGACCTCGCGTGCCGTTTCATCGGAACTAACTATCATGTCGCTGCGATTGTACAAGCTCATAAAATCAAGGGAGAAAGAGTCATCCAGCGATACCTTGCCAGCGGTCCTGACGACGAAGGCGCAACGCTGAACGACGTTCCGGCTTTCGGTCTCATGAAGTACACTCTGACTCGAGACCTTGCAATCTTTGAGTTGCAGCACGCCTTGCCTCATCATCATGGCGTTACCTTCAGTCTTGCTGACCTACAAGTTGGACAGCAGGTAGACATCTATGCTTACCCCAAAGAGCCTATCAATCCCCGCCGCAAGCTTGTAAGATTTCCGGGAACCTTCAAGGGCCAGACGACGACAGGCCTACTCGCCTTTGACTACGGCATGCCCGCTGGTAAGGCGATTCGCCCAGGTGCGAGCGGTGGCATAGTCGTTGATGACAAAACTCGCCAGATTGTTGGAGTTCTGAATGGGGTGGACAAGGAAGGCCAAGCGATCGCCCTAGCTGTGCCAATTCAGTCCTTGGAAGATTTCGTGAGCAAGGTGCAACCTTTCCTGGCACAGAGCATATTCCCTTCCGCCCGGACAATCTCACCAGTTTCAGAGGACCTCTATCCAAGATTTATACCGCCTTCTGCTGGCTTGGTAGAGCATCGTCCTGACGAACCCTATGGAGTCTCCATGTTAAGGAAAAATGCCCAGACGCTGGCCGATAGTATGCGCAACTTCATCGCCGTACAGAGACTTGCCTGGGGGTCAGGAGACAAGGAGCCGGCTGCTCAAGCGGCATATGAAGTCAGGGTAATCGACGGCTCTCAAATGTTTCGGTCGTTTCCCGACGGCAAGAAAGAGCTAGAAGGAATACCTCCGCCTTCATTAAATCATTCGATAGTTCCTGGTGCCGAGTGGTCAGAGCTACCTGGAATGGTAGGAACAGAACTCCGCTTGAAGGTTCATCAGGTCGCCGACGCGAACGCAAATGACAAGCGAATGATGGTCTTTCAGTACGCTGCCAGCGTCGAGGACGCTATCTGTAGGTTCACATACTTGATGGATTATGTGCTTTTCAAAACCAGCAGGACTTTCACCGTCGCTTGTTACGGCGAAGTCTGGACCGACGAACATATGAACATAATCCGCATATCGGAGCACTATGAGCTTCCCGGAGAACGGAAAATCTATCATGTAGTCGTTATTTACGGTTGGCTTAAGCGAGCCAATGAGCCTGCTCGCTTGATTCCTCTGACTATTTCAGCTAAGACTCAGCACCGGAAGCGAATCGATTGGTGTCGTGGCCAGTTCACGGACTATCAAATATTCGGCAGTCAGGTTAGGATCATCGCGAACAACTAGCCCAAGACCCCTCGAAGCCCGATAGTGGGAAGGTCGATCCCTTCATTTTGAATAGTCTGTCCACTGCATTCCAAAGGCTGGTTCTAATCATTTTCCGCTATTTCTGCATCGAGCAGCAACAACAATACCTACTCCGTCCAGACTGTCGTCCTCTCGCAAAGTCCAGCTGCCTCGCAAAGTTGAGTTCTTATCCTTGCGGATTCGGATTACAGAAAGTGCGCTCGCACAGTCTCCTGCAGCCAAAAGATGAATCTGCTGAATTGTAGGGTCTTGGATGAGCTTCAAGATAGCATCATCGGTTCCAGGACGTCTCGCCCCTTGTTAAAGCGGACTAGACGTATAATACCTACCAGTCGGCAATATGTTCGTGACTTTCCACACAGTTGTGCTTACAATTCTTTGGCAAGGAGGTTGAAATATGAGGCGCGCGCGCAAGTGAGTCAGTGCGGCGACGCGGATTTGTGATACTCGAGATTCGCATATCCCCAAGAGAGCTCCGATCTCGGTCATGGTCAGTTCTTCGAGATAATACAGTCTTAAGACCTCCCCTTCCTTTTTTCCCAGTCCTGATAGGGCCATATCTAGCAGATGATGGATTTCGGCGTGACAAGTCGTTTGAAAAGGATCTTCCTCCAGTCGGGACGCTAAAAGCAAGTTCTCTCCGGTACCCCCCTCGGCCTGAGATTGCAAACTTTCTAGCTGAAGATTTTGCAGTTCATCAACTGATCGCTGAAAGTCTTCATGGTTTGCCCCCAGCTTGGAGGCTAGTTCCGACACCGTTGGACAGCGGCCAAGCTCGCCGGCGAGTTCGTGGCTGGCATCATTGATCCTACGCGCCTGCCGTCTCAAGCTTCGTGGCACCCAATCCACTTGGCGCAGGCTATCTAGGATGGCGCCGCGAATTCAAAATCGCGCGTATGACATGAACCGCACGTCTTTCTGAGGATCGAATCTGTCGACTGCGTTTATCAATCCCAGAGCCCCAGCCTGAAACAGATCGTCGAGTGACACGCGCGATGGTATGTGCAGGTGGATACCTCGCGCGATGTGCCATACCGTGGCTAAATTCTTGAGCACCAGGCGCTCGCGTCCAACGGCGTCGATATGATTTCCTTGCGGCGAAAGCTTTGAGCATATTGTCAGATCTATTTTATCTTCAATACGCCTATCTCGCTGTACCTCGTCCCATCTGTTATCGGGCGACAAGTCGTGCAATGGTAGGTCAAAAGGATTCGGCCAATCACAACTGCGGGGTGCAATTCAAGGGCCGAGCTGTAAAGCAGCTCTTGCGGGCACGGTTTGATCTAGAGTAAGAGCGCTTACGATGCGTAAAGTATCTTAGAGTCATCTAAGCTCGGCGTACCCCACTCGCTTCATGTGCATCGCAGTCAAAGTACCCCGGGGACGCCGAGATGCATCCCTGTACGGCTTGTCCCAAAAGAGAACTCCCGCTTCACATTGACACAGAATCGTGCTGAGCATGTTAAACACTCCAATGGAATAAGCGTTGCATAGATGCCTGGTACTCCATTTTGTTCCGCCGAACGAGTCAGCTGTGCAAAAAGCAAGGTCGGTAGTGGTTGGCTTCGTGCAGGGACTTATTGGAAGGATTCGCGACCAACGGAGGATAATCGCTCTTGCCTTGAGAGTATAGAGCGCTTGAGAACGTGGACGCTGTGGGGTGAGCGATGGGCCTGCGTCGAACAAGAAATGTGAGTGAGTCATCAGTTGTGCTAACCAAGGTTCTTCGCACAAACTTCAGGCGGATTGAACAACGGGAGTGGTGGTTGTGGGCAGGGGCCTTTGTCATTACTTTACTATTGACATTAGGCTTGGCCTCTTTTCTCCTTCCTGAAGTACACGATCTTCATGATTTCCTTTCGCTGAGTCTGTTGCCACAAGCCGTGCGAGGGCTCGTCGGTCTAG
This sequence comes from Candidatus Acidiferrum sp., assembly GCA_049512575.1. Classification (GTDB taxonomy): domain Bacteria; phylum Acidobacteriota; class Terriglobia; order Acidiferrales; family UBA7541; genus Acidiferrum. The sequence continues at coordinate 6,203 of JBEKWY010000160.1, forward strand.
TATTCATCTTCGACCTCTATACGATCTACCAACATCTTCTGATTTATCGGATTCGACGCGAGCTCGTAAATCGCGAAGAACTGTTTCACCTGATCAGCGAGAACGCAGCCGACATGATCGCAGTTGTGGATATGGAGGGGAAACGGCTGTTCAACAGTCTTTCCTACCAGCGAGTGCTGGGCTATTCGCCTGAGGAATTGCAATCCTCGTCAACCTCGGAACAGATTCACCCCGACGATCGTGAGCGTGTCAAGAAGGCCGCCGAGGATGCCCGGCTCTCGGGAATCGGAAAAACGCTGGAGTACCGCCTTCGCCACAAGGACGGGACGTGGCTAGTGCTGGAGTCAACCTCGAGCGTCATTCGCAGTGCCAACGGCGCGCCCGAGAAACTTGTAATTGTCAACCGGGACATTACGGAGCGCAAGAGAGCGGAGGAGGCTCTCCGGCGCTCGGAGGCAGATTTTCGCTCGGTCGTGCAGGACGCACCATACGGAATTTATAGCGCGAACGTCGCCGGCCAGTTTCTGAAAGTGAATCCGGCGCTCCAGAAGATGCTGAGTTACGAACTGGAGCACGAACTTATGAGCAAAGATCTAGCAAAGGACATCTTCCAGCACGCCGGTGAATACCGGCGTCTGAACGAGCTCCTCATGCAAGCCGGAGAAATCAAAGACATCGAATTGGTTTGGAAGAGACAAGACGGTACCCCGATAACCGTGCGTTGTTCGGGCCGCTGCATCAACGACGAAAGCGGGGTTCCGTCTCGTTTTGAGGTGTTTGCGGACGACGTGACAGAGAAACGAGTGCTTGAGCGGCAACTGAGGATGGCACAAAAGATGGAAGCAATCGGACGGCTATCGGGGGGAATTGCCCACGACTTCAACAACCACCTGGGCGTAATCATTGGTTACAGCAGGGTTCTTAGGAAGGCACTAGGCGCGAGTGGTGATCTGCGTGAGCATGCCTTGGAAATCGAAAAGGCGGGCGAGCGAGCGGCTTCTTTGACCAAGCAGTTGCTTGCGTTCAGTCGGCAGCAGGTCTTGACCCCCGCTATCCTTAGCCTCAACGCACTCGCCTCCGATATGGAAGGTATGCTTCCCCGGCTGCTGGGTGAAGACATCGCCGTGTCGCTGGCGTTGGATCCTGAACTTGACAGCGTGAAAGCGGACCAAAGTCAGATCGAACAAGTCATCATGAACTTGGCCGTAAACGCCCGTGACGCGATGCCCACGGGCGGAAAACTGAAGATCCAGACCTCCAATGCGACGTTTGACCATGCATATACGCAGACTCACCCAGGTTCCAGGGTCGGGAAGTATGTTCTCCTGACCGTGACCGACACGGGAACCGGCATGGATGCCGGGACACTTACGAATATTTTTGAACCATTCTTCACAACCAAGGAACGGGGCAAGGGTACGGGACTCGGACTTGCCACTGTGTACGGCATCATTAAACAGAGTAATGGATATATCTGGGTGGATAGCACCCCGGGGAAGGGCACCTCCTTTGAGATTTATCTTCCGCGACATGTGGGTGCAGTGTCGGTCAAAGAACAAAAATTCGATCCCCGCGAAGAACTGCGCGGTTCGGAAAACATTCTTCTCGTGGAAGATGCCCAACCCTTGAGAAAGCTTGCACAAACCTTACTCAGAGGCGCCGGATTCTGCGTCTTGTCGGCGGGCAGTGGCGAAGAGGCGCTGGACGTCGCGTCACGCTCCGGAGTTGCTTTTGATCTCCTACTGACCGATGTCGTGATGCCCGGCATGAACGGCCGTGTCTTGGCAGAGCAGTTGCTGCCGAGTCAACCAGGTATGAAGGTGCTGTTCATGTCGGGCTATACCGACAGTTTTATTGCCGGTCACGGAGTTCTGGATCCCGGGACTCATCTCCTGCATAAGCCATTTACCGAAGACGTTCTTATCCGGAAGACCCGAGAGGTGCTTGATGGCGGGAAGAAGCCGTCGTCGTCTACAAGCAATGTGTCCGAACTTGTCGGAAGGCTATCCGGTCCGGACAATCGAAGGAACTAGGAGATGAGAAAGGTGCTGGTTGTCGACGACGATGAAGCGCTACGACGCCTGATACGCCTAGAGCTTTGCGACACCTATCAGGTCATTGAGTCAGGCGAGCCGGAACAGGGCTTGGCGCTTGCTCTCGAACACAGGCCTGATGCCATTTTGCTCGACCTGCGAATGCCGAAATATTCTGGCTATGATCTACTGCAGACGTTTACGTCCTTCAGCCGCACACAGATGATCCCCGTAATTATCGTGAGCGGTGAGGCCGGTGCACAAACAAAAGAATATTGCAAACAGCTCGGCGCTGCCGGGTATTTTGAGAAGCCGATCGATTTCGATATGCTTCGAGCTGGCATCCACGAAATCGCCAAGACACGCCGGCATATTCCACGAAGCGAGGTGCGCGTGCGGTTACGCATTCCCTTGAACCTACGGTGTACGGACAGCCAGGGAAAGAAGTTTGACGAGGTCGCCACGACTGAGAATGTCAGCCTGAGTGGTTTTCGGTGCGGCTGTGCGGCCGACCTGCCGATCAATTCAATTGTGGATGTCTACATGACGAGTTACGGGGAAGACTATGTGGGCCAGGCTAGAATTGTTCATTCGGACGCGAAGAGTGCTTCCCTTCGACACTATGGATGCCGCTTTCTTGAGAAGACTGGTCCGTGGGTGCTGCAGTGAGAATCGCCATGGACGCTTTGTATGACGATGGCTGACCAATTCCTTCCCGCACAAACGAAAGGCCCTCTCGCCGAGGTTTCATCGGATCGTCAACCTGCTATACGCGTTCTAGCGATTGACGATGAATCCTCCGCTCGCAAGCTTCTATCCCTCATCCTGGGCCCGCCTGCTTTCGAGTGCGCCACCGCCCGCGATGGTGAAGAAGCCATCGAGATTCTACGGCACGAGCGATTCGATGTGATCATTTCCGACCTTCACATGCCCGGAATGAGCGGGATGGAGCTCCTCGCCCAAGTTCGCCGTCGCTATCCCCGTATGGCATTCTTGGTCACCACAGGTGTCAATGACGTGGAGGTTGGTGTGCAGGCGATGCGTTCCGGTGCGGATGACTATCTTGTTAAACCTCTTCGAGAGGATGCTGTACTGGTAAGTCTCGAAAGCGCGCTGCACAAACGGAAGCTCGAACAACAGGTCGAAAACTACCGTCAAAACCTCGAAGAAATGATCGCCGAACGAACTGAACAGCTGCAAGCAGCAGTTTGGCAGATTGAGCAGACCTACGAAGACACGTTGCAGGCACTCGGCGCAGCGGTCGATCTCCGCGATAATGAGACTGCAGGTCACTCGCAGCGCGTATGCCGTTACTCGATCGGGATTGCCCTCGCGATGGGCTGGTCGGAGAAACAGTCGGGAAGTCTTGCCAGAGGAGCTTATTTGCATGATATCGGCAAGCTTGGGATCCCTGACAGCATTCTACTTAAGCCGGGACCTCTCACCCCGGAAGAACGGGAGCGCATGCGGCAGCACGTTCAGATCGGATTCGATCTGGTAAAGGACATACCCTTTCTCGCTGACGCAGCCGAAATCGTTCTCACGCACCACGAGCGCTACGATGGAAGGGGCTACCCGGGTGGCCTCAAGGGAGAAGAGATTCCTCTCGGCGCGCGAATCTTCGCCGTAGCGGATACTTTGGATGCAATCACGTCCGACAGGCCGTACCGACTTGCGAGTTCGTTCGCTGCAGCACGCGAGACGATCCGCCATTGTTCCGATAGTCAGTTCGATCCAGCGGTGGTGAGGGTGTTCCTGGGAATCCCTGAAGAAACTTGGACGACCCTTGCAATAAATGAACGGCAAACTGCTAATCATTCAGCGGGGTTTCATCGAATAACTCGCATTCTTCGCCTTGGTCTAGGTGGTTCTTGAAGTCATAAGTTTATCGCTATTTGAACGTCAACGGTCAATTTCTGCTTTGCGCTCTTGAAGCCAAGCACCTCGTGACTTTCAGGATCGTCGCGCGATGAGCAAGAAGGTTGAAGGAAAGCTAATGCAAGGCGGGAACAGGCCGCAAGCAAGCACTATTGGGATCAACCTCATTCCAGAAAAAAAAACCCATCGACGATATTGACTCTGCACGGCAGAGTGACACTGTCAAGATGCTGTTCGGATTCAATTTGATTTGCACTTCCGACAAAGGCTTCCGAGCATGGCGCTTTGTGCCAATTTCGCTTATTCATGCAGGACGGCACTCAGAAGAGAACTGTCGATCTGAAGTCCGCCATTGTAATGAATGAAACCCAGTTTCTTGAATTTATTCATAAAAAAATTCACCCGGGAGCGGGTCGTGCCAATCATTCCAGCGAGCATCTGCTGTGATACGTTAGGAAGCATCCTGCGAGCTTGCGAGTCCTTGCCATAGCGAGCGAGGAGCAAAAGAGTCCGAGCGAGTCGTTTCTCACTGGAGTTAAAAAGCTGATCAATCAAATCCTGCTCGATTCGAATATTTCGTGAAAGCACGTAAGACATAAAACTGTCTGAGAGCGCCTGTTTATCGTGGAGTAAGCGCGTCATCTCGTTTTTTTCAATAACCAGGATTGTAGTGGGTGCGAACGCCCTGGCCGTCCCTACACGAGTATGCTGACCTGCCAGGCACCCCTCACCAAAGAAGTCGCCGCGCCCCAGTATTGCCACGACTGCTTCTTTACCGACTTCGTTAACAACAGACAGTTTTACACCCCCTCTTTGGATGCACATCACACTCTCTGCCGAATCACCTTGAGAGTAAATTTTCTGCGACTCTCGGTACTCCACAACCTTTCTCGCCACTCGAGCTGAATCAAGAAACTGGGCATCGAAAGCAGTCCGTTCCTCTTGTTTTTCTTGAGATTTAATAATATTTAACTTACGTCTTACTTTCATATTTCTACCTTCTAATGTCGATATTAGTAGAAAAACTTCACTTAATACAATAATTTAAATAGCGCATCGTCGCCCTCTGAGTACGACTTGGCGGAAAGCACAGCGACGGGGACTGCATCGGTACGCGAGTACGCTCATCCAAAAAGAGACGGACTCCTTCCGACGTTCCGGTCGTGTTCCTACTCGATCCAATGTATTGCCGGGCAGCACTTCGCGAAATGCGGCTGGCGGCAGCTCGGGCTCATGGCTGGGCATGCATTTGTGTTGCCATCTCTAACGCGGAAATTTGTTCGAGTCTATTACGATCGCTTGAAAAGTTCTGAAGCGACACAAGCCAAGACGGATGCCCAGGATCGCGTTGACTGGGACCGAACGAGCACTGCCGCGGCGAAGTTGGCTGCGGCCGGCGCGCCGAAATGACTGCGTCGGTAAACTCGATAGCGGCGCTGAGAGAGG
>JBEKWY010000161.1:0-11482 GCA_049512575.1 Candidatus Acidiferrum sp.
AAAGTTGCCTTTGCGAAGGCTGCGGCGCGATTGCTGGAACGCACGCCCATTGCGTCGGGGATCCATCCCACCGCCATCGTCGCGCCATTGGCGCGCATTGCTCCCGGCGTCAGCATCGGGCCCTACGCGGTGATCGGAGAAGATGTGCACGTGGGAGAAGGCACGCAGATCGGACCGCACTGCGTCGTCGCCGCAGGATGCTGGATCGGGACACATTGCCGGATTCATCCGCGAGTCACGTTGTACGGCGGTATGCGCATAGGAGACCGCGTTGAAATTCACGCCGGTGCGGTGATTGGCGCCGACGGATTTGGATACGCGCGCGGCGAAGGGCGCTACTGGAAATTTCCGCAGATTGGGATCGTGGAGATTGGCGACGACGTCGAGATTGGCGCCAACACCACCATCGATCGCGGCTCGCTCGACGACACGCGCATTGCCGAGGGCGTGAAGCTGGACAATCTGGTTCACGTGGGACACAACTGCCAGATTGGCGCGCACACGGTGATCGCGGCGTTGGCCGGCATGTCGGGTTCCTGCGTGTTTGGAAAAAACGTGGTGATTGGCGGGCAGGCCGGCTTTGGCGAACAGGTCCATCTGGAAGATGGCGCCGTGATTGGCGGCCAATCCGGAGTGCTAGGTGGCAAGGTTGTCCGAAGCGGGCAGACCGTTTGGGGCACACCTGCGCGATCGCTGGAGAAATTCAAGGAACAATATGTGTGGCAGACGCGGCTCCCGGAGCTTGCGGCGCGCATCAAAGCGTTAGAGGCAGAATTGGAGATGAAACCAGGCGGGAAGTAAGAGACACTCGAAGCAATGGCCACTACCGGGACGAGCGAAGGAAACTGGCGCGTCATAGTTGTCGGCGGACACACGCGAAGCATTGGCAAAACGCAACTCGTGTGCGACGTGATCGCTGAGTTTCCCGAAGCGAACTGGATCGCCGGCAAGATCACGCAGTACGGTCACGGAGTCTGCGCGCAGAACGGGCAGGACTGCGATTGCGCGCCGGACGAGCACATCTGCGCCATCAGTTGGGAGAAGCACGCGGACACCGGGACTGACAGCGCGCGATTCCTGCAGGCGGGAGCTCAACGCTCTTTTTGGCTGCGAACGAAGCAAGGCTTTTTGGCGGAGGGCATGCCGCTCTTGCGTGCCGCGCTGCGGGAAGTAGATGCCCATTCCGGAGGGCAGCCCGCTAACTTGATTCTGGAGAGCAACACGCTGCTGCAATTCTTGAAACCGTCGCTGTATCTGATGGTTGTGCATCCCGCGAAAGCAGATTTCAAGGAATCGGCACAATTGCAAATCGATCGCGCTTCCGCCCTTGTGCTGCGTGAACATCTGCCAACGACCGCGGAGAGAGGGGCAGCAGCAGTTACGTGGAAGGGTATTCCCCTGCGCTTGCTCGGAACAAAACCACAATTTCTCCAACGCGAGGGCGAACCGCTGCCCGTTGGCATCAGCGAAGCGGTACGCGAAACACTGGGTGCCCATTCCGGTGCCAGGTGCATCAGACTGTAGACCAAGCTGCATCTTAGAGGTTGACCAGTGGTCGCGAGATTGCGATAATTCAGTAGTACTAGTGTAACCCGGCAATCTCGAAGCCAGCCGCGTGGCTGGATGTTGCTGAAAGCAAGTCGCTTAGGGGCTCGAGTTCCACCATACTTGGTTTCCGGAGGAATCGTTGTCTGCTGGTACCCGCATCGGACTCGACACCGCTGCATGTTCTGCCGCCGCCATTGGCGCTCGCCACGCCTGGTCCCTGCGGCTCGAGCAAGCGATCGAACGTGGCGCGGACCACCTGCTTTCACTCCAAGTCGAGCAGGGCTATTGGATGGGCGAACTGGAAGCCGACAGTACCCTCGAATCCGACTACATTTATTACCTGCATGTTCTAGGCAAAGCCGACCCGGCGCGCATTGCCAAACTGGCGAACTACGTTCGACGGAAGCAATTGGCCGACGGCGGGTGGAGCATTTATCCCGGCGGTCCATCCGAGCTGAACGCCACCTGCAAAGCCTATTTCGCATTGAAGCTAGCTGGCGACAATCCCAAATCGCCGCGCATGATTCAAGCGCGCGAAACCGTGCTGCGCCTGGGTGGCCTCGAGCAATCGAATTCCTATGTGCGGTTTTACCTTGCGGTCGCCGGAGCGCTGGGTTGGGAACTCGTTCCCGCGATCCTGCCGGAGATGATGCTGCTGCCGAATTGGTTCTATCTCAACATTTACGAGATGTCTTCATGGACCCGCGGCATTGTCATTCCCATGGCCATTCTTTCCGCGCTTCGCCCGGACTGGCGCTTGCCAGAGCGCGCCCACGTGGACGAATTGTTCCGCGATCCCGCGCGCAGAGCCGCGGCGTTTGATTGGAGCGATCAACTCATCTCCTGGAGAAATTTCTTCCTCGCGGCCGACCGCGCCATGAAGCTTTACGAGAAGTTGCCGTGGAAACCGCTGCGTCAGCGCGCCCTGCGCGAAGCCAAGTCGTGGCTGCTCCAGCACCTGGAGCGCACCGAAGGTCTCGCGGCGATCTATCCGGCGATGATGAATTCCATCTTTGCGCTGATGGCGCTGGGTCACGGCCCGGACGATCCGCTGACTGCCCGCGAGATTCGGGAATTCGCGCGCTTCGAGATTGAAGAAGCCGATACGATTCGTCTGCAGCCTTGCGTCTCTCCGGTGTGGGACACCTGCATCGCGATGGTGGCGCTCGAAGAAGCCGGCGTGCCTGCCGATGATCCCGCGCTGGTGAAAGCTGCCGACTGGGTCCTCTCGAAGCAGGTCCTCGGTCCCGGTGATTGGCAAGTGAAAAATAAGGACGCCGCGCCCGGCGGCTGGGTCTTCGAGTTTCGCAATGATTTTTATCCCGACGTCGATGACACCGCGTTCGTCTTGATGGCCTTGCAGCGCGTGAAGTTCCCCGATCCCGCGCGCATGGAAGCCGCTGTGCGTCGCGGCATCCAGTGGCTGCTGAGTATGCAGAATCGCGACGGCGGATGGGCCGCCTTCGATCGCGACAACAACAAGGGCTTCCTCTGCGACATCCCGTTTGCCGATCACAACGCAATGCTTGATCCGTCCACCGCTGACGTGACCGCGCGTGTCCTCGAATGCCTTGGGCGTTTCGGATGGAGCGCCAACCATCCCGCCATTCAGCGCGCCGTGAAATTCTTGCTGCAGGACCAGTGCGAAGACGGCTCGTGGTTTGGACGCTGGGGCGTCAACTACGTCTACGGCACCAGCGGCGTGTTGCGTTCGCTCGAAACGGTGTCATTGACGGCGAAAGAGTATTGCCAGCGCGCCGTCAGTTGGTTGCGCTCAGTCCAGAAACCCGACGGCAGCTTCGGCGAATCGCTGCGCAGCTACACCGAGCCCCAGACCAAAGGCGAAGGGCCAAGCACCGCGTCGCAAACCGCTTGGGGCTTGATCGGATTGCTCGCGGGCGCGGACGCCGGCGACCCAGCGATTCACAAAGCGGTGTCGTATCTGGTGGAGCACCAAAACCCCGACGGTTCCTGGAGCGAAAACGAATTTACCGGCACGGGCTTCCCGTGCGTCTTCTACCTGAAATATCACCTGTATCGCAATTCGTTCCCGCTCTACGCGCTGGCAAGATTCCGCAACCAGACGCAGGAAACCAAACAATTCTGCGCGATGACGTTTCAGCCGGCCGAATTCCGGCTGCGCAGCGGATTCTAGAGCTGCGGATGCGGTTCCCTCTACGGTTGACCGCGGACCTTACCCTCGGCCTCGCCGTGCGTTCTCTGCGCTTGAAACGCAAACGTCCCTTGATCTTGAACCTCCTGGCCAGCGGCAACGCCAACAGTTATAAATCGCCGATTGTTTGGATCGGTGGACATGAGCCGCTTAACCTCCCGGAGACTCCGCGCGTGGTGAACTTCCTCGCGGCTGCCGGCCGTCATGTCTTCCTGCCAACCACCGGACTCTTGCTGCGGCGTCGTATTCACGAATTTCAGCCATCGCAGCGATTGCATTTAACGATCCGCTTCGACGGCGCCGAAACCTCCCACGATCAACGCGTCGGACAACGAGGGGCATTCCGCGACGCTCTGGAAAGCGTTCGCACCGCAAAACTCTCCGGTTTCTTCCTTTGCGCGCAATTGGTTTTGCATTCGCCGCGAGAGGCGACAGAACTCGAACATCTTCATGGCGAACTGATCAACCTCGATTTCGACGGCTACTTAATTTCGCTCGCCGCGCCGGCTTCCGCGAGCCACGAACTGCGGCGCAGCATCTCAGATTTGAGAAAGCGTCTGCTGAGCCGCCGTTGGGCTCTGCTTTCGACACTGCTGGATTCCGTCGTGTCGCCGAGCGTGGCTTCTGTCGTAAACGCGCAGCATCCTTCGCCTCGTCTTCCGCGCGAACGCGCACCCCAACTTCCGCCACGTGGTCGCGAAGAAAGCGTGCAAGCACCATGACCACGCTGGTCACCGGCGCGTCTGGCTTTCTCGGCAGTCACGTAGCGCGACAATTGGTCGCGCGCGGCGAAAGCGTCCGTGTGCTGCTTCGTCCGTCCAGTCAAAATCGCGCTATCGCCGACTTGCCGCTGGAATACGTGACCGGCGACCTGCGCGATACCGCTTCACTCGATCGCGCCATGAAAGATATCAAGCGCGTCTTCCACGTGGCCGCCGATTATCGTCTTTGGGCCAAGCACTCCCAGGACATCTACGATTCCAACGTAGGCGGCACGAAAAATATTCTTGCAGCCGCGAAGCGCGCCGGCGTCCAACAATTCATCTACACCAGCACGGTCGCCACAATCGCCGTCGATCGTCCTTCGCCACCAAACGAGTCCACCGACGCCAAGCTCGAAGAAATGATCGGCCATTACAAGCGCTCCAAATGGATGGCCGAACGCGAAGCGTTGAACGCCGCAAAAGAGGGTTTGCCGGTGATCGTGGCGATGCCAACCACACCCGTTGGTCCGTGGGACTGGAAACCGACACCAACCGGAAAGCTCATCGTCGATTTCCTGAACGGCAAAATGCCCGGCTACGTCGACACCGGCCTCAACTTTGTCGGCGTCGAAGAATGTGCCGCGGGACACCTGCTCGTAGCCGAAAAAGGCAAAGTCGGCCAGCGCTACCTCCTCGGCGGAGAAAATCTCACGCTGAAGCAAATGCTCGACATGCTCGCGAAAATCACCGGCTTGCCCTCGCCGAGCCTGAAGATTTCACATAACGTCGCCCTGGGCGTCGCCTACGCCAGCACCATCTTTTCGCGCCTGCTGGGCAAAGAGCCCGGCATTCCGCTCGAAGGGGTAAGAATCGCCCAGCATAAAATGTTCGTAGATTGCGCCCGCTCGCAGCGCGAACTCGCATTCAAAGCAGGCCCGGTTGCTGCCGCGTTGCAACGCGCCGTTCGCTGGTACGAAGCCAATGGCTACGTAACTCCGCGCAGAGCCAAGCGCATAGCCCGCGCCGCGGCGTAAACGGTGTGTATGATCAACGTTCTGGTAACATTTGCGATAGACGCCGAGTTCGCGCCATGGAGAACGCTCAGAGCGTTCAGGAAAATCCGAATCAATTCACGGCATTGGTCGGGCGGAATAGAAGTTCAGGAAGCTCAGATTGGAAGTTGTATTGTCTGGGTTTTTCTAACGGGGATTGGCATCAAGTCTTTCGATTTCGCTTTGGCCAGCTGCCTAAAAGATGCAGGGGTGAGTCTGGTCCTGTCGTCGGGCCTTGCCGGTTCGCTCAAAGCTAAATACGTCCCGCAAGACATCGTCGTGCCGCTAAGAGTGGGCAGGTTGAGCGACGCGAGCGGCCTACGCGGGACGGCGGCGCTGATACTACTAGCGAGCCGCCGGGGAGCAAAAGTGGTCGATGTCTTATTGACAGCCGATCGGATCGTTGACACACGCGAAGAAAAACAGCGTCTCGCCCTTTTTGCCGATGTCGTTGACATGGAGTCTCGCCACATAATGTCAAAATTCATCGATGAGAACTTGCCAGTTGCCGCCATTCGGGCAATTAGCGATGCGTCAAGCCAGGATCTTCCAGTGGATTTCGCAAAGTGTCTAACGTCGCAGGGCCGAATCAAGAAAGGCGCTCTTTTGAAGGAGCTACTTGGACACCCTGCGAAAGTGCCGGAATTAATTCGGTTTGGCAGGCAAAGTAGAAATGCAGCGAAAGGGCTGGCGGTGTTTCTGGATGGTTTTATCGAGGCATTGACGCCAGAGATTCTGCAGGATCAAACGGTAGAGGTAGCAGCTCCATGAGTGGACCTCGCACAACGCTGGAAGCGGTCAAGACGCTGGGTCCGGTTCCCAAAACCATGCGCGCCGGCGTCTACCGCGAAAAGGGAATCGTCCGCGTTGAAGAAGTCCCCGTCCCCGAAGTCGGCGCAGGCGAAGTCCTCATCAAAGTTGCCGCCTGCGGTATCTGCGGCACCGACATCAAGAAAATCTTCCAGCGTTACGTCGAGCCCCCACAAATCCTCGGCCACGAACTAGCGGGCACGGTAGTTGCGGTCGGCCCCGGCGTCACCAAATGGAAGCCCGGCGACCGCGTCATGAGTTTCCACCACACTCCGTGCGGCACCTGCTTCTACTGCGAAAATCGCCTCTTCTCGCAGTGCAAGCAATACAAAACCACTGGCCTGACCGCAGGCTTCACCCCCAACGGCGGCGGCTTCGGCGAATACGTCAAGGCCATGCCTTGGGTCGCCGAGCGCGGCATCGTCGCCCTCCCCTCCAACGTCAGCTTCGAAGAAGCCACCTTCATCGAGCCGATTAACACCATTGTTAAAGCGGTACAGAAAGCCCGCATCTCTAAAGGCGAAACGGTCCTGATCCTGGGCTGCGGCCCCATCGGCCTGCAACTCCTCATGGTCGCCAACCTCGAAGGCGCCAAGCTCTATACCAGCGACCCCATGGCCGAGCGCCGCGCCAAGAGCCTCACCCTCGGCGCACTTGAGGCTTTCGACCCGACCAGTGGTAAGCTTATAGCAGACATCAAAGCCAGGACCGATGGCCGGGGGGCCGACGCGGTTCTGGTCGCGGTAGCCCATCCGTCGCCGGTCGTCGATGCCTTGGCGGCTGCAAGACCCGGTGGGCGCATCTTACTGTTTGCCGCGAACGACCCGGTAACCAAGATCGAGTTTCCAGCAGCGGCGGTGGGGATCGACGAAAAGGAAATCCTAGGTAGCTATAGCGCGGCTGTAGACATTCAAGAGTCGGCCGCGGAGTTAGTGCTTTCGCGGAAACTCCCGGTGATGGAAATCGTCACCCACCGGTTTCCGCTGGATAGAATTCAGGAGGCGCTGGATCTCGCGGCTCGGCCCACAACGGATTCTTTGAAGATTCTGATCACTCACGCATGAGAACAACCACTACCAAGAAACCCGAATATCTCGGCGAAGAAGCCGCTGCGGTTGTACGCGCGGTCGTCCCATCGAAGATGACTGCGGCGGTGCTCTACGGCAGCGAGGATTTGCGCATCGAAAAGATTGACGTGCCACCCGTGGGCGCCGAGGAAGTTCTCCTTCGCGTGCGCCTCGCGCTGACCGATGGCACCGATCTGAAAGTATGGCAGCGCGGCTACCACGCCCGCATGATTCAGCCGCCCGCCGTCTTCGGCCACGAAGTTGTGGGAGAAATTGCAGCCGTAGGCAAACGCGTCGATCCGCGATGGCGGATTGGCTTGCGCGTGGTCGCCGCGAATTCCGCGCCTTGCCTGCGCTGCTATCACTGTCGTCGCGCACAAGAAAATCTCTGCGAAGATCTGCTCTTCAACAACGGCGCCTACGCCGAGTATCTCCGCATCCCCGGCCGCATCGTGATGGAAAACATGCTGGAGGTGCCGCACTCCGTCGATGACGGCAGCGCGGCCCTTGTCGAGCCGCTGGCCTGCGTGCTGCGCGGAATTCACGAGATGGAAGTTCGCGCCGGCGATACCTCGGTGGTCATCGGCTGTGGTCCCATAGGCCTGAAATACGTTCGTATGCTTTCGCGTCGTGGTGTTCGCGTGATCGCGCTCGCCCGCCGCGCCGCATCTCTCGAACTCGCGCGCCGCCTGGGCGCCGCGGCCACCATCAATGTCGGCGGCGTCACCGATGTGGTTGCGGCGGTGAAAGAGCTCACTGAAGATCGGCGCGGCGCTGACTCCGTTGTCGAAGCCGCCGGAAATCCCGCCACCTGGAAACAATCCCTGGCCATGGTTCGCCGCGGCGGTGTCGTCAACTTCTTCAGCGGCTTGCCTGCAGGCACGTTCGTCGAAATCGAGCCGGCGGAAATTCATTACTCGGAGATCAAGATCATCTCCCCGTTCCACCACACCCCGCGCTTCATTCGCGAAGCGCTCGAAGCCATTCGCCGCGGCGACATCCTCGCCCACGATTTCGTCACCGAAGAGATCCGCCTCGACGAGCTCCCCCAAGCCTTCGAGCGCATGAAGTCCCGCAACGGCGAAATCAAGCTAGCCGTTCGCCCGTGATGCAAGGCTCGCGCCTCGATATCCACAGTGGTACAGCTATTCCTGGCTCGGTCCTCCCCTTGACGAAAAGAATTCCAAAGCATGCAGGAATCACCGCGACACTGGGAGGGCACGGCTTCAACCGTGCCATAAGCTCGAAGCCGATTCCGGCTTTAGCCGCTGAGGGCGTGATGTCAAGAGGACGCACCCTGTCCGCGGGTGCTTGGGTGCCGCACCCTTTGCGTTTTTCAAAGGGTGCGGGTTTAGACGCAACTTCAATCGAGATTGCTTGATACGAAGCCGTTTCAATTTCCGCAAGTAAGCCGAGCCCAAAATGCTCCGCCCCGACGAACTCGAAATCGCCAAACACGCTCCGGCTGCAGGCTGCTCGCCAGATTCCGGCCAGCAATACACCCGTTGGCTAGCCACCCATCACTACGAAAATTTCAACGTCGTCTCCTGGCTTCTCCCCAAAGATCTCCACCAGCATTTCTACAACCTTTACGCCTATTGCCGTTGGGCCGACGACCTCGGCGACGAAGTCCCCGACAACTCCCGCGCACTCGAACTCCTCGATTGGTGGGAAGAAGAACTCGACGCCTGCTACCAAGGCCACCCGTCGCATCCCGTCTTCGTAGCCCTGCGCGAAACGATCGTCGCCAAAGACATTCCCAAACAACCATTCGCCGATTTGTTAAAAGCCTTCCGCCAGGACCAAACCACCAAGCGCTATCAAACCTGGGACTCCATGGTCGGGTACTGCGTAAATTCCGCGAATCCCGTTGGGCGCTTGGTCCTCTATCTTTGCGGCCACTTCGATGAAGAGCGGCAGCGACTCTCCGACGCCACCTGCACCGCTTTGCAACTCGCGAATTTCTGGCAGGATGTCGGGCGCGATCTCGAAATTGGCCGCATCTATATCCCCCTCGATATCGCTGCGGCGCATGGCCTAACCGAGACTGACATCGTAGAGCGCCGTTTCGACGCCCGTTACGTCGCGTTGATGAAAGACTTGATTGCCCGCACCCGCGCGCTATTCGCCGAAGGCATGCCCCTGGCAAAAATGGTGGACGCTGGCCTGAGCGTCGATCTCGAAATGTTCAGCCGCGGCGGCCTGGCCGTCCTCGACGCCATCGAAACCTCCGGCTACGACACCCTCCATCACCGCCCGTCGATCGGCAAAGGCAAACAAATCCGCCTCCTGGGTCGCGCCCTCGCCGCCCACGCAGCCGCTAAACTTTCCGGTGTAGGGGCGCAGCTTTACCCTGAGGGCTTTGCCCGAAGGGCTGCCGCGCCCCAAGCGCCCAGCCGTCCGAATTCGAGCACTCCGAACCCCCTCACCGAACTCGACGCAGCGGTCACCACACTTGCCGGCTCCTACGAAGCCTGCCACCGCATAGCCAAAGCCGCCCGCAGCAATTTCTACTACGCCTTTTTCCTCCTCCCCAAATCCCGCCGCGACGGCCTGATCGCCCTCTACGCGTTCATGCGCCTGATCGACGACGTAGCCGACGAAGGCGGCGACCTGACCGCCAAACAGCGTGGCCTCGCCAACTGGCGCGCCGCATTGGACGCTGCCGTCACCGGCTCCGATCGCGCCGCCAGCTCCATGCCCGCCGGAGCCGCCGCGGTCTTGCCCGCATTGGTTGACACCATGCAGCGTTACAACATGCCCGCGCGTTACCTGCACGATCTGATCTCCGGCGCCGAAATGGATTTGACGGTGCAGACTTACCCAACCTTCGATCGTCTCCGTGAATACTGCTATCGCGTAGCAGGCACGGTCGGCCTGACCTGCACGCACGTCTTCGGCTTTACCGATCCGCGCGCCCTCGACCTTGCCGAAAAACTAGGCCTCGCCTTTCAACTCACCAACATCATCCGCGACATTCACGATGACTACGCCCTGGGCCGCGTCTACCTTCCCGAAGAAGACCTCGAGCGCTACGGCGTCTCGCCGAAAGATTTCGGCAGTAACGAAGCTACACTCGGCGTGCGCGAACTCCTGCGCTTCGAAGCCGATCGCGCCTGGCAATGCTACGACGAAGGCGCCGCATTGCTCGGCCTGATCGATCCCGAAAGCCGCGCTACGCTGTGGCTTCTCACCCACACCTACAGCGCGTTGCTCGCGCGCATCGAATCGCTCGATTTCGCCGTATTTGGAGAACGCGTGCGCCTTTCGCGCGCCGAAAAAATGCTATTCATCGCCCAGGCCCGATTCGGGCGCGTGACGGAAGAGAACATCCTTGAAAAGTGTGATCGTGATCGGCGGCGGCCTGGCGGGCTTGGCAGCCGGCGTCGCGCTGGCTGAATCGGGTTGGCGTGTCCGGCTATTTGAGCAGCGCCCCTTCCTTGGCGGCCGCGCTACTTCCTACGTGTTGCCCGACGGCGAACACGTCGACAATTGCCAGCACGTAACCCTCGGCTGCTGTACCAATCTTGACGACTTCTACCGTCGCGTCGGCTCCGCGGACAAAATCAAATTCTTCGACCGCCTGTTGTTCCTCGATCCTCAAGGCCGCCGCGGCGAAATGCAGGCCGGCTTGCTCCCCGCCCCCTTCCACATGACCGGCTCGTTCGCAAAATTCGCCCCGCTGACGCTCAGAGACAAATTCTCGATCGCGCGCGCCATGCTCGCCATCTTGCGAAGCAAGGGCCACCCGCGCGACCTCGACGAAACCAACGCCATCTCCATGCTCGAGTGGCTGCATCGCCAACATCAAACCAAAGGCGCCATCGAGCGCTTCTGGCGCGTGGTCCTGGTCAGCGCTCTCGACGAAGAACTCGACAAGACCGACGCGCGTTACGGCATCGACGTCTTCTGGAAAGCATTCCTCTCCAATCGCACCGGCTACCGCATGGGCGTTCCCGTAGTTCCTCTCGCTGAACTCTACGATGGATGCAAACTCGCCATCGAAAAAAAAGGCGGGGAAGTCCAATTGCGCTGTCCCGTCCGCAGTATCCGCATCGAAGACGGTGCCATCACCGCCGTGAAATTCGACAACGATCGCGAAGAGTCCGCCGACGCCTACGTCTTCGC
>JBEKWY010000162.1:0-11215 GCA_049512575.1 Candidatus Acidiferrum sp.
GGGCTATTTGAAGGAAACATATTTGTATGTGCGGGCGGCGGGCGGCGTGTGCATCGCGGACGAGGTGCAGGTTGGCTTCGGGCGGCTGGGGACGCACTTCTGGGGATTCGAGACCCAGGACGTCGTGCCCGATATTGTGGTGCTGGGGAAGCCGATCGGGAACGCGTTTCCGCTGGCGGCAGTGGTGACGACGCCGGAGATCGCGGCTTCGTTTGCGAACGGAATGGAGTTTTTCAGCACCTTTGGCGGCAATCCCGTAGCATGCGCGGCGGGCTTGGCAGTGCTGGATGTATTGCGTGAAGAAAAGCTGCCGGAAAATGCGCGGCGCGTCGGCGGATATTGGATGGGTCGGCTCAGGGCGTTGCAAGAGCGCCACGCGCTGATCGGTGATGTGCGAGGTTCCGGGCTGTTTCTGGGAATCGACTTGGTGAGCGATCGCGAGTCTCGAACGGCCGCGACGGCACAGGCGAACTATGTTGTCAACCGATTGCGCGAGCGAGGGATTCTGGCGGGGACCGATGGGCCGCACCACAATGTCATCAAGCTGCGGCCGCCCCTGACTTTTGCCGATGCGGATGCGGATTTGTTCGTGGACGCGCTCGATTTGGTCTTGGCGGAAGACGGTGCACAGGCGAGTGTGGGCGGGTAGCCGGGAACGCGATAAGAGGATCCCCGTGAGTTGCCAGACCCAGGGCGTCCAGCCCTCTAATTCATCTACTATAGTAGTTGACAACTAAGTAATAATAGAGATACGCTCGCCGGACGATGGAGTTGGACTCCTCCCTCTCTTGGCTGGCCTTGGCGCTTACGCCGGGGTTGGCTTCCCGTTTGTCTGGACGACTGTTGAAGGAGTTCGGGTCGCCAGAGGAGGTGTTCCGGGCGCCCTTGCCCCGCTTGGAGCGGTGCAGGTTGCCGACTGCGGTGGCGCAGGCGGTGTTCAAGAAGCAGGCGTTCAAGCGGGCGGAGAAGGAACTGGTATCGATCCGCGAGATCGAGAACTGCCTGCTGTTGAGTTGGACCGAGCCGGAGTACCCACAGACATTGCTGCAGATTTACGATCCGCCGGTACTGCTCTACGTTCGGGGCGACCTGCAGGTTTTGAACCAGCCGAGTATCAGCATCGTGGGAACGCGGCGGCCGACTTTGTATGGGACGCAAATGGCGGAGCGTTTGGGGAGGGAGATCGCGGCGCGGGGCGTGGTGGTAGTCAGCGGGATGGCTCGGGGGGTTGATGCGATCGCGCATCAAGGGGCGATGACTGTGAACGGCCGGGCGATCGGCGTATTGGGAACCGGCATCAACGTCTGCTATCCCAAGGAAAATAAGAAGTTGTACGAGAAGGTGCTGGAACGTGGCGCGATTGTGAGCGAGTTTCCGCTTGGGACGCATCCTGCGCCGGAAAATTTCCCGATTCGGAACAGGATTGTGGCGGGGATGCCCTCGGGAGTCGTCGTCGTGGAGGGCGCGCAATATAGTGGGTCGCTAATTACCGCGCGGTTGGCGATGGAATTTGGCCGGGAGGTCTTCGGCGTACCGGGTAACGTGACCCAGGCGGTAAGTTTCGCACCGAACCAGTTGATCCGGCAGGGCGCGAAGCTAGTGACGAATGGCGCGGACGTGATCGAGGATTTACCGACCCCGGTACGGGCGGCGCTGGTTCAGGCCGAGCAGCCCGAAGCCGAACAGCGCAATTTACTGGTAGCTGCTTCCTTGAATTCGTCGGAGAAGAAGATCTACGATTTGTTAAATTCTGATGAGGCAGTGCATATTGATGACATCGTCGAACGTTCTGGCTTGAACTCGTCGGAGGTTCTGGCTACCCTTTTTGATCTGGAGATGAAAGGGATCGTCCGGCAGATGCCAGGCAAGCAGTTTACTAAGGTTCTGCTGTAGGTCCTGCTTGAGTCCCCGAAAGTCACTGAGGCAATTGAAGTTATAGGACACCGCAAAACGGCGATGAATCCGCCGGCGGGTTTGCTGCATCTGGTTAAGGTAGCGAGAAGGACACAAGCTCTGCCGCTGGGCCTTCCTGCAGAAGAATCCGGAGTTACATAGATAAGATGGGACGTTCGCTGGTAATCGTGGAATCGCCTGCGAAGGCGAAGACGATCAACAAATATTTGGGACGGGACTATACCGTCAAAGCGTCGATCGGGCACGTGATGGACCTGCCCAAGAAGACGATTGGTATCCGCCTGCCTGACGAGCCTAAGAAAAAGAAGAAGGGCAAGGGGAAGAAGGGCAAGGCCGCGGCAGAGAAGCCGCAGAAGCCGATCACGCTGGATGATCCCAAGATTTTCGAGCCCACCCTGCAAATCATTTCCGGTAAGGGCAAAGTCATCAACGATTTACGGAAGTCGGCAAATACCGCCGACGCCATCTATCTGGCGGGCGACCCGGACCGTGAGGGCGAGGCTATATCCGCGCACCTGGCAATGGTGTTGTCCAAGCCGACGAAATATGAGGAAGCCGAGCCATCGGGGAACGGGCGGTTCGGGAAGAACGGCAAGAACGGAGCTAACGGCAAGGAAGAAGAGGCCGAAGCGGTCAAGGGCAAGTCGGCGAAAGGCAAGAAGGGTAAAGATAAGGACGAGATCAGCGTTCCAGCGATCGATCCCAAAAAGATTTTCCGCGTAACCTTTAATGAGATTACGCCGAAGGCGATCCGGGCGGCCTTCGAGAAGCCTCGGCAGGTCGATTCGAACCTTGTGGATGCGCAGCAGGCGCGCCGAGTACTGGACCGCATCGTGGGCTACAAGATTTCGCCGCTGCTGTGGGACAAGGTGCGGCGCGGGCTTTCCGCGGGGCGCGTGCAGACGGTGGCGCTGCGGTTGATTGTCGAGCGAGAACTGGACATCCGGGCGTTTGTGCCGGTGGAGTACTGGTCGATCCACGCGATGCTGGATTCGGGGCAGCCCCCGATCTTTGAAGCGAAGCTGAGCAAGTACAAAGGCGAGGACGTCGAGGTTTCGAATCAGGAAGCAGCGGACAAGATCGTCGCGGCGGTGAGTAAGGCGAAGTGGCAGGTAGCGTCCGTTGCGCAGCGGGAGAAGAAGCGGAACCCGCCGCCGCCGTTTACAACCTCGAAATTGCAGCAGGCGGCATACAACCGGCTGCGGTACACGGCGAAGCGCACGATGGGCATCGCGCAGCGCTTGTATGAAGGCGTGGAGATGGGCGAAGAAGGATCGGTGGCCCTGATTACCTACATGCGTACTGATTCGGTGCATGTTTCGAACGACGCGCTGGCGCAGGTGCGGGATCTGATTCCGGAACGGTTTGGATCGAGTTACCTGCCGGAGAAGCCCAACTATTACAAGTCCAAGAAGGATGCGCAGGAGGCGCACGAGGCGGTGCGGCCGACGGATGTGTCGCGCACCCCGGAAGATGTGCGGAAGTACCTGGACGACGATCTGTTCAAGCTGTACCAGCTAATCTGGCAGCGGTTTGTGGCTTCGCAGATGCTGCCGGCGATTTTCGATCAGACGACGATCGACATTTCGGCGGGTGACTACACGTTCCGTGCGACCGGTTCGGTGCAGAAGTTCGACGGGTACCTGCGGGTTTATCAGTTGCCGGTGGCCGCGGCCGATCGTGAAGAAGACGAGAAGGACGACGAAGGCGAGGGTAAGAACCTGCCGCGGGTCGAGGAAGGGCAAGTCTTACGCCTCGATCAAATCCGGCCGGACCAGCATTTTACGGAGCCGCCGCCGCGATACACGGAAGCAACTTTGGTCAAGGATTTGGAAGAGAAGGGCATCGGGCGGCCTTCGACCTACGCTTCGATCATTTCGACGATCGTGGAGCGCGAGTATGTGCGGAAGGATCAGGGCCGATTTACGCCGACGATGCTCGGGGAGCGCGTCAGCATTTTGCTGGTGAAGAGTTTTGATGATGTGTTCGACGTGACGTTTACGGCGCGGCTGGAAGAAGAACTCGACGAGATCGAGGAAGGCAAGCTGCCGTGGCGCGATGCGGTACGCGAATTCTGGGAAAAGTTTGTCGTCGATCTGGCCAAGGCCGGCGACGAGATGATTTCGTACAAGGCGGGCATTCCTACGGGCAAGACCTGCGAGAAGTGCGGGCAGGGCGAACTGCTGGAGCGCATCAGCCGGCACGGATTCTTCCTGGGCTGCTCGCGCTATCCCGACTGCGATTTCATCCAGGATATGGCGCCGGAACTGGTCGACGACGGCGAGAGCAAGACCGAATATTGCGAAAACTGCGGCAAAGAGATGTTGATGAAGCGGGGGCGATTTGGCGCGTTCCTGGCGTGCAGCGGGTATCCGGATTGCAAGACAACGCGGCGCCTGGTGGAGGGCACACGGATCGCGCACCAGCCGGACGAGCCGCTGGAAGAAAAGTGCACGCTGTGCGCCAATCACCTGATCAAGAAGCACGGGCGATTTGGGGAATTCATCGGATGCTCCGGCTATCCGAAGTGCAAGTACACCCGGCCGATTACCATGGGAATTAAGTGCCCGAAATGCACGGAAGGCGAATTCGTGCGGCGCGGGAGCGCGGGCAAAGGCGGGCGTGGACGTCCGCGCGTGTTCTACGGCTGCTCGCGGTACCCGGATTGCGATTTCACGACACCTTACATGCCGATGCCGGAACCGTGTCCGAAGTGCGGGGCGCCGTTCATCGTGGAAAAGAAGTCGAAGATCGGAACGGTGCATACCTGTCTCAAGGAAGGCTGCGATTGGGAGCAACTCGCGCCGGAACCTCAAACACCGAACGTTGCCCAGCCCGAAGAACCGACTCCGGTTGGCGCCAAGCCGTAAGTCGCGAACCGGACGACGACGGTCATTCACCGCAAGAGCTGTCATCCTGAGACTACCCGATGAGGGTAGTCGAAGGACCTCAAGGTAAGCCCTTCCCATTCATGAAATTCCCGCACGGCGGTCAAAAGAAACCGATCACCGTGGATGATCCCAAGATCGTCGACGCAAGGCGGTTGGTAAACCGGGCAAGCGGAGAGCAAGCCGCGGACTTTGGCGGACTCGAATATATTATTGTAGCGGGTGCCCGGGAAACGCCGCGAATGAAGCAGTCCGCCGAAAAATTCCTGCAATACCTGAGTTCGGTGAAGAACTCTTCGCCGCACACGATCTTGAATTACGGCAAGGATCTGAGCCAATTTTTGGACTATCTTTCGCCGCCCGGCACGCAACCGCCCGCGCTGACAGAAATCACCCACACCATCATTCGCGAGTTCGTCGGACACCTGCACGACCAAGGGCTTGAGAAGAGCTCTATCGCGCGGAAGCTGGCGGCGCTACGGTCCTTCTTCAAATATTGCGTGCGCGAAGGGCTACTGAAGGAAAATCCGGCGCGACTGGTTCCCACGCCAAAATTGCCGAAACGAATTCCGTCGGTCCTGTCCGCGGAGGAGATGAACGGCTTCTTGAACCAGCTTGCGGCGATGGGGCCGTCCGCCAGCGGAGGTCCGGAGCCTACCCGGAAACGTGGCCGCGCATCTGCCACAGCGCGATCGGCGGAGCCGGCGACTATCACGGAAGACGGATTATTCCTGCGACGGGATCGAGCTCTGTTAGAGCTGCTCTATGCCGCCGGCCTCCGCGTCAGCGAACTCACTGGACTCAATCTGGTTGATATCGATCAGAAGGAACGCGTGCTGCGCGTGCGGGGCAAGGGCAACAAGGAACGCATCGTTCCATACGGTTCGAAAGCCCAGGAGGCCCTGGACAAGTATTGGACGTTGCGCGAAGAGCTGTTGCTGCAGAAATCGGCGGCGCGGGGTGGGCGACGGGGGCCTCCGCACATGCAAGCGGTTTTTCTGAATTACGCGGGGCGGCGGTTGACGCAGCGTTCCGTGGGGCGGCTGGTGAAAAAATATGTGCGGCTCGTGAATATCAATTGGGATTTGCACCCGCACTCGTTGCGGCACGCGTTTGCCACGCACTTGCTGGCAGACGGGGCAGACCTGCGGGCCATTCAGGAATTGCTGGGGCACCAGTCGCTCTCGACGACACAGAAATACACACATGCTTCGATCCGGCAACTGATGGAGATTTACGACAAAGCGCATCCTCACGCCTGAGCAGCGCGTCATCCAATGACAAAGTGCCCGCTTCGGAAGCGGCCGCTACAGTCTCAAGCCACTACAATTTACGACCACCACAATTTACGATAGGTTAGCCACGATCGACTCGTGTTGGGTATCCTGTATTCCTACCGGGCGTGTCTGTGAGCTCTGCGAAAGTGTTTGCGCTGACGACATTTCTTTCCTGCGCCGCGCTAGTCGCGGCGCCCGCACCCACCTGCGCGCAGGAAAACTACGAGATTCAGGTGTACGGCTACGACACCGTCGATCCCGGCCACACGATGGTGGAATTGCACAGCAACTTCACCATCGACGGATCCAAGACGGTGGTGGACGGCATGCTGCCCACCAATCATGCCGAGCACGAGACCATCGAAATTACCCACGGCGTCACCGACTGGTTCGAAGTGGGCTTGTACATTTTCACCTCAGAAAAGAGCGGCCAAGGCGTGCAGTGGGTGGGCGACCACATTCGCCCGCGCGTGCGGATTCCCCCGAAATGGAATTGGCCCATCGGGCTGAGTCTTTCGAATGAAATCGGGTACCAGCGGCGGCAGTTTTCCGTCGATACCTGGACCTGGGAGATCCGGCCCATCGCCGACAAGCAAATCGGGCGGTGGTATTTCGCCCTGAATCCCACGCTCGACCGTTCGTTTCACGGCGAAAGCGTGAACCAGGGTGTCGTGTTTTCGCCGAACTTCAAGTTCAGCTATGACTTCACGAAGCAAGTCACGGCGGGGTTGGAGTATTACGGCTCCGTCGGGCCAGTGACGGGCTTCTTGCCGGTTTACGAGCAGCAGCACCAGATTTTTCCGGCGGTCGATCTCAACCTGTCGCCAAAGTGGGAGGTCAACTTTGGCTTGGGGGTGGGATTGACGCGCTCGACGGACCACTTGATCGCGAAAATGATTCTCGGGTATCGTTTCGACTTTTGATCGGCCAGACGCATGGCGCCACGCCGTTTTCGTTCTGGTTTTCGAAGCAGTTTCCGCAGCCGGCGGACGAGGGCGTTTGTGTATAGAAGGCGGACCGGCTCCAGAAATGAAAAACGGCTGGCAGCGATTGCTGCCAGCCGTCTCTGTTTCAAGTTGACGATTCTTGCCGCTGCTTAGCGGTGTCCGCCACCGCCGCCGCCGCCGCCGTGGAAACCGCCGCCACCGTGGGCTGCGAATCCACCTCTGGCTCCCCCGCCTACGAAACCGCGGCTCACTGCACCACCGCGAACTGCGCCGCGACCGTAAGCGCCTACATAGCCGCGTCCACCATAATACCCGCGGCCGCCGTAGTAGCCACGTCCGCCCCAGTAGCCGCCGCGACCGTAAAAGCCACGTCCATAATAGCCGCCGCGGAACCATGGGCCGGCGCCGATGAAGACGCCGCCGGAGAACCAATCAGGGCCATAGTAGCCGTAGGGTGCGCAGGCGTACGGGGCATAGCCGTAATAGCCGTAAGCGCAAACCGGAGCGACACCGTAGCCGTAACCGGCATAAACCGGTCCGCCTACTCCGATGCCGACCGCAACCCGTTGCGCATTGGCGAACGATGCGCAGAACATGCAAACCGCCAGCAAACCTGCAATCCTTAGATATCGCATAACGGGACCCCCTTTCGAGATCCACAACTTCTGCTGCAAAATCACTGAGTTACCGGGCTTCGGAGCTTCTTTTCTCCCGTTCCCTCACTTAGTTTAACTCCAAACGGGGGAAAAAGTTGCACCGGCGTTTTGTTCGCGTTGACGGTGTGGGCGTAAAGCCCTTATAATCATTGTTTGCTTTAGCGCTTGGAGGGTCGATGTACGCCGTCATTAAGACCGGGGGAAAACAGTATCGCGTCGCGCCCGGCGACACCATTCGGATCGAGCGAGTTAAGGGAGACGTGGGCGAGAAGGTGACTTTTGGCTCCGTTTTGGCCGTCCACAACGACGAGAAAAAACTCCTGTCGGGTGAGGATGCCTCAAAGGCCAGCGTGACCGGGAAAATCGTCAGCCACGGGCGGAACAAGAAAGTTACCGTGCTGAAGTTCAAGAAGACCAACCAGTATAAGATTTCGCGCGGGCACCGGCAGAATTATACCGCCGTGCAGGTTAGCGATATTAAGCTGTAAGGATTGGGATTCCGGCTCGCCGGGCTGAAGCCCGGCACCTACATTTTCGGAAATCAGAAAAGGAAAGCGTCATGGCACATAAGAAGGGCGGCGGCTCCTCTACAAACGGCCGCGATTCACACGGACAGCGGCTGGGCGTCAAGCGGTTTGGTGGGCAGCACGTCAACGCCGGAACGATTCTGGTGCGGCAGCGTGGGACCAAACACCAGGCGGGCGTGAATGTCGGCCAGGGCAAGGACGACACCTTGTTTGCGTTGGTTACCGGCATCGTGAAATTCGAGGATAAGGGCCGGCACGGGCGCTTCATTAGTGTGCACCCGGCCGAGCAGGCTGAACCCACTGCTGCTGCCGTAAACTAAGCTGGCTTTCTACTGAGGCGGTTCGGCGTGTGCCGGACCGCCTTCGTGTTTTCAGTGGGTGGCAGTCGGCTGAGGCCTGGAGAAACCGGAGACCTCCGACGATCTGTTGCATCCAATTTTCCTGGAGTGTCATTCCGTGTTTGTTGACGAAGCAAAAATCCTGGTGAAGGCGGGTGACGGCGGCAACGGGTGCGTCGCGTTCCGCCGCGAGAAGTTCGTACCGCGCGGAGGCCCTTCGGGTGGCGATGGCGGCCACGGCGGCAGTATTTATCTGGAAGCCAATCCGAACGACAACACCCTGCTACGTTACCGCTACAATCGCGAATTCAAAGCGGATCGCGGGCGGCATGGTGAAGGTTCGAATTGCACCGGGCATTCCGGGGCGGACATGATCTTGCAGGTTCCCGTCGGCACGCTGGCGTTCGATGAGCAGACCGGGGAGACCATCGCGGATTTGGCGACGCCGGGCCAGCGCGTGCTGATCGCGCATGGCGGCCGTGGAGGCCGCGGCAACCAAAATTTCGCGAAGCCTTGGCATCAGGCGCCGCGGGAACATGAAGACGGTCACGCGGGCGAGGAACGTCACCTGCGGCTGGAACTGAAGTTACTGGCGGATGTCGGGTTGGTGGGGTTTCCGAATGCCGGAAAGTCCACGTTGATTTCGGTCATCTCCGCGGCGCGTCCGAAAATCGCGAACTATCCTTTTACCACCCTGGAGCCGAACCTCGGCGTCGTGAACGCGGATGGCGGCACCGGAAAAGAAGGCCGCGAGCTGGGGCGCACGTTCGTGGTCGCCGATTTGCCGGGACTGATCGAGGGAGCCCATGAAGGCGCGGGCTTGGGCATTCGCTTCTTGCGCCACGTCGAGCGCACGCGTTTGCTGGTACACCTGATCGACACCAGCGATACCTCCGACGCCGATCCCGTTCATTCGTTCGAGATTATTTCCGGCGAGTTGCGGGCGTTCAGCGAGACGCTGACGGAAAAGCCGGTGATCGTGGTCGCGACGAAGCTCGACGCCACCACTGATCGCACACGTCTCGATACATTGCGCGAGTTTTGCCGCGAGCACAATCTGGAATTCCATGCCATTTCCGCTGCGACCGGCGAAGGAGTCCGCGAACTGGTCCGTTCCATCGCCGATGCTTTGGACAAAATTCCCAAGCCGGCGCCCGATGCCATATTGGACTTGACGGCCGGCGGACATCAGGATGCCGGCCCCGGCATTCATGGCGACAGCACCACTGCGCATGGGGACACATCGCCTGTTCCTATCAAGGATTTATGAGAAAATGCAGTAAAGGTCCTTGGGAGGGGTATTGACCACCGCGCAAGCGCAGCGCACCGCCGCAAAACATCATCCTCGCCGTATCGCGCTCTTTGGCGGATCGTTCGATCCGATTCATAACGGCCACCTGGCTGTAGCCCGCGCCGCCGACCGGCGCTTTAATTTCGATCAGATTCATTTCGTGCCGGCCAGCCGGCCGCCGCACAAACTGAAGGCGCACCTGGCTCCCTTTCCGCACCGGTTCGCGATGGTGGCGCTGGCATGCGCGGAACATCCGCACTTCGTGCCGTCGGTGGCGGAAGCGGGCGACGATTTCAGCGGGGCGCAACTGCACTACTCGGTGGACACCGTGCGTTATTTTCGGCACGCATGTCACGGCGATCGCATTTACTTCATCATTGGCGCCGACGCATTTCTGGATATTCCCATGTGGAAAGAATATGAGTCTTTGCTCGGGCTTTGCGATTTCATCGTTGCCAATCGGCCGGGAATTCGCGTCGAGGCGCTGCGGCTGGTCATTCCCCCGGACTTGATGGCCAGCGGGGGCGTGCGAAAAGACGTCGAAGCGGTGCACGAGTCGAGCGTCGTCGCGCACCTGCACCGTACTTCGGTCTATCTGCTCGACAACGTTTCCAGCGAAGTGTCGGCGACCGATATCCGCCGGCGCTGCCATCGCGCCCAGGATATTCACGGACTTGTCTCCGCCCGTGTCGAGGAATACATTCTCAAACAGGACCTATACCGTTGAACATAAGCTCGTTGCCAGAAACCGTACGCCTCGCGATTGAGGCTGCACAAAATAAAAAAGCGTCGGGCATTACCGTGATCGACCTTCGAGAGGTTGGCGCGTTCACCTCCTACTTCGTGATCTGTACGGGCTTTAGCACGCCGCAGGTGCAGGCGATCTGTTCGGAAATCGAAGAGCAGCTTCACAAACATGCGAAGCGCTCGCCCGAGCACCGCGAAGGACGCGGCTCCGCGGACTGGGCGCTGCTGGATTTCGGTGGATTTGTGGTGCACGTGTTCGGCGAACAGGCTCGACGCTATTACGATTTGGAGCGATTGTGGCGTACCGCGCCGAAACTTGAGATCCCCGACGCTCCGGATGGTCCATCCGGCAGAGCCATCCCCATCAATGCTGCTAAGGGCGGGACACCTCCTCACGGAGAAGCGGTTTCAAAATGACCGCGGAGCGGCTGCCGTGGATCTCGGCGGACCCCGCGTCGTTACGTCTCTTCGAACTGGCGCAAAAAGTTGCCCCTGCGCCGACCACACTTCTGATCACGGGCGAAAGCGGAACCGGCAAGGATTATCTTGCGCGCGCGATTCATGAAATGGGTCCGCGCCGCGATGCCCCCTACTTGAAAATTGATTGCGCCAGCCTCCCGCCGCAACTTG
>JBEKWY010000163.1:0-11141 GCA_049512575.1 Candidatus Acidiferrum sp.
TTGCGGACCGCCTCGTCGATCAACGCATCAAGCTCGCTGCGTGTAAGACGCACGCGGTCGCCCGCGCTTTCCCCACCATCGCATGTGACCGGCAGGTCTGCGCCTCCGCCCGGCGGCGGCACCACGAAATAGCGCGTCCTTGCAGCAATCAACTTCGCCACTTCCCGGCTCGACAGCAGCGTGGGCGTACCCGCCATTTCAGCCGCCAGCGTAATTTTCGCGAAGTGCTCGATCGTCTCCATGCGAAAGAACGCCGTGAGCAAATCCGGCCCGCATGTGACCGCCCCATGATTAGCCAGCAATAGCGCGTCATAGTGAGGCACGTACGGCTCGATTGCCGCACTCAGCTCCGGCGTCCCTGGAGTTCCGTACTTCACCAGTGGAATCTGGCCCAGCCCGACGATCACTTCGGGGAGCAGCGCCTGGTCGAGGGCCCGGCCCGCCACGGCAAAACCGGTCGCGGTCTGCGGATGCGCATGGCAAATCGCTTGCACATCGGGCCGCATGCGGTAAAAGAGAAGGTGCATCGCCAGCTCGGAAGAAGCTTTGCGGGCTCCCGCAACATGCCGTCCTTCGAGGTCGATGATGACCAGGTCATCCGGCGTGAGCATTCCTTTGTTCATGCACGTCGGAGTGGTCAGGACGCGTTCCTCGTCCAGCCGCACGGAAAGGTTACCTTCGCACGCCACGATATACCCGCGCTCGTACATCCAGCGCCCCGCGACGCAGATGTCCGCTCGGTGTTGCTGTTCGCTCTTCGCGGAACCGGGTAAGAGGTAATCCGTGGACATGGTACGACTCCTCACTGGCGCCGAATTATCATCGGAACCGTCCGGAGACACAAGCGCTTATTGTGATTCGCGCGGCGGGAACGCGTCCTGCAACTTCACCGGGGACTAGGCGTAAATTCCGCGCAATTTCAGCGCGCTCGCAACCCGGTCAATGGCCAACATATAGGCCGCGATGCGGTTATTTACCTTGTGAAGCTCGGCGTAGCGTACCACTTGATCGAAGGCATTTTCCATCACATCCAGCAGGCGCTCGTTCACTTCGCGTTCGCGCCAGAAAAAGCCCTGGCGATCCTGCACCCACTCAAAGTAGCTAACGGTTACGCCGCCCGCATTACCCAGAATGTCCGGCACCGTGAATATTCCTTTACGGTCGATAATCGCGTCGGCCTGCCACGTCGTGGGACCGTTCGCGCCTTCACACAAAATGCGCGCCTGCACTCGGTCCGCATTCTTTTCCGTGATTTGATTTTCGATCGCCGCGGGAATGGCGATCTCGCAAGGCTGGAAAAGCACGTCTCGCGCGGTCATCTTTGCGCCGCCTCCGGCAAAATCCTGCAACGGCTTCTTTTGCGTGTATACCCAGTCGATGACCTTCGCGACGTCGAATCCTTTTTCGTTGTATAGGCCGCCGCCGATGTCTGCGAGGCCTACAATCTTGTAGCCGACCTTCTGCATCAGCAATGCCGCCAAAGAGCCCACATTGCCAAACCCCTGGATCACGACGCGGCAGCCTTCCCGCTTGATTCCGAGCTTCGTGGTCGCTTTGTCGCAGCAAATCATGACCCCGCGACCGGTGGCTTCCCGCCGGCCCGCCGATCCGCCCAGCTCAATGGGTTTGCCGGTTACCACCGCGGTAGTCGCCTGTCCCACGTGCATCGCGTAGGTGTCCATGACCCAAGCCATGGTCTGCTCGTTCGTGCCCACGTCCGGCGCCGGAATGTCGCGCTCCGGACCAATCCAGTTCGCAAGTTCCGCTGTGTAACGCCTCGTCAGCCGCTCGAGTTCTCCCCGGGTCATCTTGCGCGGATCGCAAATAATGCCACCCTTCGCCCCTCCAAACGGAATATTCACCACCGCGCACTTCCAGGTCATCCAGGTAGCCAGCGCGCGCACTTCATCCAGCGACACATCCGGCGCAAACCGGATCCCGCCTTTGCCCGGACCGCGCACCGTCGAATGCAGCACGCGATACCCGGTGAACACTTCCAGCTGTCCGTTATCCATTCCGATCGGAATATACAAGGTCACTTCCTTGCTCGGGTATTTCAGATAGCGGTAGACGCCCTGCTCGAGCCCCAGTTTCTGTGCCGCCACTTCAAAACGCGCTTCGGCGTTCTGGTAGACATTCATCTCTTCGGGTACTGGGGCTTGCGGCATGCAGACATCTCCTCTGACGGGACAAGCCGTCGTTTCGCGGTTCGGCCTGCAATCGACACGCAGGCGGGATTTTGAAGGGCTAAAGAACGGTCTGTTTCGCGGGCTACCCTCCCGCAAGACCTGCACTTAGCCGGGCCGCCAGTATACGAACCTGCGTTTCGGCTCGCAAGCCGCTCCGCTGTCCAAGTGCGCCCTAGTTAACGGCAGACGTCCGAGGTTAGATGTTCGGAATGAGAAGGGCGGGTTGCGATCGCGTGACTGGGCGTTGGAATACGTGTGATGATGGCGCTTATGGAAGCACGCACGAAACCAAGCGGATTCGCGGGCCTGCGCGTGCTGTCCTTGGAAAGCCGGCGCGCGGCGGAAATGGCCAAGCTGATCGAAACCTACGGCGGCAAAGCAACGGTGGCCCCTTCGATGCGCGAAATTCCGCTGGAATCAAACAAGGAAGCGCAGGCGTTCACGCGCGAACTGCTTGCGGGCGGCTTCGACATGGTGATTCTTCTGACCGGGGTCGGCACACGCGCATTGGCACGGGTCGCCGAAACCGTGTGCACGCGCGAGGAATTCCTCGCGGCGCTTCAGCGCGTTCCCCTCGTGGCTCGCGGGCCCAAGCCTGTCGCGGCGCTGAAGGAATTTGGCGTGCCGGTGACGCTCGCCGTGCCTGAGCCTAACACCTGGCGCGAGTTGCTCGCGGCACTCGACGCGAAGCGCGACTCTCTCCCGCTACGCAGCAAACGCGTCGCCGTGCAGGAGTATGGTGCTCCAAACTCGGAACTTCTGGCCGGGCTTGCCGAGCGCGGCGCACAAGTCACGCAAGTCCCGGTTTACGAGTGGGCGCTCCCGGAAGATACCCGGCCGCTGCGCAATGCGGTCGCGGCCATCGCAAGTGGCGAAGTGGACGTGGCGTTGTTCACCACTTCGATTCAGGTCGTTCATCTGCTGAAGATCGCGGCGGCGATGAAACTCCAAGAGTCGGTCGGGAAGGCCTTCGCGCGAATTGTGGTCGGATCGATCGGTCCGGTGACTTCGGAGGAGTTGCGCGCTCACGGGATTTCCGCCGACTTCGAGCCTTCGCATCCCAAGATGGGGTTTCTCGTGAATGAAGTCGCGCAGCGCAGTGCGGAACTTCTCGCGCGGAAGCGCCAATCCGAATCCTAGAATGAAGCGGACAGAAATCCCTTTACTCGAATCTACTGCAGGCGGAACTGCACGGTGACCGTCAAATGCATCGGCACCGCCTTGCCATCCAGCATAGCGGGCTGATACTTCCACTGGTGAACGGCGTCCATGGCCGCTTGGTGCAACAGCACCGGCCCGGAAACAACTTTCATCGAGGAAACTCTGCCTGTCGCATCGATCAGGGCGTCCAGACGCACGGCGCCCTCGATACGTTGAGTTTTCGCAAGCGGAGGATAGGTGGGCGGAGCGGAGGCAAGCAAACGCGCCGGTTGCACGTCACCCCCGATGGGAAGTGGAGCGGCCGGAGCAATCGGCTGCTTTGGATTTCCTGCCACCAGCGATCCGCCAAGACCATCGCCCGTCGGCGCTACTTGGTTTCCGTTCAGCGAAAGGGCTGCGTCGTTATCGCCAGACCCTGGAGCGACCGCATTGCGATTGGCGTTTGGTCCAGCGAGGTGTACCGGGCCCAAGGCTGGCTTTTTCGCCGGCAGAGGCTGTGGTTCGGCTAACTTTTTATAGGCGGACAATTCAGCAGCCGCATATTTGTCGGGCGCGATCTTGGTGACCTCGGCCGCGGGAGTAATCGATTGCGAGTTCCCCTGTGAAGACGAACTCTGCGGCTGCGCCACTGGCTGCGAATTGATATTCGACCGATTCGGTGAAGGATCCGACGTACTATGTGCGGCCTTCTCTGAACCTCGTGCAGTGGGTTGTGCCACACTCGGTGCAACCGCCGCGGGCGCGGTCGTTGCCGCTACCGCGGGGGCTTGCTGTGCCGGAGCGGACGACTGGCGCACATACCACGTACCCCCCGCTGCCGCTACTAGAAGACCCGCAGCAATCGCTCCGATTAACAGACCCTTATTATTGCCTTTCGAAGCATCCTGCAACTGCACCGGCACTTCTTCCACCAAATGGCTGCCGTGCGAAATTTCCGCGGAGGCTGGCGTCTCTTCCACCGGCGTTATGGGCGGTGCCGAAACGTCCTGCACTTCGAACTCGATGACCTTGTTGGCGTGAGCTGCTTCTTCCTTGGCGATTGCCTCGTTTTGCGCCTGTGTGGCCGCGTTACGCGCCAGGGGCTCAAGCCACGACGGAATCTTGACCACTTCATCGTCCAGAGAAGAATGCGGCTGAACGGGTGCGGTCCTCGGAGGTGGAGCTACTTTCGAGGCCGGACTTTGCGGCTTCGCGATCTCCACAACCTTAGCTGACAATTCGGCGATCGGCGGTTTGTTCGCGGGTGGCAGCACCGGCGCTGCATGTACGGGCGTCGCGGGTACCTCGGCGGCGAATAACATCGACGCGAGTTGCTCTTGCAAGCGTTCCGACTCGCGCCGGAGCGCGTCCGACGAACTTTGCGTGGCGACCGGTGTTTGCGATGCCTTGGGCGCAACCGGTGCCGGAGGCCTGCTCTCCGAAGGCCGTGCGGTTGACGTGAGGCCGCTGCCGAATCCATCGGTGAGTCCGGGCGCTTTCGGCAAAGTCGCATTCGGTATGGCGCTGACTGGCGCAATACTAGGCTGGTGCGACACGGGCTTTGGCAAAGTCGTGACCGGCTTGGGCTCTGCGGCGCGCGGCAAATTCAAAGCCGGATTCGGCGCTATGTTCAGCGCGCTGGTGGTAATCGTTGCCGTCGGCGCGGGCATTGGTGGCACCGGCGCCACTTTGGGTTCCACCCGCTGCGGAACGCTGTTCGCGGCAGGCGCTTCAATCTTCGGTGCAACGGAGGCCGGCGGCGCGGGCTTCGTGGGTGCAGCGGGAGCAGATGCGCTCGGCTGTGCAGCACGCTCGCCGGGAAATCTCATGCCCCAAAATCCTGGAATCGCTTCGGTGAATTCCAGTTCGACGTAGCCGCTCACATTCCGGTAATTCTTCGACTTCACGACCTGGCACACCACTTCTTTTTTCGTTTTCTCGTTGGTCAGGAACAATAACTGTCCCGCGGCCACCGAGGACGCCAGGCGAATCACCGCGCCGTTGCCGAACACCAGTACCGTCTGGGTTGTTTCAGAAAAGGGTTCGCGCTTGTCGCTGCCTTCTACCGTTCGCGCGCCATTCACGGTCACCGGAACTTCCAGCGGCACGGGTTGCGGCTTTCCGGCATTCTCATCCTGCGTTCCAACCGACGCGGGACGCACACCGGGCGTTGTGGAACTGGGATTGGTCACATCAAGATCTTTCGCGGTTGGCGACATTGGCGGACTCACTTGTTTGGCCAGAGTTTTTGTTACCAAGCTGATTCAAGACTCGCGAACGCAACGATAGTGAGTTCGCGGCGCTACTGAGCCATCGTACGAGCGTACCGCCGCGAAAATATACTGGCCTTCCGTACAGGTGTTCGAGCCTTGTAACTTGAATTTTACGAACGCGAGAGTGGAGGCTTGAATTGTTCGTCGATTTCAACCTGGTAGCCGGTGACGAGCTTGTTGGTTTCGTTTGCCATGCCGATCACGGCCTGTAGTTCGTGAAACATCGCCTCGGTCATGCCCTTGTTGCGCGCGGAGGCCGTGTGCGACGCGATGCAGTAGTGGCAACTGTTGGTGACGCTCACGGCAACGTAGAGCAATTCCTTCGTGAGCGGATCGAGCGCACCGGGCGCCATGATCTGCTTGATGTCTTCCCACGTGCGCTTCAGTGTGGCGGGATCATGCGCAATCGCTTTCCAGAAATTGTTGATCCAGTCGGTCTTCCGTGTGGCCATGATGTCGTCGTAAATCGCGCGCACTTCCGGGCTCGCGTCGTGGTATTCGATCAAGGGGAATGTCGCCATGTTTTCTCCAGGACAGCTGCTGGGGTAAGAACGTTTTAGACGTTAGCAGGAACCGGCGGCGGCGCGCAAAGACCCGCGATCGGGGCCGTCGTGTCTTGCCGGTTATGAGAGGGGAGAGGGAAAAACCAAGAAAACCAAACTAGCAGGAGCGCATCGAAGCCGCCAACTCCAAGTTCGACCGCAGGCGGCACTCAATCTGTACCGCGGCGTATCGCGCGCAGACCGTCAATTCCTGCTCGCACCAAGCAGCCAATGCTGGCATACGCTTGCCGGCCAGGGCAGACATGCCATCCACGATACGATAGTAAAGGCGAACCGCGCCGAGCCCGCTGCTGCGTGGGGCCAAGTCCAGCGTCAAACCATGCAGCCCGGCAAGAGTCTGGAAGTCGCGGGCTGTCACGCGGCCATTCTCGATGCTGGCAGCCGCAAGTACGTTCTCGGAAACGGGTTGGCCCGCCACAGCCGTCAGGACCGCTCGCCAGTAGTAGAGGGCGAACTGTGACAGCGCTACGATGGAGATCGCGAATAGCATAGCGGAGAACATTACGCCTCTTTCTAGCCCCAATTCTGTCAGTGCCTCCTGCTCGCACCAATAGTTCCCCGGTACCAGCTGGATAGGACCCGGAGCAGGGACTTATCTGGGCGTTTCGCGCCACCTTCTCCTCTCGGGCCGAAACCCATTTCTAAGCTTGCGCACGAGCTCAGATGGCCCTACCCTCCGTTCCGTTGATTCCAACCCAGGAGGTTCCCATGCAGCGGGTTCCTGCTATTCGATTGATTTCATTGAGTTTAGGTGCGCTCGTCCTCGCGGCAGGAATCAGCTTCCAGGTACTGGCCGCCGCTGACAGTCACGACCTGGACCGTTCCGCCATCCTGGAAGTGCTTAAGAATCAGCAGTCTAGCTGGAACAAAGGGGACGTAGATGCCTTCCTCGATGGCTATTGGCATTCCCCGGAGCTCACTTTTTCAGGAACGAGTGGCATCGCCCGAGGATGGGACGCCGTCAGGGCGCGGTACAAGAAAAGCTATGCCGATCGCGAGACCATGGGTCACTTGGAATTCTCCGACCTCGAATTCCGGTTTCTCGGGACGGACGCGGCTCTCGTCCTCGGGCATTGGCATTTGACTCGGACCAAAGGCGACATCGGTGGTGTCTTCTCGCTCGTCTGGCAGCGCTTTCCGGAGGGCTGGCGGATTATCCACGATCACACCAGTGCCGTTGAGCCTCCGAAATGAGGCGTCGATGATTGGAAGCATGCATAGCAGAGGTGCGAGCTTCGCGCGTTCTTTAAGCCGATAGAGCGGAAGCACTCGGCACCGCCTGTTCGCCGAGAATTCGCTCCCGCGCAGCCTTCTTGGAAATGACCAGTTGCGCCGCGCCAATGTAGTGCTCGCGGAATGCCCCTTCGCACCAGCCGAGATAAAAATCCCACATGCGCTGGAATCGCTCGTCGAACCCCAGGCGGCGCACGTCCGCGATCCGGCAAAAGAAGCGCTCGCGCCAAAGGGCCAGCGTCTTTGCGTAGTGCGTGCTGATACTTTCGGTATTGGTCAAGTTCAGCTGTCCACTGCGCACCAGCGAGCGCCCGATTTCAACCACCGACGCTAACTCGCCCCCAGGAAAGATGTAGGTTTGAATCCAGTCCACGCGCTTGCGATATTCGGCGATTTCCTGCTCTCGCAGCGTAATGGTCTGCAGGAACATCGAGCCTTCCGGCGTCAGCAGCCGGTCACACATGCCGAAAAATTCGTCGTAGTGATCGAAGCCTACGGCTTCAAACATTTCGATGCTGGCGATTTTGTCGTACTGCCCTTGCACGCGGCGGTAATCCTCCAACACGATGCGCGCCGATCCGCTTCCCAGGTCGACGCCCTCGACGCGCTGCGTTGCATACTCGTATTGCGCGGGACTGATGGTCACCCCCGTTACGTGCGCGCCATAATTCCGCGCTGCATGAATCGCGAATGAGCCCCAGCCGCATCCGATTTCCAGCACGCGATCGCCTGGACGGATATGGAGCTTGCGGCAAGCAAGGTCGAGTTTCTCCAATTGAGCGGCTTCCAGGGAATCCTGCTTGTGGCGAAAATACGCGCACGAATACACCATCTCCGAATCCAGGAACAACCGGTAAAACTCATTGCCCAGATCGTAGTGCGCGCGAATGTTCTTGCGGCTGCCTTTGATTGTATTTCCGCGCAGCCGGTGATGCAGCCGCGAGGCCATCGCGCGAATACCAGAGAAAACTTTGTGCTGCGCGTCGAGCAGGCGCAGGTTGCGCACCGCCACGCGCACCAGTGCCACGAGGTCCGGCGTCGTCCAGTCGCCGTCCATATACGATTCGCCCATGCCGATATCCGCGCCCGTCAGGGCCCGCATGAAAAATCGTTCGTCGTGGATGACCGCCATCGCCCGAAGTTCCGCGTCCGCCTCACCAAAGGTGTAGGTTTCGTCCGGGCAGACAATCTCCAGAAAGCCGCCGCTTAAATTTTGCAGCGAACGAAAGAACAGCTTTTTTGCGCGAGCTTGCAACCAGGGATTCATGCCGCCAAACGTCCTTTCTGCTCCGCGGACTGCAGCCTCTTCCTCATAGCGCGAGAGACATAGTTCACTTTCGACGTGCTGTCCCGAATGGCCTCAGCACCATTCCTTCCATTGGATGCATTGAACCTTGCAATGTGCGTCTGCCGATCTGTCATTCCCTTCTCTCATCAGTTGGCCCAATGCCTGCGCCTTTCCAAGACATCCTCCGAGCGATGCCGTACTAGGACGCTAGGGACCGACGCACTCTTTGCACAACAGGGTGTGCGACCAACGCCTGAGGCCGTTCATCGAAACCAATAGCTCCCATGTCCGCACGAGCCCTATTACTTACCTCCCTCACTTCCTTAGGTTTATGCGATGATTCACCCTCATATGGGTGACACCGTTCGATCGCGGTGGACCATCACCTGGCATGCCGCCGCTGCGTGGCGTCTGATCGCACCGCTGTGGGTTGCAGCGCTTTATCCGAACCTGCCGTCGGCACTGCCGCGCCCCGCGGGCCGAAAAATCGCGCGCGTTCCCGAGGCCACCTGATGTTGCCACAAGCAGCACATTTGGCGTTGACGGGCGCCGCCATCATCGCGGGGATGATGCTGGCGCTGTGGATTCTCCATCTACTGATTCGCAACGCCGCCATTGTCGACGTGGGATGGGCCGCCGGCTTGGGAATTCTCGCCCTGTACTATGCCGTGGCTGCGCCGGGATATCCCGCTCGCAAATGGGCCATTGCCTCGATGGCGGGCTTTTGGGGATTGCGGCTCGCTACCTACCTTCTTTTTGCCCGAGTGGTTGGTAAGCCTGAAGAAGGGCGCTACGTCCAACTGCGCAAGGAATGGAAGAACCATCTCGCGCTACGCTTCTTGTTTTTCTTCGAGTTTCAGGCGCTGCTGGTTGTCGTCCTCTCCATCCCTTTTTTGATCGCGTGCTTGAACCCGCGTGCGCCACTCGGAGTTTTAGAAAAAATCGGCGCTGGAATCTGGCTCATCGGTATCATCGGTGAAGCGATCGCCGATCAGCAACTCAGCGCCTTCAAGAAGAACCCCCAAAACGAGGGCAAGACGTGCCGCGAGGGTCTGTGGAAATACTCGCGCCATCCGAACTACTTTTCTGAGTGGCTAATGTGGGTCGGTTACGCCGTTTTTGCGCTCCCGTCGCCGTACGGCTACCTGAGCGTGATTTCCCCTGCGCTGATTCTTTATTTCTTGCTGGGCATAACCGGCATTAAGGCCACTGAAGCGCAAGCGCTGCGCACCCGCGGCAACGAATATCGAGCTTATCAGCGCACCACAAGCACGTTCGTCCCCTGGTTCCCCAAAAAAGAACAGGCCTGACGCGAATTCGCCTGCGGGACGGTCTCGTAGTTCAAGATTTGTGCCGAAAAAGGGCGCGTCAATGCTGCACCCCCACAATTGTTGCCTAGTTTAATCTGGGAGGGGCACAGCACCGCTGTGCCCGTCCACGACTGCTACAAAATATCCAGAATTTCCTCGTACCGTTTGAACGGCGGAATAAGGTACGCACCGGCCAGTTCGGTGCGCGACCACGCCAGCATTTCGCGAGCAACCTCAAACCCACGTTCGCGCGCCGCGGGTCCAGCAGCTTCCATCGATTTCAGCACCGGCTCGGGAATGACGATGCCAGGCACTTCGTTATTCAAACGCAGCGCCTGCTTGTAACTATTGAGCGGCCAGATGCCGATCAGCACGGGAATTACCGGCTTGGCGCCCAGCTTTTTCACAAACGCGTACCAGTGTTCGGGATCGAAAATCGGCTGGGTCATCGCATAGTGCGCGCCGGCTTCGATTTTGGCGTGGAAGCGCTCGATCTCGGCGTCGATATCGTCGGCGACGGGATTCACCGCGACGCCGATAGCGAAGTTTGTGGCGCCGCCCAGCGTTTTGCCGGCCCAGTCCGTGCCCTGATTTAGGCGATGGAGAATTTTCACCAAGCCCACGGAGTCCACTTCGTACACGCCGCTGGCTTCGGGATAGTCTCCGACCGACGGAGGATCGCCCGTGATCGCGAGAACGTTGCGTACGCCGCCGACGGTCCACGCGCCCAGCAGCATCGCTTGCAGGCCGATGATGTTGTAGTCGCGGGTGGTGAGGTGCGGCACGGTCTCGATTCCGCGGGCTTCCAGCGCTCCGGCGGTCATCAGCGCATCCATGCCGACGCGCGCCATCGCCCCGCTGTTGATGTCGATGGCATCCACTTTTCCCGACGCCATGATCTTGTCGACCTGCTCGAAAATGCGATCGAGCGAAAGGCCCTTCGGCGGATCGATTTCCACGCACACGGTGAATTCTTTGGTCTGGAGCTTTTTCCAGAACTTGCTCTCCGGCTCGCGCTCGATTACTGGCGCGGCCTTTGCGGCGACCGCGGCCGAAGGCGCGCCCCCAGCGTGCATCACCGGATGCAGAGACTTGACGGCATCGACCATGGCGCGGATGTGCGCCGGCGTGGTGCCGCAGCAACC